>NZ_LIQX01000449.1 GCF_001418475.1 Streptomyces ossamyceticus | reverse complement strand
CCTTGCGTACCATTCGTGTTGAGACCTCGGCCGCGACGATCCTGCTGACGGAGGCTCCCGAGCCCAAGGTCCGGGACCGGCAGACGGGCGAGATCGCCAAGGATGCCGTCAGCGGGGAGGCGCTGATGACGATCGGCGTCGTCTACATCGAGGACGGGGAGTCGTCGCTGTTCAAGGTCACGGTCCCTGAGGGTGGTGTGGCCGAGGGGCTGGCGCTGGGGGCGCCGGTCTCGCTGCCGGGGCTGGTCGCCCGGCCGTGGGAGTCGGTGTTCAACGGCCAGCAGCGGCACGGCATCGCCTTCCGCGCCGCCGCCGTGACTCCGGCCGCCTTCCCGGCCGCCATGGGGGCCACCGCCTGATGTCCGATCTGGTGACACTTCTGGAGGTGGGTGGTCCCCTCGCCGCACTCGGCGGCGGGGCCGCCTACACCCGGGCCAGGCATCCCCGCCTGTATTGGCCCACGGTCGGCCTGCCGATATCCACCGTCCGGCTCCTCGGGACGTACGGCTCGGTCATGGAGGCGTGCGGGCTGACCGTGGCGCCGTCCCGGCTGCGGGTCCTCGCCGTCAAGGCCACCACTCGCCGCGAGGTCCGGCCGGTCCCGCCTCGCCGGGGGATCATCCGGCCCACCTCGGCCGGGCTGCGGCTTCGCCTCCGGCTCGCTCCGGGCCAGGAACCGGCGGACGTCGCCGCCTCGGCCGAGCGGCTGCGGCACGCCTGGGGCGTTCACGCCGTGTACGTGAAGACGGTCAAGCCGGGCGTGGTCGAACTGCGACTCGTCGGCTTCGACGTGCTGCGGAACGTGCGGATGCCCCGGAAAGCCGCTGCCGAGTTCCTCAAGGTGCCCGTGGCGCTGCGGGAAGATGCGACCCCGTTCGTACGCGACTACCGCACCATTCCCCACCAGCTCACCCTCGGCGCCACGCTTTCGGGGAAGTCCATGTACCTGCGCCATCTGATCACCGGGCTCGCCCGGCAGTCCGTCGCGCTGGTCGGTATCGACTGCAAGCGGGGTGTGGAGCTGGCGCCGTTCGCCTCCCGGCTCTCCGCCCTCGCCACCGATCCCGAGCAGGCGGCCGACCTGCTGCCCGTACTCGTCAAGGAAATGGAGGACCGATACGACCTGATCAAGGCCCGGCAAGGCATCGCCCCGGACACCCCCGACGAGGAGATCACCTCCGACATCTGGGGCCTGCCCGAGAGCGAACGCCCGGTACCGATCGTGCTGTTCGTCGACGAGGTGGCCGAACTCTTCCTCGTCGCCACGAAGAAGGACGAGGAACGGCGGGACGAGATGGTCACCCAGCTCATCCGCCTCGCCCAACTCGGCCGCGCCGCCGGCATCTACCTGGAGGTGTGCGGGCAGCGCTTCGGCGCCGAACTGGGCAAGGGCGCCACCATGCTCCGCGCCCAGCTCACCGGCCGGGTCTGCCACCGCGTCAACGACGAAGCCTCCGCGAAGATGGCCCTCGGCGACATCGCCCCCGAAGCGGTCCTCGCCGCCTGCGCCATCGCGCCCGAACTGCCCGGCCTGGCCGTGGCCGGTGACACCTCCGGCGGCTGGTCCCGCATCCGCACGCCGTACCTGTCCCTCG
>NZ_LIQX01000448.1 GCF_001418475.1 Streptomyces ossamyceticus | reverse complement strand
CGCTGTTCTTGTTGACGATCTTGGCGTAGCCGCCACCGGCGTCGACGATCGACCACAGATGGTCGCCGGTCAGCGTGTCCCCCCACTGCAAGGCCGCCGCGCCGGCGGTCTTGGACGCGTCCTTGACGCCGAGGACCTGACCGCTGTTGGTGTTGAAGATCTTGTAGTAGCCGTTCTCGGCCGGGACGATCTTCCACCAGTGGTTGGCGCTGTCACTGGCGCTCTGCTGCTGGACGGCGCCACCCGCGGCGATCGAGGAACCGGTGATCCCGAGCTCCAGGACGCTGTTCTTGTTGACGATCTTCACCCGCGGTGTCTCCGGGTACCAGGACTCCAGCTCGGTCACGCCGACGAACTTGCCCGCCTGCGGTGTGAAGACCACCCGGAACTGGGACGTGGTGATCGTCGGGAAGGTCACCTCGTTGGCGTTGTTCGCGGCCGGCGCCGATGGACTCTTGGTCTGGCTCGGGACGCTCACCCAGGCCCCGTCCTTGAGGTACTGGACGGTGTAGCTCGCCGGGACGCGGATGTTCGCGCCGTCGTCGTAGGTGTAGAACTTCACCTCGTTGATCTTGCGGGGCGCCCCGAAGTCGACGCCGAGGTGGTCGGTGGCGTTCGGCGAGCCGGAGTTGGTCCACCGGTCGTCGGGGATCTTGTCGTAGCGGATCCAGCCGTCCGTCGCCCGGAGCGGGGCGTCGAAGGTGGTCGGCTTGCAGGTCTGGCCGCTGTGGCAGTGCGGGCCGTTGGAGACGGTGTTGGTGTAGGAGGCGAAGGCCTTCGGGTAGGGCTGGGTGATCGTGCGGCCCAGCCAGTCCTGCTCGGCGGTGAGCGGGTTGGCCGCCACGTTCATCAGCCGCGGGGGCTGCGCCGGGGTGACGGGGGCGGCCACGTTCACGGTGGTGTTGCCGACCGTCGAGGACTGGTGGATGCGCACGCCGTCCTGGAAGATCTGCAGCCCGCTGCCCTTGCCGTAGTGCGAGCCGTCCCGGTCCCAGCGGATCGAGTAAGTGTGGCCGTGGTACGGGAGGCTCTCCACCGCGAACCAGTCCCAGCCCGAAGGGACCAGCGGCTTCAGCACCAGCGTGTTGTTCGCCTGCGGCTTGATGCCCAGCAGACCGGTGAGCACCAGGTCGTTGAAGCTGGAGTGGTTGTAGTGCTCGCTGAAGTTGAACCCGTCGTAGATCCACTCGCCGGTGTCACCGTTGGCGGCCTCGGCGATGTAGGGCTTGCCGTCCTTGTGCTGGAGGTCGGCGAACTGGGCCAGCATCGTCTGGTAGTCGGTCTTGGTGACGAAGCTCTGCGCGGGGTAGTCCTGGAGCAGGTTCGCGAGACCGGTCAGGACCTGGCTGGTCTGGAACGGCCAGCTCGGACCGTTCCAGTGGCAGCAGTTGGCGTCGTCGCGCTTCTGCTGGGCGGGTATCGCCTGGTAGTTGAAGTACGGGTTCGCGGTGATCCGGTCGATCTCGGCGAAGCTCGAGCCCTTGGCGAACTTCAGCGTGTTGGCCCCGGCCTTCAGGGGGACCTGCACGGTCACGGACTGCGTCTCGGAGAACTTCTGCCACGCCCCGGTGGGCGCGTAGCTGACCGTGATCGGGTTCGCGGTGTCGTCGTTCACGATCAGCTTGTGGGTCGACGTGCCGGACGTGCCGTTGGCGTAGTGCACGGTCACGGGGTAGGTCCCGGCGCCGGGTGCGTCCACGGTGAAGGTGACGTAACTGTCGTCGAAGTCGATCTGGCCGACGTACTTGCCGTTGGAGGCCGTGGACCCGCTGAAGATGTTCGCGTGGTTGACGGTGGCCTGCTCGGCCTCGAAGTCGTGCACCCGCTCCAGCGTCGTGGGCCCGAACGGCGCCTTGAACCGCTTGGGGTCGTTCAGGTACTTCCACGCCGACGAGTACTGCGCGTCCGGCAGGTTGAACGCCCAGGGGGCGTAGCCCATCAGCTCCCGCCAGGTCGTCCTGGTCTGCTTCAGGGTGCCGTTGGTGCTGTCCGTGTTGTAGACCTGCATGAAGAAGTTGCGCTGCGGGTCCCACAGGGAGTTCTGCACGGCCGACTTGAGCTGTGTGGCCTTGGCGTCGTAGTCGTTCGCGGTCGCCGTGTCGCCGTTCATGGTGGCGATCTTGCTGATCGCCTGGGCGGCGGCGTACATGTACGCGTTGATGGTGGGCCGGTAGCCGCGGCCGCCGCTGAACCAGTTGCTGCTGTGCATCGACGTCTCGGTGTACTCCGTGGCGTCGGACAACGGGCTCTGGTGGAAGAGGTCGCTGGTGGACTGCGTGCCGTTGACCGTGATGTCGGTGTTGAAGTTGGAGTCCCACCGCTTGTACAGCGCGATGAGGTGGGGGAGCTCGGACTTGATCTGCGCGGCGTCCCCGGTGACCAGGTACCGCTGGTACGCGGCACTCGTGATCCACTCGCTGAAGTTCCGTACGCCCGGGTTGCCCGCCCCGCGCAGCCAGAAGTCCAGGTAGTCACCCGCGTAGTCGCGGTTGTGCAGCCAGCGGCCGTCCAGCAGGTGGTAGCCGGTGGCGTCCGGGAGCGCGGTGTACGGGTTCCCGGCGTAACCGATCGGGACGTCGTACTCGGTCGACACGTACCCCGTGCCCGGCACCGTGTAGCGCAGCGCGCGCTTGAAGGTGCTCCACCGGTAGTAGTAGACGTCGTCGATGTCGTTGTCGGGGGTGTCGAGGAACGGGATGTTGTCCTTGTACCACTGGGGCTCGTCGAGCTGGTTGGCCGCGAGGATCGCGTCCTTGTCGAGGGCGACGGCGTTGGGGTCGTCGGCGGCCTGCGCGGACGTCGCACCCGGCCCGGCGGACAGCAGACTGATGGACAGCACCGAGCCGCACAGGGCGGCGAGGGCGCGGCTGCGTCTGAGGCGGTAACGCATAGAGAGTCCTCCGTCGGGCACTCATGCGGCGGTTCGATATGTTCGATATTGCGAACACTGTTCGAAATTCTGCGAGACCGTAGTGACAGGCCGGAAGGAAAGTCAAGAGGGGTGTTCGCGGTGAGCCGACGGCGTTGTCGGACCGGGGCGGTAGCGTCGGATCATGGTGGCGAATCAGACGGGGACCGGTGAGCGCCGACTCGCCGTGCTCGAAGGCGTGCTGGAGCGCATCACGTATGCCAACGAGGAGAACGGCTACACGGTCGCCCGCGTGGACACCGGCCGCGGCGCCGGCGACCTCCTCACCGTCGTCGGCGCGCTCCTCGGCGCCCAGGTCGGCGAGTCCCTGCGGATGGAGGGCGTGTGGGGCTCCCACCCCCAGTACGGCAAGCAGTTCACCGTGGAGAACTACACCACCGTCCTGCCGGCCACCGTCCAGGGCATCCGCAGATACCTCGGCTCCGGCCTGGTCAAGGGCATCGGCCCGGTCTTCGCCGACCGCATCACCCAGCACTTCGGGACCGACACCCTGAAGATCATCGAGGAGGAGCCGAAGCGCCTCATCGAGGTCCCCGGCCTCGGACCCAAGCGCACGAAGAAGATCGCCGACGCCTGGGAGGAACAGAAGGCGATCAAGGAGGTGATGCTCTTCCTCCAGACCGTCGAGGTGTCCACGTCCATCGCCGTGCGCATCTACAAGAAGTACGGCGACGCCTCGATCGGAGTCGTGAAGAACCAGCCCTACCGCCTCGCCGCCGACGTCTGGGGCATCGGCTTCCTCACCGCCGACCGGATCGCCCAGTCCGTCGGCATCCCGCACGACAGCCCGGAGCGCGTCAAGGCGGGCCTCCAGTACGCCCTGTCGCAGTCCACCGACCAGGGCCACTGCTTCCTCCCCGAGGAACGCCTGATCGCCGACGCGGTCAAGCTCCTCCAGGTCGACACGGGCCTCGTCATCGAGTGCCTGGCCGAACTCGCCCAGCCGGACGAGGAGTCGGGCGAGCCTGGCGTCGTACGGGAGAAGGTCCCCGGCCCCGACCCCGGCTCGGACCCGGTCACCGCCATCTACCTGGTCCCCTTCCACCGTGCCGAACTGTCCCTGTCCGCCCAGCTGTCGCGCCTCCTGCGTACCGACGAGGACCGCATGCCCGGCTTCCGTGACGTGGCGTGGGACAAGGCACTGTCCTGGCTCAAGGGCCGTACGGGCGCGGAGCTGGCCGCCGAGCAGGAGGCCGCCGTCCGGCTCGCGCTCACCGAGAAGGTGGCCGTGCTGACCGGCGGCCCCGGCTGCGGCAAGTCCTTCACGGTCCGCTCGATCGTGGAGCTGGCCCGCGCCAAGAAGGCCAAGGTCGTCCTCGCCGCCCCCACCGGCCGCGCCGCCAAGCGCCTCGCCGAGCTGACCGGCGCCGAGGCGTCCACCGTCCACCGCCTGCTGGAGCTGAAGCCCGGCGGCGACGCGGCCTACGACAAGGACCGTCCCCTCGACGCCGACCTGGTGGTCGTCGACGAGGCGTCCATGCTGGACCTCCTCCTCGCCAACAAGCTGGTGAAGGCGGTACCCCCGGGCGCGCACCTGCTGTTCGTCGGGGACGTCGACCAACTGCCCAGTGTCGGCGCCGGCGAGGTCCTGCGCGATCTGCTCGCCGACGGCGGTCCCGTCCCCGCGGTCCGCCTCACCAAGGTGTTCCGGCAGGCCCAGCAGTCCGGTGTGGTGACCAACGCGCACCGGATCAACTCCGGGCACCACCCGGTCACCGACGGCATGAAGGACTTCTTCCTCTTCGTCGAGGAGGACACGGAGGCCGCCGGGCGGCTCACGGTGGATGTGGCGGCCCGTCGGATTCCGGCCAAGTTCGGTCTGGACCCCCGCCGGGACGTCCAGGTGCTCGCGCCCATGCACCGCGGCCCGGCCGGCGCCGGCACCCTCAACGGCCTGTTGCAGCAGGCCATCACCCCGGCCCGCCCCGACCTGCCCGAGAAGCGGTTCGGCGGCCGGGTCTTCCGCGTCGGCGACAAGGTCACCCAGATCCGCAACAACTACGAGAAGGGAGCCAACGGCGTCTTCAACGGCACCGTCGGCGTGGTGACCGCGCTCGACCCGGTCGACCAGCGCCTGACGGTCCTCACCGACGAGGACGAGGAGGTGCCGTACGAGTTCGACGAGCTGGACGAACTGGCGCACGCCTACGCGGTGACCATCCACCGCTCCCAGGGCAGCGAGTACCCGGCGGTGGTCGTCCCGGTCACCACCGGCGCCTGGATGATGCTCCAGCGCAATCTGCTCTACACAGCGGTGACCCGGGCGAAGAAACTGGTCGTCCTCGTCGGCTCCCGCAAGGCCCTCGGTCAGGCGGTGCGCACGGTGTCCGCGGGGCGGCGGTATACGGCCCTCGACTTCCGGCTCGCGCCCCGGACCCTGTAGCCCCCAGGATCTAGGGAGGGGACCGATCGAGGGGCCCTCTCGCGACTCCCCGGCGTCACGTGAGTGAAATTTGATCGATCAAATGAGTCGCAAAGGTCACACAGCCCTTCCAGATGCCGGACGGAGCGGGCAGGATGAGCAAGTTGGCGGCACTCAGTGCCGCCGATAGGCCCGATGGTCGACCCCGAGTGCACTCTCCTGAGCCAATTGGGGGATGGTAGAGACAGTCAGGGCACCTCGAAGATGAGGCACTACGTCGGTGAGGGAAGACGTGAGCGACAACTCTGTAGTACTGCGGTACGGCGACGGCGAGTACACCTACCCGGTGATCGACAGCACCGTCGGCGACAAGGGCTTCGACATCGGGAAGCTCCGGGCCCAGACCGGTCTGGTCACCCTGGACAGCGGTTACGGGAACACCGCCGCCTATAAATCCGCCGTCACCTATCTTGACGGCGAGGCGGGCATTCTCCGCTACCGCGGCTACCCGATCGAGCAGCTGGCCGAGCGCTCCACGTTCCTGGAGGTCGCCTACCTGCTGATCAACGGCGAGCTGCCGACGGTGGACGAGCTCTCCACCTTCAAGAACGAGATCACCCAGCACACGCTGCTGCACGAGGACGTCAAGAACTTCTACCGGGGCTTCCCCCGGGACGCCCACCCGATGGCGATGCTGTCCTCCGTGGTCAGTGCCCTGTCGACGTTCTACCAGGACAGCCACAACCCGTTCGACGAGCGGCAGCGCAACCTCTCCACGATCCGTCTGCTCGCGAAGCTCCCGACGATCGCGGCCTACGCGTACAAGAAGTCGATCGGTCACCCGTTCGTCTACCCGCGCAACGACCTGGGCTACGTCGAGAACTTCCTGCGCATGACCTTCTCGGTCCCCGCCCAGGAGTACGAGCTCGACCCGGTCGTCGTCTCGGCCCTCGACAAGCTGCTCATCCTCCACGCGGACCACGAGCAGAACTGTTCGACCTCCACGGTCCGCCTCGTCGGCTCCTCGCAGGCGAACATGTTCGCCTCGATCTCCGCCGGCATCTCCGCGCTGTGGGGCCCGCTGCACGGCGGCGCCAACCAGTCCGTGCTGGAGATGCTGGAGGGCATCCGCGACGCGGGCGGTGACGTCGACTCCTTCATCCGCAAGGTGAAGAACAAGGAGGACGGCGTCCGTCTGATGGGCTTCGGCCACCGGGTCTACAAGAACTTCGACCCGCGCGCCAAGATCATCAAGGCTGCCGCGCACGATGTCCTCTCCGCGCTCGGCAAGTCCGACGAGCTGCTGGACATCGCCCTGAAGCTGGAGGAGCACGCGCTCTCCGACGACTACTTCGTCTCGCGCAGCCTCTACCCGAACGTGGACTTCTACACGGGTCTGATCTACCGCGCGATGGGCTTCCCGACCGAGATGTTCACGGTCCTGTTCGCCCTCGGCCGGCTGCCCGGCTGGATCGCCCAGTGGCACGAGATGATCAAGGAGCCGGGTTCCCGGATCGGTCGTCCGCGCCAGATCTACACGGGCGTCGTCGAGCGCGACTTCGTTCCGGTCGAGGCCCGCTAGGGGTTCTCCGGAGACCGTTCTCCGTCGTGGGGTGTGTGGGAGCCGTTCGCCCGGTTCCCCGCGCCCCTTTCGGCTTCCCCGGCCCACACGGGCACAGGACGTCGCACAGGCATGGAAAGCGCATTCTGGGCACGAAAAAGAAGGCGCCCTGCGCCGCTGGTCCCCCCACGGGCCGGCGAGCAGGGCGCCTTCCCATGTCCCGGTGCGGATTCCCCCCACGGGATCCGGCCGGGCGTCTGGTGGACCAGCGCCTGAATCGCTGAGCAGGACGGGGTCCGTCCTGCGTATGTGAAGTTGTCGTGCGGTGAGGTGCGGTCTGCCGGGACGCGTACGTACGGGAGGGCCGCTCAAAGCTCCCCGGGTACGTGCCCCGGCAACGCAGTTCCGGGAACGTCCCCCAAGACATCCCCAGATGCCAGTCGCGCCCCCCAAGACGCTTCTGACATCGCCAACTTAGACTCACGAACCCCTTCGTTGGTTACGTTCGCGCCACTGTGATCTGCGTCTCTTGCCTTATGTCCTGAAGATGCGCAAGAGACCCGATACGGCGACCGAGGCCCCAGCGTAAGGAAGATGCGCGAGCCTTGTGAAGAGCTTATGTGAGGCTGCTTCCGGACTCTAGAGGGACTTTTACCCGGTCGTCACGCAAATGCCCTGAGTCGCAAGCTGTTCGTGACCACGAAAACGGACGAAAAGGCCATTGCTGCCCCCGCGATCATCGGGTTCAGCAGTCCGGCGGCGGCCAGCGGCAGCGCGGCCACGTTGTAGCCGAAGGCCCACACCAGGTTTCCCTTGATGGTGGCCAGGGTGCGGCGGGACAGCCGGATGGCGTCGGCGGCAACCCGCAGGTCGCCGCGGACCAGCGTCAGGTCGCTCGCCTCGATCGCCGCGTCCGTGCCCGTCCCCATGGCGAGCCCCAGATCGGCGGTGGCGAGCGCGGCGGCGTCGTTGACCCCGTCCCCGACCATCGCGACCGTGCGGCCCTCGCGCTGGAGCCGCCGTACGACGTCGACCTTGTCCTGCGGCAGCACCTCCGCGATCACCTGGTCGGGGGCGACGCCGACGGCGGCGGCCACGGACCGGGCCACCCGTGTGTTGTCGCCGGTCAGCAGGACCGGGGTCAGTCCGAGCGCCCGCAGCCGCCGGACGGCCTCGGCGCTGGTGTCCTTGACCGCGTCGGCGACGGTGAGGACACCGACCGCCGTGCCGTCGCGGACCACCACGACCGCCGTGTGCCCCTCGTCCTCCGCGGCCTCCTTGGCGGCCCTGAGCGCCTCGGGGAGGGGTCCGTCGTGGATCCGGCCCACCTGCACGTCGTGGCCCGCCACACGACCGTGTACGCCCTTTCCGGGCTCGTTCCGGAAGCGCTCGACGGGCGGCAGGGTGCCGAGGCGCTCCTCGGCGCCCGCGGCGACGGCCCGTGCGACCGGGTGTTCGGAGGCGTGTTCGACGGCGCCCGCGAGGCGCAGGACGTCCTCCTCGGGGACGCCCTCGGCGGCGTACACCTTCTGGAGCGTCATCCGGCCGGTGGTGACCGTGCCGGTCTTGTCCAGGACGACCGTGTCGACGCGGCGGGTGGACTCCAGCACCTCGGGGCCCCTGATGAGGATGCCGAGCTGGGCGCCGCGGCCCGTGCCGACCATGAGGGCGGTCGGCGTGGCCAGGCCCAGCGCGCACGGGCAGGCGATGATCAGCACCGCGACGGCCGCGGTGAAGGCGGCGGTCGGGTCGCCGGTGACGCCGAGCCAGGCGCCGAACGTGGCCACCGCGATCAGCAGGACGACGGGCACGAACACGGCGGAGATCCGGTCGGCCAGCCGCTGTACCTCCGCCTTGCCGTTCTGCGCGTCCTCCACCAGCCGCGCCATCCGCGCCAGCTGGGTGTCCGCTCCCACGCGGGTCGCCTCGACGACGAGCCGGCCGCCCGCGTTCACCGTCGCGCCCGTGACGGCGTCGCCGACGCCCACGTCCACCGGCACGGACTCCCCGGTCAGCAGGGACGCGTCGACGGCGGAGGTGCCCTCGACGACGGTGCCGTCGGTGGCGAACTTCTCCCCGGGCCGTACGACGAACCGGTCGCCGACCACCAGCCGCTCGACGGGGATCCGGGTCTCCCGGCCCTCGCGCAGCACCGAGACGTCCTTGGCGCCCAGATGCAGCAGCGCCCTGAGGGCGGCGCCCGCCCGGCGCTTGGAGCGGGCCTCCAGGTAGCGGCCCAGCAGGATGAACGCCACGACCCCGGCGGCCACCTCCAGGTAGATCGTCGAGGAGGCAGCCGTGCGGGACACGCCGAACTCGAAGCCGTGCCGCATGCCCGGCATGCCCGCGTGCCCCCGGAACAGGGCCCACAGGGACCAGCCGAAGGCCGCCAGCGTGCCGAGCGAGACCAGGGTGTCCATGGTGGCCGCGCCGTGCCGGAGGTTGGTGAAGGCGGCCCGGTGGAAGGGCAGCCCGCCCCATACGACGACCGGCGCGGCCAGCGTCAGGGAGAGCCACTGCCAGTTGTCGAACTGGAGGGCCGG
>NZ_LIQX01000447.1 GCF_001418475.1 Streptomyces ossamyceticus | reverse complement strand
CTCAGGGTCGACCGTCATACCCAGGTATGACGGCGCGCCCCTGCGTCCGTCAGAAGTCTGCCCCCGGAACCGGAACAGCGGCTGACTACACGGCGGCCCGGCGTCGCGACGATGGAGACAGCGCTGGAAACGTCGCCGGACACGGCCCCGTCCCCACCGCGCACATCCCCCGAACCGTCCGAACGACGTCGCCCCGACAGGAGTTCCCACCCGTGACCACCACTCCCCTCGCCGACCGGGCCACCGCCGTGGCCGCCCGTGCCACGGAACTGTCGAAGGTCTACGGACAGGGCGAGACCCGGGTCGTCGCCCTGGACCGGGTGACCGTCGACTTCCGGCAGGCCCAGTTCACCGCGATCATGGGCCCCTCCGGTTCCGGCAAGTCCACGCTGATGCACTGCGTGGCGGGCCTGGACAGCTTCTCCGCCGGGTCCGTGCGCATCGGTGACACCGAGCTGGGCTCCCTGAAGGACAAGCAGCTCACCAAGCTCCGCCGGGACAAGATCGGTTTCATCTTCCAGGCGTTCAACCTGCTGCCGACGCTGACCGCGCTGGAGAACATCACCCTCCCGATGGACATCGCGGGCCGCAAGCCGGACAAGCAGTGGCTGGACACCGTGATCGGCATGATCGGTCTCGCCGACCGGCTGAGCCACCGGCCCTCCCAGCTCTCCGGCGGCCAGCAGCAGCGCGTCGCGGTGGCGCGGGCCCTCGCCTCCCGGCCGGACATCATCTTCGGCGACGAGCCCACCGGAAACCTCGACTCCCGCTCGGGCGCCGAGGTCCTGGGCTTCCTGCGCAACTCCGTGCGGGAGCTCGGGCAGACCGTGGTGATGGTGACGCACGACCCGGTGGCGGCGGCGTACGCGGACCGGGTCATCTTCCTCGCCGACGGCCGGATCGTGGACGAGCTGTACGAGCCGACGGCGGACTCCGTCCTGGACCGCATGAAGCGCTTCGACGCCAAGGGCCGCACCAGCTAGTGCTGTGACCGGCAGCGTTCGCCCGGCCCCCGGCGGCGTTCGCCCCGCCTCGGTGAGCGGCAGCGCCCGCCGACCTCGTCCACCTCACCACCCGACCCCGAACAGGGACCCCTTTCATGTTCCGTACCGCCCTGCGCAACGTGCTCGCGCACAAGGCCAGACTCCTGATGACCGTGCTCGCCGTGATGCTGGGCGTCGCCTTCGTGTCGGGGACGCTGGTCTTCACGAACACCATCTCGGAGGCCTACCAGAAGAGTTCCGCCAAGGGCTTCGACCAGGTGGACGTCGCGGTCCAGCAGGCGTACCGCCCGGACGAGGGCGACCGGATCGCCGAGCAGCCGAAGCTGACGGCGGAGCTGCTGAGGAAGGTCGGGAAGGTGCCCGGCGCCGAGTCCGCGACCGGGGTCGTCACCGGCTTCACCGCGCTCGCCGACAAGGACGGCAAGCTGATCGGCGGCGGCTTCCAGTCCCAGGGCGGGAACTACTGGGGCGAGAACGACCCCCGGTACCCGATCGAGGAGGGCCGCGCGCCCAGCGGCCCGGACGAGATCGCCATCGACGCGAAGACCGCCGAGCGCGCCGGGTACCAGGTCGGCGACACCGTCCGGCTGTCCGTCGACGGCCCGGTCCTCAGCCCCACCGTCAGCGGCGTCTTCCGCACGGACGACGGCAACGTCGCCGCCGGCGGCAGCCTCACCCTGTTCGACACGGCGACCGCGCAGAAGCTGTTCCACAGCCCCGGCGCGTACGACGAGATCACCGTGACCGCGGCCCCCGGGACCAGCCAGGAGCGGCTCCGGTCGGCCATCGACAAGGTCGTCCCCGAGGACCTCGCCACCACGATCACCGGTGAGCAGCTCGCCTCCCAGCAGGCCACCCAGATCGCCGCGTCCATGAGCGGGCTGAAGAACGGCCTGCTGGTCTTCGCCGGCATCGCCCTGTTCGTGGGCACGTTCATCATCGCCAACACCTTCACGATGCTGGTCGCCCAGCGCACCAAGGAGCTGGCCCTGCTGCGAGCGGTGGGCGCCTCCCGCCGGCAGGTGACCCGTACGGTGCTGATCGAGGCGTTCGTGGTGGGCGTGGTCGCCGCGGTCGCCGGTCTGGCCGTCGGCGTCGGCATCGGCGCCGGGATGCGGGGCCTGATCAGCACGCTCGGCGAGACCATCCCCGACGGCCCGCTCGTGGTCACCCCCGGCACGGTCGCCACCGCCCTGCTGGTCGGTGTGCTGATCACCATGCTGGCGGCCTGGCTGCCGGGCCGCCGCGCGGCGAAGATCCCGCCGGTGGCGGCGATGAGCAGCGTGCACGCGAAGGCCACGACCAGGTCCCTCGTCGTACGGAACACGATCGGCGCGCTGTTCTCCGGCGCGGGCGTCGCCACCGTCCTGTACGCCACGACCCTGGAGGGCTCGGACGGCCAGGTCCCGATGGGGATCGGCGCGGTGCTGCTGATCATCGGGGTGTTCGTGCTGACGCCGCTGCTGTCCCGCCCGATGATCGCGGCCGCCGCCCCGGTGCTGCGCGTCTTCGGGGTCTCCGGCAAGCTCGCCCGGCAGAACTCGGTGCGCAACCCGCGCCGCACCGCCGCCACCGCCTCGGCCCTGATGATCGGTCTCACCCTGATCACCGGCATGACGGTGATGGCGGGCAGCCTCCAGACGGCGATCGGCAAGATGGCCGCCGACTCCATCAAGGCGGACTACGTCGTCTCCATGGCCAACGGCAACTTCCTCTCCCCCGACGTGGAGAAGAAGCTCGCCGGCACCGAGGGCGTCACGGCGGTCTCGCCGCTGCGCAACGCCGAGTCCCGTATCGACGGACAGACGGAGTACGTCACCGGCGTCAACGGCGGCGCCATCGGCGAGCTGACGAAGTTCGCCGTCGACGACGGGGACTTCAAGGTCGGCGGCTCCGAGGTCGTGGTGGACACGGAGACCGCGCGGCGCAACGGTTGGAAGGCCGGGACGTCGTTCACGGCCGGCTTCGAGGGCGGCGAGCGGCAGAAGCTGACCGTGGCCGGGGTCTACGAGGCCAACGAGCTGATCCGGGGCATCCTCCTGGACAACCGGACGCTGGAGCGGCGGCTGCCCGCCGACACCCGCCCGGCCGACATGATGGTCATGGTGAAGACGGCGTCCGGTGCCTCGGACGCCGCCAAGGACCGGCTGGCGAAGACCCTCGGCGACAACCCGGCGATCAAGATCCAGGACGGTGACGACCTCTCCGACGACATCGCCCAGATGTTCACGCTGATGCTGAACCTGCTGTACGGCCTGCTGGCCATGGCCGTGATCGTCGCCGTCCTCGGTGTCATCAACACGCTGGCCATGTCCGTCTTCGAGCGGTCCCAGGAGATCGGCATGCTCCGTGCGATCGGTCTCGACCGCCGCAACATCAAGCGGATGGTCCGTCTGGAATCCCTCGTCATCTCCCTGTTCGGCGGTGTCCTCGGCATCGGTCTCGGTGTCTTCTTCGGCTGGGCGGCCGGTGAACTGGTCGCCTCCCGGATGCCGACGTACGAACTGGTCCTGCCCTGGGCCCGGATGGGTGTCTTCCTGCTGATGGCCGGCACGGTCGGCGTGCTGGCCGCGATGTGGCCGGCCCGGCGCGCGGCGAAGCTGAACATGCTGGCCGCGATCAAGGCGGAGTAGGGGCGCCGGCACGGCAGACCGCGGGGCCCGTTCCTTCCCGGAACGGGCCCCGCGGGCGTGCGGGCGGTCAGGCGCCCCAGGTGCGGGTCCTGAGCGGCAGCCCCGCGGCACCCCCTTCCGGCGTCCGCACGGCGAGCACCTGGTTGACGCCGAGGCGGTTGCGTTCGAAGCCGAGGGCGCAGGCGGCCATGTACAGGCGCCACACGCGGGCCCGGCCGGGTCCGGCGAGGGCGACGGCCCGGGACCACTGGGCTTCGAGGTTCGCGACCCAGGCGCGCAGCGTGAGGTTGTAGTGCTCGCGCAGGGACTCCACGTCGCGGACCTCGAACCCGGCGCGTTCGAGCTGGGTGACGGTGGTGCCGATGGGGGCGAGTTCACCGTCGGGGAAGACGTAGGCGTCGATGAACCCGTCGATGGAGTACGCGCTCTCGTCGGACTGCGGCCGCCGGGAGATCTGGTGGTTGAGGAGCCGTCCACCGGGCCGGAGGAGGGCGTACAGGTTCCGGGCGTACTCCAGGTACTTGTCGGCGCCGACGTGTTCGGCCATGCCGATGGAGGAGATCGCGTCGTAGGGCCCGTCGGTGATGTCCCGGTAGTCCTGGACGCGGATCTCGATCCGGTCGGTCAGCCCTTCCTCCGCGACGCGTTTGCGGGCGTACGCGGCCTGTTCCTGGGAGAGGGTGACGCCGACGACGTGCACGCCGTACTCGCGGGCGGCGTGCACGGCCATGGAGCCCCAGCCGCAGCCGACGTCGAGGAGGCGCTGCCCCGGCGCGAGGGCGAGCTTGCGGCAGATGAGGTCGAGCTTGTCGCGCTGGGCGTCTTCGAGGGTGGTGGTGCCGTCGTCGGTCTCCCAGGTGGCGCAGGAGTACACCATGGACGGGCCGAGGACGATCTCGTAGAAGTCGTTGCCGACGTCGTAGTGGTGGCTGACGGCCCGTTTGTCGGTGCGTCTGGTGTGCAGATGGCGGGTTCTGCGCACCTCCTCGCGGGGCGGCTCGGGCGGCACCAGCACGGCGGGCCCGGCCAGCTTCAGCAGTCCCCGGACGGCCGCGCGGGCCTGCGGGTCGCGCAGGGCGTCGGCGATGCTCCGGGAGTCGTCGTCCCGCTCCCACACATGCCCGGCCATCAGGTCCAGTACGGCGTACAGGTCCCCCTCGACGCCGAGGTCACCGGCGACCCAGGCGCGGGCGAGGCCCAGCTCGCCCGGCTTCCACAGCAGCCGGCGCAGGGCCCTGCGGTTCCGTACCACCAGCGCGGGGGCCTGAGGGGGGCCGGCCTCCGAACCGTCCCACGCCCGAAGCCGGACCGGGAGCGGGGCCCCGATCACCTGCTCGAACAGGGCCTTCAGCCGCGACGCGGCGTCCTGCATGGCGCACACCTCCGTGACAACAGATCCCGGAATGTCCAACGCCACGGTAAACACGGGCGGGGCTCCGCCGTAGTCCCGTTGGGGGGTGTGTTGTTCGGGTGCGGGTGAGTGGGGGCTGTTCGCGCCCACGCGGCGGATCCGCATATGTCACTGCCCCGCGCCCCTGAAAAGCGACCGGGGCTGCGCCCCGTGCTTTTCGGGATGAAGGGCGGGCCGCAGGCCCGATCCCTTCAGGGGCGCGGGGAACTGCGCGAGAAACCACACACCACCCGCAGCCGCCCACGAACCGCGCACCCCCGAGCTACAAGGCGCCCCCGGAACGCCGAAGGACCCCCCGCACCACGGATGGCGGAAGGTCCTTCGGGTCGAACAAAGAGGTGACCGACGGAGGTCAGGAGGCCTTGGCCTTCTCCTCGGTCTTGGCGGCAGCCGGAGCCGCAGCGACCGGCGCCGGCTTGGCCGCCTCGTAGAACTCCTCACGAGGCGTCTCGATCGCACCGAGCGAGACGACCTCACGCTTGAGGAACATCGCGAGCGTCCAGTCCGCGAAGACCCGGATCTTGCGGTTCCAGGTCGGCATGGCCAGACCGTGGTAGCCACGGTGCATGTACCAGGCGAGACGGCCCTTGAGCTTGATCTTCATCTTGCCCATGACGATCATCGCGACGCCCTTGTGCAGGCCGAGACCCGCCACCGCGCCCTTGTTGGAGTGCGCGTACTCCTTCTGCGGGAAGCCCCGCATACCGGAGACCACGTTGTCGCCGAGGACCTTCGCCTGACGCAGCGCGTGCTGCGCGTTCGGCGGGCACCAGGCGTTCTCGACGCCGGCCTTGCGGGCGGCGACGTCCGGGACCTGCGCGTTGTCGCCGGCGGCCCAGATGTAGTCGGTGCCCTGGACCTGGAGGGTCGGGGCGGTGTCCACGTGGCCGCGGGGGCCGAGCGGCAGACCGTAGCGGGAGAGGACCGGGTTCGGCTTGACGCCTGCGGTCCAGACGATCGTGTTGGAGTCGACCTCCAGGCCGTTCTTCAGCACGACGTGGCCGTCGACGCAGGACTCCATGGAGGTGTTGAGGTAGACCTCGACCCCACGGCCCTCCAGGTGCTCCTTGCCGTACATGCCGAGCTTCGGGCCGACCTCGGGGAGGATCTTGTCGGCGGCGTCGACGAGCACGAACCGCATGTCCTCGCGGGACACGCTCTTGTAGTACTTCGCGGCGTCGCGGGCCATGTCCTCGACCTCGCCGATGGTCTCCGCGCCGGCGAAGCCACCGCCCACGAAGACGAAGGTCAGCGCCTTGCGGCGGACGTCCTCGTCGGTCGTGGAGTCGGCCTTGTCGAGCTGCTCCAGCACGTGGTTGCGCAGGCCGATGGCCTCCTCGATGCCCTTCATGCCGATGCCCTGCTCGGCGAGGCCGGGGATCGGGAAGGTGCGGGAGACGGCGCCGAGCGCGATCACCAGGTAGTCGAAGGGCAGCTCGTACGCCTCGCCGACCAGCGGCGCGACGGTGGCGACCTTGCGGTCCTGGTCGATGGTGGTGACCCGACCGGTGAGGACCTCCGCCTTGGGCAGCACGCGTCGCAGCGGGACGACGACATGCCGCGGGGAGATGCTGCCGGCGGCGGCTTCGGGGAGGAAGGGCTGGTAGGTCATGTACGACCGGGGGTCGACGACCGTGACGGTCGCCTCTCCGTAGCGCATCTTCTTGAGGATGCGCCGAGCTGCGTACAGGCCTACGTACCCACCGCCTACTACGAGGATCCTGGGACGCTCCGTGGTGCTCATGCCATCGAGTATGTACCCGCCATCCGGGGGGTGCTCGTGCGCCCCTTCACAAGCTTCCCCAGGCCCTCTGCTACACTGCGCGGCCCTCTTGATCCAGGTGGTCGTCCGACGGGGGAACCCCACCGCCCGGCCGACCGTTGTCAATGCCGCGTGAACTGCCCTTCCGGCTCTGCGGACCCCTCGCCGACACTCCGATCGGGCCCCGGTTTTCACCCGGACGAGTACCCCCCGGAGGCCGTCCGGAGGCACCCTCTGGACCCCTTGGAGCCCCCGAAGGCTCTGCGCAGCCTCAAAAGGTCGCCCAACAGGGCCGATTCTCTTGTGAAGAACTTCACGAACTTTCCCGGCGGGACGTCAACGAGGGGTGCCCGAGCACCCCTCGGAGGCGCTCATACGTTATCCGAACAGCTCAACCGAGGCTACCGGTGAGTAGTAAACAGGTCCTCACAGGCGCCCCGCGCCCGCCGGGAGGACGCCCGGTTCCGGCCGCGCGGCTACGCGACGGACCAGGCGATTCCGTCCAGGATGTCGTGTTCGCTCACCACGACCTCCGCGGCCCCGATCCGCTCCATGATGGCGAGCAGCACGAGCGCGCCGGCGGCGATCACGTCCACCCGGCCGGGGTGCATCGAGGGGATCGCGGCCCGCTCGGCGTGCGTGGACCGCAGCAGCCCCTCGGTGATCTCCCGGACACGCTCGTAGGGGATCCGGGAGTGGTGGATGGCCGTCGAGTCGTACGCGGGGAGGTCCTGGGCGATCGCGGACAGCGTCGTGACCGACCCGGCGAGCCCCACGAGGGTGTGCGCCTCACGCAGCGGCACGGTGCGCTCCGCGAGGTCCAGGGCGGCCTCGATGTCGGCGCGGACGGCCGCGATCTCCTCGGGGCCCGGGGGATCGACGACGGCGCCGTCCCGGACGAGGTGACGCTCCGTCATCCGCACGCAGCCGATGTCCACGGAGCGCGCGGCGCGCACATGGTCGTCGCCGACGACGAACTCCGTGGAGCCGCCGCCGATGTCCACCACCAGGAACGGCTTGACCAGATCGTCCCGGCCCAGCAACTCCTTGGTGGCGCCGGTGAAGGAGAACTCGGCCTCCTGGTCACCGGAGATCACCTCGGGCTCGACCCCGAGGATGTCCATGACGCCCCGGACGAACTCGTCCCGGTTCTCCGCGTCCCGCGAGGCGGACGTCGCGACGAACCGCAGCCGCTCGGCGCCCAGTTCCTTGATGACCGCCGCGTACTCCCGGCACGCGGCGAACGTCCGCTGCAACGCCTCGGGCGCCAGCCGGCCCGTACGGTCGACGCCCTGGCCGAGCCGGACGATCGTCATCCGGCGCTCCAGGTCGACGAGTTCACCCGACTCGGGGTCGGCGTCGGCGACGAGCAGCCGGATGGAGTTGGTTCCGCAGTCGATGGCGGCGACACGGGTCACTGGGCGGCCTCCTCGGCGGGAATCACGCACGGTCCCTTCGCCCACCACTCCGGCAGCATCGCGATCGCCTCGTCGCCCAGCGGGTTCACCCCGGGGCCGGCGGCCAGCGAGTGCGCCACGAGGACGTGCAGGCACTTCACCCGGTCCGGCATGCCGCCCGCGCTCGGGAAGCCCTTCAGCTCCTCGATCTCGTCGCGCCGCCGGATGTAGTCCTCGTGCGCGGCGCGGTACGCGGCGGCCAGTTCCTCGTCCCGGGCCAGCCGCTCCGTCATCTCCTTCATCACGCCGTTCGCCTCCAGCGTGCCGATCGCGGAGGCGGCCCGCGGACACGTCAGGTAGTACGTCGTCGGGAACGGCGTCCCGTCCGGCAGGCGCGGCGCCGTCTCGACGACGTCCGGCTGCCCGCACGGGCAGCGGTGCGCGATCGCGCGCAGTCCGCGCGGCGGGCGTCCGAGCTGCTGCTGGAAGGCCTCGACGTCCGCGTCGGTGGGCTCGGTGCGCGGGGTGGAGGGCGGGGGCGTGTCCATACCTGTACGTAAGTCCTCTGGAGCTCTGGTCGGTTACTGGGCGGCGGCGTCGGCCTTGTCGACCCCGCCCCAGACGTTGGTGTACCAGGGGAGGTGGGCCGCCCCCTGCGTCGTGCGGGACTGCTTCGCCGCGTCCGGGTCGATCATGATGTAGCCGGTCTCGCCCGGCATGACGTAGTGCAGCCGCTCCCGGATGCGCTGCTCGGCGTACGCGTCGTCCTGCCAGCGCGCCTTGAGATCGCGCAGCTCCTCGACGCGCTCGCGCGCCTCCTGGCGCTGGCGCCGCATGTCGGCGATCTCGGCGCGCTGGGAGACGTACTGCCTTATGGGGTAGGCGAGGGCCACGATCATCGAGCAGAGGACGAGGGCGAGCAGCGCGGCCCGGCCGGTGAGCCGGGAGCGGCGGGCCTGGCGCCGGGTCTGGGAGCGGTAGACCCGGGCGGCCGTCTGCTCGCCGAGCAGCTTCAGCCGGGTCGCGGTGGAGAAACGGTCCCGGTCCTTCACGGGCATGTCCCACTTCCCCTTCCTACGGGCCCTACGTGCGTACGTCCCCGCACACGGTACGGGACCGGGTACGGGGACGTACGTGCGACGCTTCCTACTGCCGCCCTACGGGCTCAGCCCTTGCTGTGCCCGTGGTCCGCGGAGCGGACGCCGGGAAGGCAGGTCAGCCCTTGAAGCGCGGGAAGGCGCTGCGGCCGGCGTAGACCGCGGCGTCGTCGAGGATCTCCTCGATGCGCAGCAGCTGGTTGTACTTGGCGACGCGGTCCGAGCGGGCCGGGGCGCCGGTCTTGATCTGGCCGCAGTTCACGGCGACGGCGAGGTCGGCGATGGTGACGTCCTCGGTCTCGCCGGAGCGGTGGGACATCATGCACTTGAAGCCGTTGCGCTGGGCCATCTCGACGGCGTCCAGGGTCTCGGTCAGCGAGCCGATCTGGTTGACCTTGACGAGCAGGGCGTTGGCCGAGCCCTCCTCGATGCCGCGGGCGAGGCGCTCGGGGTTGGTGACGAAGAGGTCGTCGCCGACGATCTGGACCTTGTCGCCCAGCTTCTCGGTGATGGTGTTCCAGCCGGCCCAGTCGTCCTCGAACAGCGGGTCCTCGATGGAGACGAGCGGGTACGACGCGACGAGGTCGGCGTAGTACTCCGTCATCTCGGCGGCGGAGCGCTCCTTGCCCTCGAAGGTGTAGACGCCGTCCTTGTAGAACTCGGAGGCGGCGACGTCGAGGGCGAGGGCGATCTGCTCGCCGGGGGTGTAGCCGGCCTCCTTGATGGCCTCCAGGATGAGGTCGAGGGCGGCTTCGCCCCGAACCTGGAGTCCAACCGCGCCGCCCTCGACCTCATCC
>NZ_LIQX01000446.1 GCF_001418475.1 Streptomyces ossamyceticus | reverse complement strand
GGTGATCAACGTGCTGGAGCGGCTCCAGGGGGAGTTCGGGCTGAGTTACGTCTTCATCGCGCACGACCTGTCGATCGTGCGGCACATCTCCGACCGGGTGGGCGTGATGTACCTCGGCCGGATCGTCGAGATCGGCCGCGACGCCGAGATCTACGACCACCCCACCCACCCCTACACCCAGGCTCTGCTGTCCGCCGTGCCCGTCCCCGACCCCGAGGCCCGGGAACACCGCGAACGGATCATCCTCTTCGGTGACGTGCCCTCCCCGACGAACATCCCGTCCGGGTGCCGCTTCCGCACCCGCTGCTGGAAGGCCCGCGAGAAGTGCGAGCGGGAGGTGCCCCCGCTCGCGGTACCGGCGGAGTTCCGGCACGGGCTCGGCCCGGCCGCCCATGACTCCGCCTGCCACTTCGCGGAGGAGAAGCAGGTCGTCCCGCCGGAGGAACCGCTGGACGATCATGCCGAGGGAGCCGTATAGCCGTACAAACGCACACCAACCGCGTTAACACACAGGCAACTTGGCCGACGTCGTTCCGATATACGGACGCGCGAAGCTGAACAGCGTACGGCCGTGCGGGTGCCGTAAACGGGCCGGGGCGCGCCATGTCGCCCCGGCCCGTTGCCGTGCCCGCTCCCCGGGGCGCTACCCCAGCCCCAGCGACCGCTTCAGGAAGTCCACCTGGAGCAGCAGCAGGTTCTCCGCCACCTGTTCCTGCGGGGTGATGTGCGTGACCCCGGAGAGCGGCAGCACCTCGTGCGGGCGGCCGGCCGCGAGGAGTGCGGAGGACAGTCGCAGGGCGTGCGCGAAGACCACGTTGTCGTCGGCCGTGCCGTGCACGATCATCAGTGGCCGGTGCGGCGGCGCGGGCGAGGAGAGCCCGCCGTCCGTCACCAGCGAACTCCCCGCGTACGCCTTCGGGTTCGCGGCCGGATCGCCGAGATACCGCTCCGTGTAGTGGGTGTCGTACAGCCGCCAGTCGGTGACCGGGGCGCCCGCGATCCCGGCGTGGAAGACGTCCGGGCGGCGCAGCACGGCCAGCGCGGCCAGCCAGCCGCCGAACGACCAGCCGCGGATCGCCACCCGCGACAGATCGAGGGGATGCGACCGCGCGAGGTCCCGCAGCGCGTCCACCTGGTCGTCCAGCGAGAGCGTGAAGTCGCCGTCGATCGCCTTCTCCCACGCGGGGGAGCGGCCCGGTGTGCCCCGCCCGTCGGCGACCACCACCGCGAAACCCTGGTCGGCGAACCACTGCGAGGTGAGGTGCGCGTTGTGCGCCGCCAGTACCCGGGGGCCGTGCGGACCGCCGTAGGGGTCCATGAGGACCGGCAGGGGTGTGACGCCGTCGTAGTCCCTCGGCATAAGCAGGGCGCACGGTACGCGGCGTGTGCCCCCCTGTGTGAACTGCACGCGCGGGGACATACCGGGGTTTTCCGCGCAAGTCGCCACGGTGGCCACCTGCTTGCCCTCCCGCAACACCCGCACCTGGGACCCCGCCCGGTCCGGCACGGCGGACACCAGGACCGTCACGGCGCCGGAACGCACCGCCGAGTGCACCCCGGGCTCCTCGGAGACCCGCTCCACCCCCAGCTCGTTCACCCGGTAGACGTGCACCTGGCCGATCTCCGGCTCGGCGGCCCTCTCGCCCGCCGACGCCGAGACCAGCACATCGTCGTCGGACACGTCCAGCACCGCCCGGACGTGCAACTGCGGCCCCGTCAGCGGGCGTTCGCCCACCGCCAGCACCCGCGCGCCGCCCTCGTCCGCGACACGCACGAGCCGCCCCGACGGACTCCACGAAGGCACTCCGGGGAAAAGATCAAGCCAATGTGGATCTTCGTCGGCATGCACCATCCTGGTCACCCCGGTGTCCGGGTCCACCGCCAGGAACAGCTGGCTGCGCTGGTCCCGCGCCTGCACCAGGAGCAGCGGTGCTCCCGCCCCTGACCAGTGCACATGCGCCAGATACGGATAGCGGGCCCGGTCCCACGCGACCTCCGTGCGCGTCCCGGCGAGGTCGGTCACGAAGAGCCGCACCTCCGCGTTGGCGGTGCCGGCCGCCGGATACGGCACCCGCTGCGGGTCCCTTTCCGGCTGCGCGGGGTCCGAGATCCACCAGCGACGCACCGGCGTGTCGTCCACACGCGCCACGAGCAGCCGGTCCGACTCCGGTGACCACCAGAAACCACGTGAACGGCCCATCTCCTCGGCCGCGATGAACTCCGCCAGACCGTGGGTGACGTTCTCCGCCCCCTCCTCGGTGAGCGCCCGGTCACCGCCGCCCTCCGCCACCACCACCCGCAGCGTGCCCCGGGTGACGTACGCGACGTACCGGCCGTCGGGGGAGGGGCGCGGGTCGATCACCGGTCCGGGGACGTCGAGTCCACGTGCCGTGCCCGCCCGCAACTCCGCCACGAAAAGCCGCCCTGACAAGGCGAAAGAGGCCAACTCCACGGCCGCGTCGGTCGCATAGCCGACGATTCCGGCGCCGCCCTCGCGGCTGCGCTCGCGGCGCGCCCGCTCCTCGGCGGACAACTCCTCGGACGAACCGCGCAGCAGCGCCCCCGGGTCGGCCGCCACCCGCTCGGAACCTTCCGGGAGGTCCAGTACCCACAGCTTGTTGGCCCGGTCGGTACCGGACGAGGAACGCAGGAACACGACACGGGAACCATCGGGAGCGACGGAGAACGCGCGCGGCGCGCCGAGACTGAAACGCTGTGTCCGGGCGTGCCGACGGGGGAAGGACTCGGGCTCGGTCGTCATGTGTCGACCATATTGGCCATGCGCCCCCTTGTGCGGCTGTGCGCCGATCGATGCGCGCGTTTGGATAGTTATGATCACTACCGCTGAGTGGGTATGAACCTGCTGGCTGCTGTACGGATTCACAACTGCGTCACCCGCGTCATCGTCCGACGACGTCCTCACCGTCGCCGTTCGACAACTGCTTCACCCCCCAGGTCCCAGGGAAACTTTTTTGGAGGTGAGCCGCCGTGGCACTCTCGATTTCGGCGGTGGTGCTGCTGGCGATCATCGTCTTCATCCTGATCAAGAAGTCAGGGCTGAAGGCACCACACGCGATCATCTGCATCCTGCTCGGGTTCTACCTCTCCTCGTCGACCATCGCGCCGACGATCAACGACCTGACCACCAACATCGCGGGCATGATCGGCAGCATCAAGTTCTGAGACCTTCGACCGCCCCCGGGCCCGCCCTCGCGCCCGTTCCCGTGCGTGCCCGCGCCCCGCGCGGGCACGGATCGGGCGCCTCGTAGGGTGGGCCCATGACGGATCTGCCCGCCCGCCGACTGCTCCTGGTGCACGCGCACCCGGACGACGAGTCGATCAACAACGGCGCGACCATGGCCAAGTACGCGGCCGAGGGAGCACGGGTGACGCTGGTGACCTGCACCCTCGGTGAGGAGGGCGAGGTCATCCCGCCCCACCTCGCGCATCTCGCGCCCGACCGCGACGACGCCCTGGGCCCCTACCGGGTGGGTGAGCTGGCCGAGGCCATGAAGGAGCTCGGCGTCACCGACCACCGCTTCCTCGGCGGCCCCGGCCGCTACCGCGACTCCGGGATGATGGGCGTCGCACAGAACGAGCGGCCCGGCGCCTTCTGGTCCGCCGATGTCGACGAGGCCGCCTCCCACCTCGTGGCGGTCGTCCGGGAGGTACGCCCCCAGGTCCTCGTGACCTATGACCCGAACGGCGGCTACGGCCACCCCGACCACATCCAGGCCCACCGCGTCGCCATGCGCGCCGTCGACCTCGCCGCCGACCCCGGCTTCCGCCCCGATCTGGGCGCCCCCTGGGAGATCGACAAGGTCTACTGGAACCGGGTGCCGCGCGGGGTGATCGTCGAGGGCTTCGCCCGGCTCCGCCGCGACCTCGCCGAACCCGGCCGGCTGCCCTTCGAGCGGGCCGCCGACGTCGCCGACGTGCCGGGCGTGGTGGACGACCACATCGTCACCACCGAGATCGACGGCTCCGGCTTCGCGGCAGCGAAGGCCGCCGCGATGCGTGCCCACGCCACCCAGATCGAGGTCGCCGAACCCTACTTCGTCCTCTCCAACGAGCTGGCCCAGCCCCTCCTTGCCACCGAGTACTACGAGTTGGTGTGCGGCGGACGCGAAGGCGGCAGCCGGGAGAGCGACTTGTTCGAGGGGATTCCCGGCAGGTCTTTCGAGGAAGTCCAGAACGGAACGGGCCTGTGATGCGTACGACTGTGTATGACGAACGAGTGGCACGTCCGCGCGACGGCCGAGAGGCGGTCGTGCGATGAAGCCGACCCAGCCGCCCACGGGCGGACAAGGCGGCATGCTCGCCCAGCCGTTGACCCTGCCCTCGCTCCCGCGGATCGCCGCCTACCTGGGCCTCCTCCTGCTGGGAGCCCTGCTCGGGGTGGCCGGCGGGCTCGCCCAAGCGGCCTGGTTCCCGCTCGGATTGCTGCTGGCACTGATCGCCGCGGCCGGGCTCTTCCTGGGCGGTGCCCGGGCGACGGGCGGCAGGGCGGGGGCCGTTGCGCCGGCCGCCGGCTGGATGATCTCCGTGGTGCTGCTGACCTCCACCCGGCCGGAGGGCGACTTCCTCTTCGCCGCAGGAGTCGGCTCGTATCTCTTCCTGCTCGGCGGTATGGCTGTGGCTGTGATGTGCGCCACCCTTGGGTGGGGGCGGCAACCGGCCGGGTCCGACGCCCGACTTGGGAAGTGACGTACTACTTCGCCGCAGTCGGGGGGTGCGGGTCCGGTGTGGGTTTCCCACGCGGTCGTGGGATACGCGCCGGAAGTGGCCAGTATGGTGGTGCGCGCCGCCGAGCTGCCCGCTGAGTTGAGGTCGTGACGGGCGGCGGAGCAAACCGGGAGAACCTGCCTTGAGTCGTGAAACTGACACTTCGTCCTCCGGGGCCAATGGGCGCGGGAGCACCGCGTACCCGTCGGGGACACCGCCGTACGGCACACCCATGGCCACCGAGGCCGGTGCCGAAGCGGCCCGGTCGGCCGCAGGCGAGCGGCCGGACGGCCCCAAGACCGAGACCACGCTGACGACGCGGGTCCGGATCAACATCCCCGGGTCCCGGCCCATCCCGCCGGTCGTCGTGCGCAAGCCGGTCGGTGACGGCGAGGGCCCGGCGGACGACGCCGGATCCGAGTCGGAGACCACCGGCACCACGGCCATGCCCGTGCTGACGAACACCCCGGCGCCCGTGCCGGAGCCGTCCCCGGCGGCCGACGACAAGCCGGCGAGCGACTGGTTCGCGCCACGCAAGAGCGCGCCTGCGGGCAAGGGCCCGAGCGGCGGCCACAGCAACGGCGCCGGGTTCTCCGCCGGTGC
>NZ_LIQX01000445.1 GCF_001418475.1 Streptomyces ossamyceticus | reverse complement strand
CCCCGGCCGCACCGGCACCCGCGCCCCCGGCGACGATCGCGGCGGTCTTGGCGTACCCGGCGGCCCCGAACCACCCGATGACCGCGACCGGTACGACCGCGGGGATCCCGCCGGCGACTTCCTTGATCTGCCCGGCGGCCACCCGGCACGCGGCGCACTCCTCCAGGTGCTTGCGCAGGCCCCGTTCGGCGCGGGTCCGCAGGGTGCCGCGGGCGTACGCGCCGAGCCGGTCGGCGTAGCGCCCGCACTCCGCGCTGTTGCCGGCCAGGGAGGCGCTCACATGAGCCTGGAGATACGCCTGCTTGAGCCCTTCCCGGGCCCGGCTGGCGAGCACCCGGGTCCCGTTGGCGTCCAGGCCGAAGAGCACGGCCACCTCGCTCGGCGCCTCGTCCTCGACCTCGGTGTGCCACAGCACGGCCTGCCAGCGCTCCGGCAGCGACCGGAAGGCCCGCATCGCCATCGACTGCTCGGCCTCGTGCATCGCCCGGACGTCCGCGCCGAGGTCGAGCGTGTCGCTGTCCGACGCCTTCGCGCCGCGCGCCGCCTGCGCCGCGAACACCGCGAAGTCGTCCACCAGTTGCTCGCGCCTGGCGGAGGTCGTCCAGCTCGCGGCGACCCGCCGCACCGCGGTGAGCAGATAGGCCCGTACGGCGTGCTCGGGACCGGAACCGCCGCGTACCGCCTGGAGCATGCGGGCGAAGACCTCGGCGGTGAGGTCGTCGGCGGTGTGGGCGTCCCGGCAGCAGGTGCGTGCGTAGCGGCGCACGGCTTCGGCATGGCGCCGGTACAGCTCCTCGTACGCCGAGTCCCGGCCCGCCCGCATCCGCTCGATGAGGTCGGCGTCGGACTGCGCCCGGGCGGCGTCCCACTCCCGGGGTGGCGGCAGCGCCCCCGAGTCGGACCGGTCCCACTGGGCCGGAACCTCACCACGGCCGCCCTGGCCGGACGCCTGAGACGCCTCCCGCCGATCCGCCCGCGCCTTCGGAGATCCCCCGCCCGCGCCCAGCGACTCGTCCCGCCCGTTCACACCCATCGCGGAAGCCCCCACCGCCTGCCGACACAGTCCCGACCTCCGGGTCACCCTGCCATATTTGCTTTTGTTCAGCCCCCGGTCTCAAGGGCATATCACCCGTCCGAGCGTCTCCCCAGCCCTCCGCGCACGAGTTCACCCGTACGGGTGGCCGACCCCTGGTGACGAGAGCGAGAGCGAGAGCGAGAGCGCGAGCAGCGGCAACGGGGAGGGGAGGAGAGAGGAGCGGGAGCGGCAACGGGAAGGGGCGGCGGGAACAGGAACGGGCGGCGGCAACGAGAAGGGGCCGCGGGAACGGGAAAGGGCGGCGGGGGCGCAAGCCCCACACCGCCCTACGAGGTGGCGCACTTTCCGCGGCGCGCTACCCCCACCCTCAAGCCGGCCGGGACCGAAGCCCCTCCAGCAGGATGTCCAACAGCCGGGCCGAAGCCGCGGCCTGCTGCGCCGCGTCCGGCAGGGACGGTGCCGCCGTGGCGATCACGAGCAGCACGTCGGCCACGGTCACGTCCTCCCGCAGCTCACCCGCCGCCCGGGCCCGCTCCACCAGCTGCCCCACGACCTCCAGCAGCGCCGAGGCCCCTGCGTCGTCGGCCGGCCCGGCACCCACCGGCGCCGACGCGTCCGACGACACCAGCCGCAGCTCGGTCGTCGGCTGGACCCGCTGCTGCGGCACCCGGTGCTCGTCGGCGATCCCGCCGCCACCGACCTCGGTACCGTCCTCCGCGACCCCGACCCGCAGCACCTGCGGCGGCAGCAGCCGCCCGGCACCCGAGGCCACCGACGTCCGCAGGAAGCGCGACAGCGCCGACCACGGGTCCTCCTCCTGCCCGAGCGCCACCCGTGCCTGGTCGGTGAGCCGGGAGGTCTCCTCCTCGGCTATGCGCCGGACCAGGACGTCCTTGCTCGGGAAGCGCCGGTACACCGTGCCCACACCGACCCGCGCACGGCGGGCGACATCCTCCATCGGCGCGCCGTACCCCAGCTCGCCGAAGACCTCGCGCGCCGCGCGCAGCACGTGCTCGAGGTTGCGCTGTGCGTCCACACGGAGCGGCGTCGACCTCGACCCGTCCCCGCGCCCGTTGCCGCCCGCCGTGCCGATCGCGCCGCTGGGCGCGAGAGCTGAGGCGGACGACCAATGAGAGTCCTGAATATGCATATGTGTTCCCCCGGTAATGACGTCTCCCCCCGGAGACTCTCCCCGTCATCGGAAGCCGGAGTGGCGGGACGAGCGTTCGTGGTCCTGAACGGTTCCGGGCCTGAACCCGGCCGAATCCCTTGAACGCATCCCCCATGCACCCCGTCGACACACGAACATAGTTGAGAGGGAGTCAATTCAGAAGGGGCACGTTCCGCACGGAGCGCCCCTCGATCGGAGTACGGGCGGTTTAGGTACCGTTTGCGCCCCCCGCCGCCACCCGGCTCACACCATCTGACCTGCGCACCTGCCGCTCACGCCGGTGAATCGGCCAACCCCGCGCCCGCTGGGCGACCGGTCACACAAATTGCCGGGGCTGTGGACAAACCAGCGAGAGAGGTGCGTCATGGGATGGTGAAGGTACGGATGCGCATCCTCATCGTCGGCGGCGGCTACGTCGGGCTGTACACCGCGCTGCGTCTGCAGCGTCAGCTGAAGCGGGAACTGAGTAGCGGCGACATCGAGATCGTCGTAGTGTCCCCCGACCCATATATGACGTATCAACCCTTCCTTCCGGAGGCCGCGGCGGGCTCCATCTCGCCCCGCCATGTCGTGGTGCCGCTGCGTCGCGTCCTGAACCACTGCAAGGTCGTCATCGGCGAGGCCACCGAGATCAACCACACCAAGCGCGTCGCGACCCTCACCACCCTCGCCACCGAGGAGGAGGGTTCGCACGCCGAGCAACTGTCGTACGACGAACTGGTCCTCGCACCCGGCTCGATCTCGCGCACCCTGCCCGTCCCCGGTCTCGCCGACTTCGGTATCGGCTTCAAGACCGTCGAGGAGGCAATCGGCCTGCGCAACCACGTCATCGAGCAGATGGACATCGCCTCCTCCACCCGCGACCCCGCGATCCGCGACGCCGCCCTGACCTTCGTCTTCGTGGGCGGCGGCTACGCCGGGGTGGAGGCGCTCGGCGAACTGGAGGACATGGCCCGCTACACCGCGCGATACTACCACAACGTCAAGCCCGAGGACATGAAGTGGATCCTCGTGGAGGCCTCCGACCGCATCCTCCCCGAGGTCGGCGAGGAGATGGGCCGCTACACGGTCACCGAACTGCGCCGCCGCAACATCGACGTACGCCTCCACACCCGTCTCGAGTCCTGCGCCGACCGCGTCGCCGTCCTCAGTGACGGTGCCCGCTTCCCGACCCGCACGCTTGTCTGGACCGCCGGCGTCAAGCCGCACCCGATCCTCGCCGCCACCGACCTCCCGCTGAACGAGCGCGGGCGCCTGAAGTGCACCCCCGAGCTGTCCGTGGAGGGCGTCTCGCACGCGTGGGCCGCGGGCGACGCGGCAGCCGTGCCCGACATCACCGCGAGCGAACCGGGCAAGGAGACCGCCCCCAACGCCCAGCACGCCGTGCGCCAGGCCAGGACGCTCGGCGACAACATCGTCCGCTCGCTGCGCGGCCAGCCGCTGGAGGCGTACGCCCACAAGTACGTGGGCTCCGTGGCCTCCCTGGGCCTGCACAAGGGCGTGGCGCACGTCTACGGCCGGAAGCTGAAGGGCTACCCCGCCTGGTTCATGCACCGCGTCTACCACCTCAGCCGGGTGCCGACCTTCAACCGCAAGGCCCGCGTCCTCGCCGAATGGACCCTTGCCGGTCTCTTCAAACGAGAGATCGTCTCCCTCGGATCACTCGAACATCCCCGTGCGGAGTTCGAACTGGCTGCCGGTGGAAAGGCTCCTGAGGACCCGAAGGGGTCGTCCTGACCGGATCCAGGAACTCCACCGTTCAGGCCGACGTCTGACGGATGTCGGCCCGGTCGGACAGACTGGTCCGCGACATGATCCATGATCTCGGGCGGGGTCACCGTCCTGCCCGGGCAGGACCCGACGAAGCCCGTACGAAGCACCCCTGAGCACCCCCGAGCACCCCGAAGTACCGACACGCCCGCACGACCAGGCGTCCCCCACCGCTGCACACCGGGGCCACCGCCCCGGACCACCGGGTCACCCCCGGAGCACCGGCCGGAACCGGAGCCGGCCACAGACAACACCACGAGGCACGAGGCAAGGATTCGGTGAACTTCACGCGCTGGAGCGCCCGGCTCCCCGGTACGCAGCGCCGCGCCGCAGCGCGGACCGAACACACGGTCACCCAGGACCGGCGGGGGGAGGGCGCCGTGCCCGCGGCCCGCGCCGAACGGCAGAGCGACGACCCACCGGACGACACCCCGCCCGTGCCCGCCGTCGACGATCTCCCCACCCGAGAGATCCTCGACCGCATCCCGGCCCTCGTCGCCCTCGTCCACGGCCACGACCACCGCACCGCCTACGTCAACGACGCGTATGTCGCGGCCTTCGGCGTACGCCCTCTCGGAGCCCCGGCCCGCGAGGCCCTCCCCGAGCTGGACGCCCTTGGCCTGCTGCCCCTCCTCGACCAGGTGCTGCGCAGCTCCAAGCCCCGCACGGTCAAGTCCCGCAAGGCCCCCTCCGGCCGCTCGTACACGATCACCTGCACCCCCGTCGACGTCCCTGGCGGCACCGGGCCCGGCGAGGGCGGTGTCCTCGTCTTCGCCGCCGACGTCACCGACCACGCCGAGGCCGCCGAACGCCTCCGCGCCAGCGAACGCCGCCAGCGCGAAACCGCCGTCACCCTCCAGCGCTCCCTCCTCCCGCAGGAACTGGAGGAGCCCGACGACCTGCGCATCGCCGCCGTCTACCACCCCGGCGGCACGGAGACCGCCGTCGGCGGCGACTGGTACGACGTCATCACCCTCGGCGGCGGCCGCACGGCCCTGGTCATCGGCGACGTCATGGGCCGGGGCGTACGCGCCGCGGCCGTCATGGGCCAACTCCGTACGGCCGTCCGCGCCTACGCCCGCCTCGACCTCCCTCCGCACGAGGTGCTCCAGCTCCTGGACGGCCTCGCCACGGAGATCGACGCCAACCAGATCGCCACCTGCGCCTACGCCGTCCACGACCCCAACGAGGGCCGCCTGGTCTACGCCTCCGCCGGCCACCTCCCGATCCTCGTCCGCGACGAGAACGGCACGGTCCAGCGCGCCGACGAGCCGATCGGCCCTCCCCTCGGCACCGGCGGCTGGATGCACGCCTCCGGCTCGATCCCCCTGTGCCCCGGCTCCACCGCCGTCCTCTACACGGACGGCCTGGTGGAACGCCGCAACGAGGACCTGGACGAGGGCATCGCCGCCCTGGAAAGAGCCCTGGCCGGCGCGACCGGAACACCCCAGGTGATCTGCGACCGCCTGGTCCGCTCGACCGGCGTCACCGCCGACCATGACGACGATGTCGCCGTCCTCGTCCTCCAGCACCCGTCCCGCACCGGCCCCGACGGCGACCTCTTCCGCAACGCCGCCCTGGAACTCCTCGGTGGCGTCGAAGCGGCCCCCCGAGCCAGAGCGTTCGCCTCCGGCGTCCTCACGAGCTGGCGGTTCCCGCCCGAACTCCACGACCTGGGCGTCCTCGCCGCCAGCGAACTCGTCGCCAATTCCCTCCAGCACGGCACCCCGCCCATGCGGTTGCGGCTGCGCCGCACCGACCG
>NZ_LIQX01000444.1 GCF_001418475.1 Streptomyces ossamyceticus | reverse complement strand
CGCGGCGCCCAGGCACACCGGGTCGGTCGGGATGGGCGACAGGACGATCTCGGCGGCGTCCAGTGGCCGGCGCAGCGAGTGCCGGGCCACGGCCTCCCGCACCTCCGTGAGGAGCGGTTGGCCCAGTGCGGCCGCGACCCAGCTGCTGAGCACGACCACCTCCGGGTTGAGCAGGTTGACCAGGTCGGCGATACCGGCACCGAGGTAACGGGCGGTGTCCCGGACGACCTTGAGTGCGATGGGGTCCCCGTGGGCGACCCCCCGGGCGAGGGCGTCGATGGTCGCGGTCTGGTCCTCGGGGTGGAGCAGGGTGCTCCGCGGGGCGAGTTCCCGCAGATGCAGCATGATGCCGGGCGCGCCGACATAGGTCTCCACGCAGCCGTGGTTGCCGCAGTGGCACAGCCGCCCGTCGAGCACGAGCGTCGTGTGCCCCCACTCCCCGGCACTGTTGCTGACCCCCCGGTGCAGCCCGCCGCCCAGCACCAGTCCGGCGCCGACGCCCGTACCGAGGTTCACCACGACGGCGTCCCCCCGGCCCCGGGCCGCGCCGAACCACAGCTCGGCGACCGCGCAGGCCCGCAGCGGATTGTCCAGGTAGAGCGGGTAGGCGATGTGCTCGGCGAGCAGGTCGAGCAGCGGGACGTCGTGCCAGTCCCAGTTCGGGGCGTACTCCGACACCCCGCCTTCCCGGTCCACCTGGCCCGGCACGCTCACCCCGACGCCGAGCACGCGCGCGCCCTCGACCCCGGCCTGGGTGACCACCGAGCCCACGGCCGCCGCGACATGGCCGACGACCTGCTCCGGCCGGCTCTCTCCGGGGCGCATGTTCTCGTCCGCGCGGGCCAGTACGGTGAGTGCCAGATCGAACAGCTCGACCCGGACGTAGGTCTCGGCGATGTCGACGCCGATCAGCGCGCCCCCGGTGGTGTTGACGGCGACGAGCCCCCGGGGGCGCCCGCCCGCCGAGTCCTCGAAGCCGACCTCGGTGATCAGCCGCAGGTCGAGCAGCTCCCCGACCAGCGTCGCGACCGTCGCGAGGCTCAGTCCGGTGGCCGCGGCCAGCTCCTGCCGGGACGTGGGAGACTCGGCGATGATCTGGCGCAGCACCTCGTAGCGGTTCGCGGTGCGAATGTCGCGAGACGTGCGCTTCACCGACGACATGTTCTCCTCGATCCCTCCGGGCCGTGGCGAGGCATGCGGCCCCGGCGCGGCGCAAGGCTATGACTAGGAGGGACTTTCGACAAGGGGTTAGGAAAGGGGGTTTACAAAGTTCTCCCGGTAGCCGCCGCCCGCTGGCCGGAGAGCGACGGGGCGCCTCGGGCCCCAGGTGGGAGCCCCGCCCGTCGGCCCGGCTCAGCCGCCGAGCACCTCCCGGACGAAGGTGTTGCGGAACGTGCCCGCCGGGTCCAGCGCCTCGGCCAGCGTCCGGAAGTCACCCAGGCGGGGGTACAGCTCCCGCAGCGCGGCCGCCGGAACCGTGAACACCTTCCCCCAGTGCGGCCGGGCCCCCAGCGGCGCCAGCGCCTCCTCCACCCGCCCCACCACCGGCAGGACGGCCGTCGCGTCCGCGATCCACGTGAAGTGCAGCGCGACCGTGTCCCGGCCGTGGGAGGGGCTGAGCCACTGCTCGTCGGCGGCCACCGTACGGACCTCGCACACCTGGAGCACGGGCGCCACCGCCTCCCGCAGACCGTTCAACGTGCGCAGCGCCTCCCCGGCGTCCGCGCGCGGCAGCAGATACTCCGACTGGAGCTCGTCCCCGCTGCTCGGCGTGAACTCCGCCCTGAAGTGCGGCAGCCGCTCGTGCCACGGGCCGGGCACCCCCAACTGCTCGGTGCAGTTCACCGTGGGCATCCCCGGCACCGGGTGCACGGGCCCGGCCGCCGGCTCGGCCCACGGGAACTCCCGGAACGGCTGATCGGTGCGCCGCTTCACCCACACCTGGTCGAAGCCGGAGTGCCGCCACCGGGTGAACAGGCTCACGCTGTACGCCGCCGCCGAGACCGCCGAGAGGTCCAGCCCGGCCAGGGGGAGCGGACCGTGGACGGTCTGGCTCACCTCGAAGGCCGGCTCCAGATCGAGGGTGAGCGCCGTGACCACGCCGAGGGCGCCGAGCGAGGTCACCGCCCCGCCGAAGCGCTCGTCGCCCCGCCCCAGGGTCAGCGTCGAGCCGTCCGAGAGGACCAGCTCGACCTCCCGGACGGCCGCCGCGAGCGGTCCGTTGCCGTTCCCCGAGCCGTGGGTGCCGGTGGCCACCGACCCCGCCACGGAGATGTGCGGCAGGGACGCCATGTTGTGCAGGGCGAGCCCGTGGGCGTGCACCGCGCGGGCCAGCTCCGCGTACCGGACACCGCCTCCGACCCGTACCGTACGGGCCTCCCGGTCCACCTCGATCACCGGCGGCAGCGCGGACAGCGACAGCAGCACGCCGTCCGGGCCGGGCTCGGCGATCTCGTTGAACGAGTGCCCGCTGCCCAGCACCCGCACCCGCTCGCTGCCCGCGACCAGGGCCCGCAGCGCGTCGACCGAGCGCGGCCGGTGCAGCTCCTTCGCGCTGTACGTGATGTTCCGCGCCCAGTTGGTCAGGGTCTCGGTCGTCATGCCTGAAGTCCTCCACCGTCCGTGAGCCCGGGGGCCCGATCCCCAGGTGCGCTCATCCTCCCCGGTCCTGGCCGTCCGCCGAGACCGGGACGGCAGGTCGGGCGAGCGGGTGATTCCCCGAGTCGGGGCCGCGCAGCACTGGTGCACGCCGGTGCGCTCGTCGCAGAGGACGAGTGCCACGCTCCTGATGTGCACCTGGTTCACCTCCGAGCTGGATCCGGGCCCGGCTGCGCGCGGGACCACCGCCGGTCCCCGTGGCCGCCCCGAGTCGGCCCGAGGGCCGCCGCGCGACCCGCTCGGGGGCCCCGCTCCCACCTCCGCCGGGCCGGAGGCATACCGTGAGGAGTCGAACGAGAGGAGAAACGGCATGGGCAGCCGCACCGCGCTGGTGGAGGACCTGATGGAGAGGTTCCCGCACGTGCCACGGGAAGCCGTCTTCAAGGAGGACCTGCTCAGGGGCGGCGTGGCCTTCGACGCCTCCGCTCTCAGCGACAACGAGAACGGCGAGGTCAAGCCGAAGTCGTACTTCATCTTCTCCTTCGACCACGGCACCCTGCCCGAGCTGGGCGAGGCCGCCCTGCGCCGCCCGCCCGAGGAGATCATCCTCACCGGCGGCCCCTACGACCTGCGGCGCACCGTCGTCTCCGTACGGGTCAACCCGTCGTCGCCGTACCGGGTCGCGGCCGACGCCGACGGTCTCCTCGGTCTCTACCTCGACGGCCGCCGCATCGCCGACGTCGGCGTGCCGCCGATGCCCGAGTACTACCGGCACACCCTCTCCAACGGGAAGTCCGTGATGGAGGTGGCCCCCACCATCCAGTGGGGCTACCTCATCTACCTGACCGTGTTCCGCGTCTGCCAGTACTTCGGCGCCAAGGAGGAGTGCCAGTACTGCGACATCAACCACAACTGGCGCCAGCACAAGGCGGCAGGACGGCCCTACACGGGCGTGAAGGACGTCGACGAGGTCCTGGAGGCCCTGGAGATCATCGACCGGTACGACACGGCGAAGACCTCCACCGCCTACACCCTGACCGGCGGCGCGATCACCAAGACGGTCGCCGGACGCGACGAGGCCGACTTCTACGGCCACTACGCCAAGGCCATCGAGGAGCGCTTCCCCGACCGCTGGATCGGCAAGGTCGTCGCGCAGGCGCTGCCGCTGGACGACGTCAAGCGCTTCCACGACTACGGCGTGAAGATCTACCACCCCAACTACGAGGTGTGGGACGAGTACCTCTTCAAGATGTACTGCCCGGGCAAGGAGCGCTACGTCGGCCGCGACGAGTGGCACAAGCGCATCCTCGACTCGGCGGAGGTCTTCGGCGCGCGCAACGTCATCCCCAACTTCGTCGCAGGCGTCGAGATGGCCGAACCGTTCGGGTTCACCACGGTCGACGAGGCCATCGCGTCCACCACAGAGGGCCTGCGCTTCTTCATGTCGCACGGCATCACGCCCCGCTTCACCACCTGGTGCCCGGAGCCCACGACCCCGCTGGGGAAGGCCAACCCGCAGGGCGCGCCGCTGGAGTACCACATCAGGCTCCTGGAGGCGTACCGCGCCACGATGGACGACTTCGGCCTGTCCTCGCCCCCCGGTTACGGCCCGCCCGGCCCCGGTCACGCGGTGTTCTCCGTCAGCTCCTTCATGGACAGCCTCCCGGCGGCGGAGGAGACCACCGAAGAGGTTACAGTCAAGTAACTTCCGTGACCGGTGAGTCGCATGGGGCTCCCGTACGTACAACTCCATAGCGGAAACCGACGTTCGGCACATCTGAACACGCGGCTTGTCAGTTGTGCGGGAAGCGTGAAAAGCTCGGGGCCGCCACCAGGTGGTCCCCTCAACTGCCTTGCCTCAACGGTCAGTTGACCTTTCTGTTGGACTTCCCCCCTCGCTCTGTGGATGCAGGAGACCCATGCCCGACCTGCCGAAGCCCCAGGACGCCGTCGAAGCCGCGCTGTTCTCGGAGTGCTGGGACGCGGTCCTGTCGTACGCCGATCTGTGCACCTCCGGCTCGAACGCGGCGACCCAACTGGCCACCCAGGCCTTCAGCAGCGGCATGCGGGAGGCCGAGGTCCTGGAGTTCGAGGCGGGCGTCGGCCGCGGTGCGGGACGGCGGGCCCTGCGCCTGCCCCGCATACCCTTCCTCCTGACCTGGGTCAGGACCACGGCCGCCACCTGGGAGTCGGGCGGGCAGGGCCACCGGCTCGACCCCGATCTGCGCCTGTGGCTCAATTCGGACAAGGCGTTCCGCTACGCCGGGCCGCCGCTGCACCGCCCCCTCGCTCTGCGTGCCCTCAGGGACATGCAGGAGCCCGACGCGGCGCTGCTGTGGCTGGCCGAGGTCGAGGCGCTGCCGCTGACCTCGGTGGCCCGCCGGCTCGGCCTGGACCCGGCCGTCGCCCGCGCCGAACTCGACCAGGTGCGGGGCCTGTTCCGCGACCGGTGCCAGCGCAACCTGGTCGACACGCCCATGGGCCCCGACTGCCGCAGCTACGCGCGGCTGCTGGACGCGGTCACCCGCTCGCCCGGCACGGACACCCCCGACGACCTCTCCCGGCACCTCGCCACCTGCGTGGAGTGCGCCGAGGCGGCCGCCTGCCTCGGCCTGCACGGCGGCGGACTGCCCGCCGCCCTCGCCGGCGGCGTCATCGGCTGGGGCGGACTCGCCTACCTGGAGCGCCGCCGCCGCGCCGCGGAGGCGGGCCTCCTGCCCGGCCGCGCCGACTCCACCGGCACCGACCGGGGACTCTCTCCGGGCAAGGAACCCCGCCCGAGGATCGGCCGCACCGGGATGCTGGTCGGCGCCGCCGTCGTCTCCGTGCTCGCGCTCGCCGTCTCCCTGATGCAGTTCGGTGACGACGACACGGCCGTGGCCGAGGACGGCACGACGAGCGAGTCGCCGGTGGTCCAGCGGGACCCCTCCTTCCCGGAGGCCCAGCCCAACCCGTCCGGCGATTCGACCGGACTGCAGAGCACGACCCGCCCGCAGGAGACCGGCACCGACGACGGCGACAGCGACGGCGGCAACAGCAACGAGGAACCCCAGGGCGACTCCTCGACGCCCGCCAAGGTGTCGCACGAGCCGGTCGAGCCCGGCAAGCCGTCCTCCGTGACCTGCCAGGTCCGCTACCAGGTCGACAACGAGTGGCCGGGCGGCTTCCAGGCCACCGTCACCGTCACCACCACCAAGGCCCTCGACGGCTGGCGCATCGGCTGGTCCTACGAGGGCGGCCAGCGCGTCACCCAGATGTGGGACGGCACCTTCGACCAGAACGGCTCCCGCGTCACGGCCACCGCCGCCGACTACAACAAGACGGTCGCCAAGGGCGGCACGTTCGGCGTCGGCCTCCTCGGCGCCCAGGAGAGCGACGCCAACACGGTCCCCGACGACTTCACCCTCAACGGCCGACCCTGCAAGACGGCCGACTAGCCGGGGGCCGATAAGCGGGTGGGTGTCCGCGTCCGGCGGACGGGCTGCCGGGCACACCGACCGGGCGGGCCGGCGGCTGCGCATGCGGGAAGGGCGGGCCAACCGGCACAGCGGTAGGTAGGGCCCACTGGCGAGCCGGTCCTACCGGCGGAGCGGCGGACCGGTGTGTCTGCCCTGTCGGCGTACCGTCAGATCGACCGGCTTGGTGGCTGCCCCGGCTGCGCCGTCTGCCCTGCCCGCCCCGGTCGGCGGGCGGATTCGCGGCTGCCGGTTAATTCGATTGACGGGGCCCTGCCGGCCCCCGCTAGGGTGTGACCACTCCGCATCGCGGCCTCTCCGGCCGCCGGTGCCGACGACGAGCAGAGAAACAGGAGGTGTCGACCGATGGCTGTCACGGTGACGAGCGCTGCCCTCATCCAGGAATCCATCCAGTCCACCTCCGTGGTCTCCGGCTGACACCCACACTTCACCCCGCGCCGCCCTGAGGGGCTCGCGCGGCCGCCGGGACCACCCTTGTGAAGGGTCTCCCTTGACTTTCTCCGGCTCTCCTTCCGGTTCCGCCTCCTCTCTCTCCGCTCTCACCCCCTACGGCTGGGACGACGCCTGGGCGGACTCCTTCGCCCCGTACGACGCCGAGGGCCTCGTCGCCGGGCGGGTCGTCCGGGTCGACCGGGGGCAGTGCGACGTCATCACGGCCGACGGCCCGCTGCGCGCCGACACCGCGTTCGTCACCCCGCACGACCCCATGCGGGTCGTGTGCACCGGCGACTGGGTCGCCGTCGAACCCGCGGGCGACCCCCGCTACGTCCGCACCTACCTGCCCCGCCGCAGCGCGTTCGTGCGGTCCACCTCCTCCAAGCGCGCCGAGGGCCAGATCCTCGCCGCCAACGTCGACCACGCCGTCGTCGCCGTGTCGCTCGCCGTGGAACTCGACCTCGGCCGCGTCGAACGGTTCCTCGCGCTGGCCTGGGAGTCCGGGGCGCAGCCGGTGGTCGTGCTCACCAAGGCCGACCTCGTACCGGACGCGGTGACCCTCGCGTACCTGGTGCAGGACGTCGAGACGGCCGCCCCCGGCGTCCCCGTCATCCCCGTCAGCTCCACCTCCGGCGAGGGCCTCGACGTCCTCCGCGCGGTGCTCTCCGGCGGCACCTCCGTGCTGCTCGGGCAGTCCGGCGCGGGCAAGTCGACCCTCGCCAACGCGCTGCTCGGGGAGGACGTCATGGACGTCCAGACCACCCGCGACGTCGACGGAAAGGGCCGGCACACCACCACCACCCGCAACCTCCTCGCCCTCCCCGGCGGCGGAGTGCTCATCGACACCCCCGGGCTGCGCGGCGTCGGCCTCTGGGACGCCGAGACCGGCGTCAACCAGGTCTTCGCCGAGATCGAGGAACTCGGGGCGCGCTGCCGCTTCCACGACTGCGCGCACGTCGCCGAGCCGGGCTGCGCGGTGCTCCAGGCCGTGGACACGGGCGCCCTGTCCCCGCGCCGCCTGGAGAGCTACCGCAAGCTCCTCCGCGAGAACCAGCGCATCGTCGCCAAGAGCGACGCCCGCCTGCGCGCGGAGATCCGCAAGGAGTGGAAGCGCAGGGGCGCGGAGGGCCGCGCGGCGATGGAGGCGAAGCGCGGCGGCCGCCACTAGTCCTTGACGGGGGCAGCCCTTGGAGGGCGGGCCACAGGCCCGTCCCTCCAAGGGCTGCCCGTCGGGGGCGCGGGGAATCGTGCCCCGGACGCGACGCGGGGGACCGCCCGAGAAACCACGAACCACCCGCACCCGCCGAACCACCCGCACCCGCCCCCGCGTCCCCGTGAGGGACCGGACGCCCGGCGGTTCCGGCGAGGCGGGCGGACGTGGAGAGTCGCCCGGCGGTATCGGCGGACGCCGAGTGCCGTGTCCGAATCCCGCCAGCCGAACCGTCCGGCGTCACCGAGACTGGAACCGTGGAGGACATCGAGGACACCAGGTACGAGGCCGTGCGAAGCCGGGACGCCCGCTTCGACGGCACCTTCTTCTTCGCCGTCACGACCACCGGCATCTACTGCCGCCCCAGCTGCCCCGCGGTGACCCCGAAACGGCACAACGTCCGCTTCCACCCCACCGCGGCCGCCGCCCAGCAGGCCGGGTTCCGGGCCTGCCGCCGCTGCCGCCCGGACACCACCCCCGGCTCGGCCGAGTGGAACGTCCGCGCGGACGCCGTGGCCCGCGCCATGCGCCTCATCGCGGACGGCGTCGTCGACCGGGAAGGCGTCGCCGGACTCGCCGGACGTCTCGGCTACAGCGCCCGCCAGATCCAGCGGCAGCTCACCGCCGAGGTGGGCGCGGCGCGCAGGTCCGTGGGGGTCGCGGCGTAGATCGCGCGGATCGTGTCGTTGAACTGGCGGACGCTCGCGAAACCGGAGGCGAAGGCGACCTCGGTGATCGGCAGGCTCGTGGTCCGCAGGAGGACGCGGGCGGTGTGGGCGCGCTGGGCGCGGGCCAGCGCGACGGGGCCCGCGCCCACCTCGGCGGTGA
>NZ_LIQX01000443.1 GCF_001418475.1 Streptomyces ossamyceticus | reverse complement strand
TCGTCGGAGGGCGCGGCGATGCCTGCGAGGGTGAGAGGGAGGTCGGGGGTGCGCGGCGGCCGGGCGAGGGGGCCGTCCTTGGGCTCCGGGACGGCTCGCAGGACGAAGGTCGACGGCGCGACACCGCTCGCCGCCGGCTTCGCCGCGGTGAGCGGCATCGTCCGGGGCTCGCGCTTCGGCTCGGCGGCAGCCGGGGGTGCCGCCGGGGCGCCGGCCGCCTCCTGGCCGGGAGTGGTGGCCTTCGCGGCCGTCAGCGGAAGCGTGCTGGGCTCCCGCTTCGGCCGCTCGGGATTCACCGGGTGACCGACCGGGTCCCCGGTTGACGGCACCGGCTTGACCGCCGACAGACGCATCGTGCTGGGCTCCCGCTTCACCTGCGACTGCGACTGCTGGGGCTGCGGCTCCGACGAGTGCGGCTGCTCCTGCGCGTGGGCCTGCTCCGGCGCGTGCGGCTGCGGCTGGGCGTGACCCTGCGACTGCTGGGGCCCGCCGTGGTGCTGCGACGGCGCCTGGGCACGCGCCTGCGGCGGCTGGTGCTGGGCATGGGGCTGCGGTGACGGCGCCTGGGCGTGTACCTGCGGCTGGGCGTGCGGGGGTTCCGGAGCCGTCGGCTCCTGCTCGGGCATCCCCCGGGCCGCCGACTCCGGTACCGCGCGCAGCACATACGTCGACTTGTCCCGACGCGGCCCCGGCGCGGCGGCCGACTCGCCCGCAGGTGGCGCGACGGTCGGCTCGGCCATGCGCGGCGTGCCGACCGGCTCGGCGGCCACCGGCGGTGCGGGCGGGGCCACGGGCGCGGGGCGGGACGGTGTCGTGACGTCTCCCCTCGGCTCGGCGACCTGGACCGGCTCGCCCGCGAAACGGCTGGAGCCGTCGACGTGGACCTGGAGCGGTACGACGTAGCCGATGCGCTCGTCGTGGACCGTGGCGAGTACCGGGTGGCCGGTGGCGAGGGCGAGACGGTGGAGGTAGTCGAGCGCGGCACTCTGGAGGGACTCCCCCGCGGCCGCCGGTACCGGCATGCCGCCGACGGTCGCGCCGGCCTCCGCCGAGACGCGCACGTCGATCGGGGTCAGTCCGGCCGGTGCCGGGGCGCGGCCCGCACGCTTGAGTTCCCGCTTCTGTTCGCGGCTGAGTCGAGTCATCGTTCCCTCACTCGGGTCGGTCAGAAGGAGAAACGGCGGACGGGAGATCGAAGTACACCGGTGACACGGGGGACACCGGCGACGTGGGAGACACCGGTTTCCCGCCGACTCCCGCGTACGACGCTGTGGAGGGCGACGCCGTCGGTGACGTCGGTGGTTGCGCCGCGGCCTCCACCGTACGCACATCGTCGACCCGCCACGGCTCACCCTTCCCCGAACGCACCAGCTTCAGGTACACCGTGGCCTGTGGACCGGTCCCCGTCCAGCCGTCCCGGCCGTGCGCCTCGCCGTCGACGAACACGGCGCGGTACGCCTCGGTCGCGGTGTCGGAGGGCGCGTCACCGTCGTCGTCGAACTCCACCTCGACGGTCGTCCACGCCTTGTGCGCCGCCCAGGAGTTCCAGCTCTCGCCCGCGCCGCTCGCGGGACGGTACGCACGCTCCGCCTTCCGCTTGGCCGGGGTGAGCCAGCGCGCGGTGCGCAGGACGGCGTCGTGCGGGCTCATGTCGTATTTGGTGTCGTAGCCGTAGGCGACCTCGACCCACGCCCTGGAGACGGAGGTGGCGTCCGCGTCGTCGACGCCGGACGGGCTCGGTACGTGCGCGTCGTCGCCCAGCGGTCTGCCGGACGGCAGCGGGGCCTTGGGGGCGATCGACGGTTCGGCCGAGGCTCCGGGGCCGCCGCCGACCGTCTCACGGTGGTCCTGCAGACCGCACGCGGTGAGGACCGCGACGCCGGTCACGGTCGCGAGCACCACCGCCCCGGCCCGGCGGAGTCCGCCGGACGCGCCGCGTCCGCCCGCTCCCGCACGGGCGCCGGGCAGCCGGCGCCCGTCGCTCCTCCTGACCATCGTCGTCCCCCTCCTCACCTCGGTGTCCTTCCCCGTCGTCATCGTCCGTGCCGTCATCGTCCGTGCCGTCACCGTCGCTACCGGCCTCACCACAGGCCTCACTACAGGCCCAACCAGGGCGCCGGATCCACGTACGTGCCGTTCCGCATCACCTCGAAGTGGAGGTGGGCGCCGGTCGAGTAGCCGGTGGAGCCCACCGGGCCCACGCGCTGACCGACCTTCACGTGGTCGCCGGTCTTCACGTTGAGCCCGGCGAGCATGTGGTTGTACGTGGTGGAGATCTGGTCGCCGTCGATGGTCCCGTGGGAGATGACGACGCGGTTGCCGTATCCGTTGGTCCAGCCGGCGAAGGTGACCACGCCGTCGCGCGCGGCCAGCACCGGGGTGCCCGCCGCCACACCGAAGTCGGTGCCGGTGTGCAGCTTGCGGACGCCGAGCGTGGGGTGCATGCGCCAACCGTACGGGGAGGTCACGGGCGGGTTGCCGGCCAGCGGCATCGCCATCTGCTTGCCCGGCGGGAGCTTGCCCGGCGGGTCGTCCACCGACTCGTACTTGGCGATCAGGGACTTGATGCGGACGACGTAGTCCTGGGTCTCCTTGTAGGGCGGGATGCCGCCGTACTTCCGGACGGCGCCGGGGCCCGCGTTGTACGCGGCGAGCGCCAGGTCGAGGGTGTCGCCGCTGGCCTGGCCGCGGTCCTTGTAGCCCTGGACCTGCTTGGCCAGCGCGCAGTCGTAACGGCCCTGCGCCATGATCGCGTCACCGGGGTCGTACGGGGATATCCGGCCGTTGCCGTCGTCGTCGCGGCCCCAGGTCTTCCAGGTGCCCGGCATGAACTGGCTCAGGCCCTCGGCGCCCACGGGGGACTGGGCGTTGGGGTTCCAGCCCGACTCCGCCTCGATCTGCGCGGCGATCACGGCCGGCTTGATGATGTCGCACATCGAGCCGGCCTTGAGCACCCACGGCACGTACTCCGCCGGGACCTGCCCGTTCTTGAGGCCGCCGCCGACGCCGCCCTGTTCCTCGGCATCGGCCTGGCCTCCCCCGCTCACCGCGACCATCATGACCACGGGCATCATCACGGCCGCGACGCAACCGCCGACCACCCAGCCCGTGGTGGACCCACCCCCGTTGGACATCTGCTCCCCTCAGCGTCGAAGTCCAGTCATGTTCCTGCCAGTCCAGGCCGGCCAGTCGAGTCTCTCCGCACACCCGCGCTCCCCGCGTCACCAGCGCGTCACAGGCTCGTAGCAGGAACTCACGCCCCAATTCCCAAGCGCCCGGACCCCGGTGAAGATCGGAGGCAGAGGCCCCGACGGGGCCGCGGACCGAACGGGTCCGGCCCGACTCGACGGGTTCGTCCGGCGGCTGTGCGGATTCGGCTCGGCTCGGCTTGGCTCGGCTTGGCTCGGCTTGGCTCGGCTTGGCTGATTCGGTTCGGCTTCGCGCGTCGGCGCGGGTTCACGAACCGGCCGACACGGCGCGAAGCCGGCAGTCGACAGCGGCGACGCCGGACGGTGGTGAACAACAACAAGGACATACGGCGACGATGACGGCACGGCAGACCGAACGGCGATACTCGCCGACGGCCCAACGCGCCGTCCGGCGGCGGCATGTCGGCGGCTCGGTACGACCACCGGCGCAACCCGCCGGCGGACACCAAGGCCGTTCGGCGGCGACGCCGGACGGCCACAACGACAGGCCGACGGCGACGACATGCCGGTATGCACAACGCGGGGGCGACCGACGGCCGTACGGCGACAAGCGCCGACGGCACGGCAAGACGGTCGGTCGACGCAACAGGCGTCGACGGCGTAACACGCTGGTCGGCGGCCCGATGCGGGCCGGTACGGCGGCTGAGGTGGTCGTCGGGTCAGGGAGACTTCGGTGGATGACTGTGGACTTGGGGGAGAGTGGTGATGCGGTGATGCAGGGGAATGCAGGGCAGGCGACGGCCGGGCCGGAGATCTGGGTGCGGGGGCCCGTCGGGGAGGCGGAGGTACTGCCGCAGGAGCCGGAGCCCCTGTCGGCCGCCGGCGCGCGGCGGTTCTCCTGGGTCGCCACACACGGCGGCGCCGGGTCCACCACCCTCGCCGCGGTCTTCGGCGGTCACGACGCGGGCCGCAACTGGCCCCGGCCGGAACACGGTGAACCCGGATCCGTGCTACTGGTGGGCCGGACGCACGCCGCCGGACTCGACGCGGTCTCGCACACCCTCGACATCTTCCGGCGGGGCGACGCACCGCCGGGACTCGACCTGGACGCGATCGTGCTGGTCGCGGACGCGCCCGGGCGGCTGCCGCGGCAGCTCGTCCAGCGCGTCAAGGTGATCGGTTCGGTCGTCGACGTCCACCGCGTGCCCTGGGTGCCCGCCTGGCGCACCGGCGATCTCACCGGCCCGCCGCCGCGGGAGAGCGCGGCGCTGGCCCGTCTCACCGGGAGGACCCCATGACCCACACCGTGTACGCAGCGGCCACCACGCTGGCCGGGCCTCCGGGGGCGGTCACCTACGAGCTGAACTACGTACTGAACATCCTCGCCTGGCTGGTGACGGCGGCCGGTGTGTGCGGGCTGCTGCTCGTCGGCTCCCGCATGGCCATCTCGCTGCGGTCCGGGGAGGGCGACGAACACCTCACCCAGTTCGCGATGGTGATGGGCGCCTGCATCATCGGCGCGACGGCGGGGCCGATCGTGGACTTCGTGATGTGACGGAGCGTGACGGAGAACGGGTGACGGCCCGTCGGTTCCGGGGGAACCGACGGGCCGTCACCGTATCCGCACATCCACCTCCCCTCCGTCTCCTCTCCACCCCCTCTTTCGCACACCGGTACGACACACTCCGCTTCGCCGCAGGTCCAGGGCCTGGTGACGGCACGTCACTGTCCCGGACATGACGAGCAGTTCCCGTCTGTCACGACCACGTCACCGCCCAGTGCTGGATCACTACATCGCTTGGCTCAGGGTCACCACAGTCGCCAAGCTCACAGGGCGACCGGGAACCCGAGCAACCAACTCGGGCCCCGCCGGCATCCCAAGCACCCATCCGCTCAAGTGAGTTGACGTCGGCCGCTCCGCCGCGGCCGACCGAAACGGGGAGAAACCACATGCTGAACGCGATAGCCACCAAGGCGCAGCAGGCCGTGTACCTGGCCGACGGGACCGTTCCGAACCCGAACCGCGACGCCCCCGGCGCGCTCACCGGCAAGGTCGACACCGTGCTCGGCATCGTCGCCTGGGCCGGTACCGCGGCGGGCGTCGCGGGCGTGCTGATCACCGGCGCGATGATGGCGATCTCGATGCGCCGCGGTGAGGGCTCGGAGCACATGGGCCGTCTCGGCATGGTCCTCGGCGGCTGTGTCCTCGTCGCCGCCGCCGGCCCGCTCGTGAACTTCGTCTTCGCGTAGTCCGTCAGCCGGCGAGTCGAAAGGGGGAGCGACGATGCTGAACTCCGGCCGGGCCCGAGGGGGCAGCGGGGAGTGGGAGCAGCCGTTCTGGCAGCAGCGGGGCTGGATCCTGTCGGCCGGGTTCCTGGGGGTGCTGGTCGTCCTCGCGGTGCTCTTCGCGATCACCGGCAACGGCGCCGAGGGGTCGTCCGGCGCGTCCGGCGACCCGAGCCCCGCTCCGACCGCGAGCTCGGACTCCGGGTCCGGGTCCGGGTCCGATGACGGCGGTGCGCAGGACCGCCCGGCCGGCTGCCGTACCGACGACAGCGTGCAGGCCCGGCCCACCAAGGCGCCGCGCGACTTCCACTGGAAGGCCAACGGCACCGGTCTGGTCCCGGTGTCGAGGACGGCGGGCCCGCTGAAGTACGACGGTCCGGTCTGGTCCTGCTTCGCCCGCACCCCGATGGGCGCCGTCATGGCCGCCCACTCCATCACCGACCACCTCAGCTACGACGGCTGGCGCAAGGTCGTAGACCGGCAGGTCGTGCCGGGCGCCGGGCGGGACGCGCTGGTCAAGACGCGTGCCCAGTCCGGTGACAAGTCCACGACGGGATCGCCGGACGCCGGTGGCTACGCCGGCTTCACGGTCCTGACGTACAACCGCTCGCAGGCGACCGTGATGGTCCTGGTCAGCGGCATGGGGGGCGGCGGCTACGGCTCCGCCTCGGTGACCGTGCGCTGGCAGGACGGCGACTGGAAGCTCGTCCCCGAGGCCGACGGCACGATCTACGGCGGTGTGTCGCAGGTGAGCGGCACCGACGGCTTCGTCACCTGGGAGGCGTGACATGGGCTGCTCCTGGAAGATCTACGACTGCGTCATCGAAGAGGGCGGCAAGCAGTTCACGGAAGGTGCCGTCGTCGTCTTCGCCAAGGCGATCGGTGACGGTGCCTCGGAGGTCCTCAAGGCCCTCAACGGTGTCTGGCTGGGCATCGACGTCGACCAGCCCGCGGGCAATGTCACCCACGGCAACCCCACCATGGATCCGGGCAGCCCCATCGGCCTGATCACCGCGGAGGTCAACTGGATCGTCGCGTACGTGGCGGTGACCTCCCTGCTCATCGCGTCGATCCGGATGGCGATCGACCGAAAAGGCCAGTCGATGAAACAGGCCTTCATGGGGATGTGGAAGGTCATCCTCGTGGGCGCGGCGGCCGTACCCGTGGTCACCGCGCTGATGAAGGCGTCGGACGCGTACGCGGCGGACGTGTACGAGAAGTCCGACCTCGGGGACAGTGCCTCCACCATGCTGGGCGTGCTGACGCTCAGTCAGCCCGGTCTGGTGCTGATCTTCGGTCTGCTGGTGATGCTGTCGAGCTTCGTGCAGATCGTGCTGATGTACATCCGCATCGGTGTGCTGATCATGCTGGTCGGCACGCTGCCGCTGGCCGCCGCCTCCTCGATGACCGGGTGGGGCGAGGGCTGGTGGAAGAAGCACATCGGCTGGCTGGCGGCCTGGCTGCTGTACAAGCCGGCGGCGGCCCTGATCATCTACTCGGCCACGGCGATGACCAAGGACAAGGAGGACCTGGACGCGGTCATCGCGGGCATGGGCATGCTGATCATGGCGGTGTTCGCGCTGCCCGCCCTGCTCAAGCTGATCGTCCCGGCCACGGCCGCTCTCGGCGGCACCTCGGGCGGCACGGTCGCCCTCAACGCCGCCAACAACATCGCCTCCGGCGCGGTCAGCATCGCGGGCGGCGCCGCCGGTGGCGGTGGAGGCGGCGGCGGTGGCGGAGGCGCCTCCGCGGGCCCGCAGGGCTCGCCGTCCGCGGGCGCGGGCTCCTCCGGGGGCGCCGGCGCGGGCGGAGCCGGTGGCGCGGGCGCGGCGGCCGGTACGGCGGCCGCGGGCGCGGCCACGGCGGGCGCGGCCGTGGCGGTCCAGGCAGCAGCGGTCGTCGTACAGACCGGCATGCAGGCCGCGAGCGAGATCACCAACTCCCTCGGCGACAACGACGGAATGAAGGGCCACAACCAGTAGCCCCGCCCCGCGCCCCGGGAAGGAGGGCGAAGCCCGTCCCTTCCCGGGGCGCGGGGAACCGCGCGACCAGCCACGACGGCCCCGCGGCCGCCCGACACTTCTGAAACTCCCGAGCTCGTAGGCACTCGGACCCCACGAACCACAGCCGGAAGAAGGATTCCCCATGTCCACCGACGCCCTCACGCGTCCCACCTACGGAAACTGGCGCCGGCCCCGCCGCCCCGGCCTCGGCCCGTTGGGCCTCCTCGGCACCGTGGTCGCCTTCGGCGGACTCCTCGTCGCACTGCTCGCCTCACTCGTCTCGCTGACGGCGGCGATCGTCGTCCTCATCCCCGTCGGCCTCTTCCTCGCGCCGCTCGCGCTGCGCACGGTCGACGGCCGCAACGTCTATCAGGTGGTCGCGGTGCGTATCGGTTGGTTCAGGCGCAAGGCGAACGGCTCCCACACCTACGTCTCCGGCCCGCTCTCCCGCCGTACGGGCGGCCGCTACCACCCGCCCGGTCTGCTCGCCCGGACGCGGATGCACGAGGGCCGGGACGCCTACAACCGCTCCTTCGGCGTGCTCCACCACCCCGGCCGCAACCTCTACACCGTGGTGCTGGCGTGCGAGCCGGACGGCGGTTCGCTGGTCGACCCCGAGCAGGTCGACATCTGGGTGGCGTCCTGGGGCGACTGGCTCGCCAGGCTGTCGCACGAGCCCGGCCTGCGCGGCGCCCAGGTCGTCATCGAGACGGCGCCCGACACCGGGACACGGCTGGCCGCCGAGGTCCTGCCGCGGATCTCGCCGGACGCGCCGGCCGCCGCCCGCGCGGTGATGGAGGAGGTCGTCGCCCGCTACCCGTCCGCCTCCTCGGAGATGCACACGTACATCGCCCTGACCTACGGCCCCTCCGGCGGCCCCAAGCGGAGCATCGAGGACGTCATCACCGACCTGTCCATGCGGCTGCCGGGCCTGCTGTCGGGCCTGGTCGCGGCCGGCGGCGGCTCCGCCTACCCGCTGTCCGCCGAGCGGCTCTCGGAGGTCGTCCGGGTGGCGTACGACCCGGCCGTCGCCCCCGATGTGCTGAGCACCCGCGCCGAGCAGTCCACCACCGGCCTGGAGTGGGCGGACGCGGGCCCCGCTGCGGCCGTGGAGTCGGTGCAGTCGTACAAGCACGACTCGGGTGTCTCGCGCACCTGGATGCTGACGCTCGCCCCGCGCGGCACCGTCCGCTCCAGCGTGCTGCGGGGGCTGCTCGAACCGGCCGCCGGGACGCGCCGCAAGCGGGTCTCGCTGATCTACCGCCCGATCGACCCGGCGACGTCGGCGCGGATCGTGGAGTCCGACCGTCGTGCCGCGCACTTCATGGCGGGCTCCAAGCGCGGTCTCGTCCAGGCGCGGGCCAGTTCCGAGATGCAGGCGGCCGAGCAGACCGCGGCCGAGGAGGCGGCGGGCGCCGGGCTCGTGGAGTTCTCGCTGATGGTGACGGTCACCGTCGACGACGAGGAGCAGCTCCCGGACGCGGCGATCACCGTCCGCAACCTCCAGGCGTCCTCGCGCATCCTGATGCGCCCCGCCGACCGTATGCAGGCCTCGGCGTTCACCTGCACGCTCCCCGTCGGCCTGCTGCCGTGGGAGCACACCCTCGTTCCGTACCAGATCCGGGAGGCGCTGTGACCAGGTCCAGCACGTCCGCCACTCGTCCCGTACGACCTCAGACGGCGCCCCCGCGCGGCTGGCCCGGCCCCGGCGGCGGGCAGGTCGGGCACGTCGACCCGCCCGCGCTGTGGCGGGCGACCACGGTCCAGGCGTGCGGCCTGTGGCCCTTCGCGGCGGGCTCCGGCGCGCCCATGACGGGGGTGCCGCTCGGGCAGCACCTCCAGACGGGCGCGACGGTCTGCGGGGACCCCATCTCCTGGTTCACCCGCGCCCGGTACATCTCCAACCCGTCGCTGTTCATGCTCGGCATGCCGGGTCTCGGCAAGTCCACGCTGGTCAACCGCATGCTGATCGGCATGTCGGCGACCGGGGTCACCCCGCTGGTGCTGGGCGACCTCAAGCCGGACTACGCGGACACCGTGCGGGCGCTCGGCGGCCAGGTGATCTCCATCGGGCGCGGAGTCGGCGGCATCAACGTCCTCGACCCCGGCGCGATGGGCGAGGCGGCGGCCCGGATCGGCGGCGAACGCGGCCGGATCCTCGCGGCCGAGGCCCACGGCCGGGTGCTGAACATGGTCGCGGCGCTCATCACGATCGTGCGGGGCCGCCCGATGGACGACCACGAGCAGTCGGTGCTGTCGGCGTGCCTGCACCATCTGGCGGAGCGGACCAAGAAGGGGCGGGCGCCGCTGCTGCCCGACCTGCTGAAGGTCCTCGACGAGGGCCCGGACCGGGTCCGCGCGGTGACGCTCGACCGGGGCAACGAGGCGCGCTACCAGGAGGCCGTCGACCCGCTGCACCGTTCGCTGCTCGGCGTGCTGGACGGGCCGCTCGGCGACACGTTCGCCTCCGAGACGTCGACCCGGATCGACCCGGCGTCCCCCGCCGTGTGCGTGGACATCTCCCGGATCGGCGAGGCGGACACCCAGCTCACTGCGGCAGCGATGCTGGCGGCCTGGTCGGACGGGCTCGGCACGGTGGCGGCGGCCCACGCCCTCGCCGACGCGGGCCTCGCCCCCCAGCGCTGGTTCTTCACGGTCCTCGACGAGCTGTGGCGCCCCCTGCGGGCCGCCTCCGGCATCGTCGAACGCATCGACGCGCTCACCCGCCTCAACCGCTCCCTCGGCCTCGGCGACGCGAAGATCACCCACACGCTGAAGGACGCGGAGGCGCTCGGCAGCGAGGCCGACCGGGCGAAGGCGCGCGGCTTCGTGGAACGGGCCGGGATGGTGGTGTGCGCGGGCCTGCCGCGTACGGAGATGAGGGAACTCGGCGAGATCGTCGGCCTGTCGGAACGCGAGATCGAACTCGTCTCGTCCTGGTCGTCCCCGCCGGGGTGGGCCAGCACGGGCGGGAACGAGGAACCGCCGGGGCGGGGCCGCTTCCTCATCAAGGTGGGCGGACGTCCGGGCATCCCGATCAAGGTGTCGATCACGGACACGGAGCGGGAGTTGCACAACACGAACACGAGGTGGAACCGGCCGACGTTGTCCAAGGGCGCGTAGTAGCTCGGGGCCGGGGGGTGCGTTGG
>NZ_LIQX01000442.1:4086-4706 GCF_001418475.1 Streptomyces ossamyceticus | reverse complement strand
TCCGGCAGATCTAGGCCCCGGGCTTCCTCCTGCCCGACCGGCTCACCCCCACACGCACCCGCACCCGCATGCGCGTCCGCCGCTCGCTCCCGCGTGCCCTGAACAGAGGTCACGCACCGCCGAGCCGACGGACGCCCGGAGGACCCCCCAAGTGCCCCCACGCACCCGCATGCCCTCGTACGTCCGTCAGGCGCGCGCCGACTCGCCCTGGCCGAGGCTGCTCGCCGCCCTCGTCCGCGGCTGCCTGCTGATCACGATCGTCCTGTGCGCCTTCGTGCACGGTCCGGTCGACGAGCCCCACCGGACGCCGACGCAGCCCTCCACCGTCCTGACCGCGGTGCAGCCCTCCTCCGGCCACGAGACACCGCACGGGACCCACGACCACCACACGGCCGAGGTGTGCGTACCCGCCGGCGTCCTGCGCGCCCCCGCCCCGCAGTCGTCCGACCAGCCGCCCACGACCGACACGGCACCCCTGCTCACCGCTGCCGCGGCGCCCGCCCTGCGCCCGCCGTGGCGGGGACGCCGTCGCCCGCACCGGCGCCGACGCGCCCGTACCGGCAGGTCGGCTCTCGTCCACACCTCCAGGTGGCGCATCTAGACCTCTCGCCCGCAGCCGG
>NZ_LIQX01000442.1:0-4049 GCF_001418475.1 Streptomyces ossamyceticus | reverse complement strand
AGCCGGCCCCGCACCGGCTGCCGCGCCGAACCCACGAACGGCGGACCGGCCCATCGGTCGCGTCCGTCGGCCCGACCGTGGCCCGGCGCGAGACGACCACCCATACGTCTCATCCTCCAGCGAGAGCGAACGACATGCAGTCGATCACCAAGACGACCACCGGCACGACCACCCCGCCGTCCACCACACCCCGCACCGGCGGCCCCACGCACACCACCGCACCCGACACGCCCCGCGTCCCCGCCGACTCCCGCACCGCGTCCGGCGGTTCGGCGCTGCCCGCGCTCGTCGGCAACACACCCCTCCTGCGCGTGTCCGAACCGCTGACCCCGGCGGGGCACGGCTTCTGGGCGAAGCTGGAGGGCTTCAACCCCGGCGGCATCAAGGACCGGCCCGGCCTCTACATGGTCGAACGGGCCCGCGCCCGAGGCGAGTTGCGTCCCGGCGCGCGGATCATCGAATCCACCAGCGGCACCCTCGGCCTCGGACTGGCGCTCGCCGGAATGGTCCACGGCCACCCCGTCACCCTGGTCACCGACCCGGGACTCGAACCGTCCATGACCCGCCTGCTCGGCGTCTACGGCGCCGAGGTCGACATCGTCACCGACCCGCACCCCACCGGCGGCTGGCAGCAGGCCCGCCGCGACCGGGTCACCGAACTGCTCCGGCGTCACCCCGGCGCGTGGTGCCCCGACCAGTACAACAACCCCGACAACACCACCGCGTACACCCCGCTCGCCCTCGAACTCGCCACCGAACTGGGGCACATCGACGTCCTCGTGTGCAGCGTCGGCACGGGCGGGCACTCCGCGGGCATCGGCCGGGTGCTGCGCCAGCTGTACCCGGACATCCGGATCGTCGGCGTCGACACCATCGGCTCGACCATCTTCGGCCAGCCGGCCCGCCCCCGGCTGATGCGCGGACTCGGCTCCAGCATCTACCCCCGCAACGTCGCCTACGCCACCTTCGACGAGGTCCACTGGGTCGCCCCGCACGAGGCCGTGCACACCTGTCGCCGTCTCGCCGCCTCGCACTACGCGACCGGCGGCTGGAGCGTCGGAGCCGTGGCGCTGGTCGCCGGCTGGCTGGCCCGCACCGAGACCGCCGACACCCGGATCGCGGCGGTCTTCCCCGACGGACCGCAGCGCTACCTCGACACCGTCTACGACGACGAGTACTGCGCCCGGAACGGCCTCCTCGCCGGGCCGCCGCCCCTGGACCCCGACGTCATCGGCCGCGCGGACGAGAAGGAGGTCGACCGCTGGACCCGCTGCGCCGACGTCGTCGACCCCCTCACCCTGCCCTCCGCGACCCGTGAGGGGGCCGCCGAGTGAAGGGCACCCTGGCCCAGGTGCGCTCCCACGACCGCGCCGTCCAGCTGTTGATGGTCAATCAGTTCACCATCAACCTCGGCTTCTACATGCTGATGCCCTACCTGGCCGCCCATCTGTCCGGCACGCTCGGCCTCGCCGGCTGGGTCGTCGGACTCGTGCTGGGCGTACGGAACTTCAGCCAGCAGGGCATGTTCGTGGTCGGCGGCACCCTCGCCGACCGCCTCGGCTACAAGCCCCTGATCGTCGCCGGATGCGTCCTGCGCACCGTCGGCTTCGCCGCGCTCGGCTTCGTCGACTCGCTGCCCGCGCTGCTGGCCGCGTCGGCGGCGACGGGGCTCGCGGGCGCGCTCTTCAACCCGGCCGTCCGCGCCTACCTCGCGGCGGAGGCAGGGGAGCGCAGGGTCGAGGCGTTCGCCCTGTTCAACGTCTTCTACCAGGCAGGCATTCTGCTGGGCCCGCTGGTGGGCATGGTCCTCACCGGCGTCGACTTCCGCGTCACCTGTCTGACGGCGGCCGGTGTCTTCGCCGTGCTCTCCGCCGTGCAGATCCGCGCCCTGCCCGCCCGCGGCCGGGAGGACGGCGGGGGACAGCACGGCGACCCGCGGGAAGGCGTGCTCACCCAGTGGCGCGGCATTCTTGCCAACCGGGCCTTCCTGTTGTTCTCCCTGGCCATGGTCGGCTCGTACGTCCTCACCTTCCAGGTCTATCTGGCCCTTCCCCTGGAGGTACGGCGGATCGGCGGGGACGGCGAGTTCGGCACGGCCGCGGTGGCGGTGCTCTTCGCGGTCTCCGGGCTCAGCACGATCCTCGGCCAGACCCGGGTCACCGCCTGGTGCAAGGCCCGCTACGAGCCGGGCCAGGCCCTGATCCGGGGCCTCGCGGTCATGGGCGTCGCCTTCCTGCCCCTGCTGCTGACCGCGGCCCTGCCGGTACCGGCGCCCGGCGTCGGACGGTGGCTCGCGGCAGCCGTCCCGCCCGCGCTGGCCGCGCTGCTCCTGGCCGTCGGCACGATGATCGCGTACCCCTTCGAGATGGACACCATCGTCCGCCTCTCCGGGGACCGGCTCGTCGCCACGCACTACGGGCTGTACAACACGGTCTGCGGGATCGGCATCACGGTCGGCAACCTCCTCACCGGTGCCGCCCTGGACGCGGCCCGCGAGGCGGGTCTGCCCGCGCTGCCGTGGATCTCGCTGTCCGTGCTCGGCCTCGCCTGCGCCGCCGCCGTGCACGGTCTGCACCGCACGGGCCGCCTGGCCGCACCGGCGCCGGAACCGTCCCGGTCGGTGACGGTCTGACCGGCACCCACGCCTGACAACGAGGGGCGGGCGCCCCACGGCGCCCGCCCCTTCGCCGTCAGCCTCACGCGAGCTCGTCGACCGCTCCCCGCCGCCGGACGCCCTTCGCCAGCAGCCCGCCCGCGAAACCCGTCACCAGCCCCCACAGGGCGGCGAGTCCCAGCGCGGACCACAACCGCGGCCGGAGATACACCTCCCCGCCCAGATCGCCGCCTAGATCGCCGATGCCGATGACCGACAGCCCGTAGTGGGCGGAGATCCTGGCGACGAGACAGATCATCAGGACGGTGAGGACGAGGGCGACCGCCATGTGCACCGCGTGCTGCCACAGCCGGACCCGCGCGGGGGAGCGGGCCGCCATCACGAACGCGGCGACCAGCAGCAGCACGGCGTCGACCACCACCAGCCACCACACCCGTTCGTCGTAGTCGGCGAGGGAGCCGAGGTTCAGCTCGGAGACGTCGGGACCGCGCAGCACCTGGTCCAGCACCTGCGGCATCGGCAGCCCGAACGGCCCCTCGACCTGCCCGTCCCAGGTGGCGCCCAGCCCGATCGTGGACGTCAGCCACACGATGTTCGGCAGACCCAGGAGGATGACCGCGGCCGTCTCGGCGGCATGCCCCCGTGTCGCGGCGACCACGATCCCGATGACGACGCCGAGTGCCACGTACGCCAGCAGCAGCACCACCATGGCGTACGCCGCCGGGCGCACCGACTCCTGGAACCGCAGCAGCCGCGGTGGGAGCGGGGCCGCACGGGAGACCAGCAGCGCCAGGACGAGGATCCCGGCGAGCCACAGCAGGCCGAAGAAGACGGTGGACGTGATGTCCGTCTCGAAGCCCACGTCGGCCGACGTGCCGAGGAAGTCCCCCACATCGCCGAGGGGGATGTCGAACGTCTGCCGCGCGCCGAGCGAGACACCGATGAGCGCCGCGAGCCACAGCACGGCGATCCGTGCGGCCCAGCCGGCGAGTTCGCTCGCCCCCGCGACCGCGCGATGCCGCAGCGGCCACAGGAATCCGGAGGCGATCACCAGTGCCCCCGCGAGAGCCACCGACAGCGGGATCACGGTCAGTCCGGCCTGCGTCTCGGCGATGGCCCCGGCGCCGCCGGACAGCTCGACGGTGCCGCCGACCGCCGTNNGCCGGGCGGTCGCCCGCTCGGGCACCGTTCGCGGAGAACGCAGGGTCTGAGGACTCACCCTTGCCACGCTAAGCACGGCGAGGTCACTCCGCGCGCCGGACGGACGGTGACCGCTCGGCTTGCGAGCGGAGCCGGACCAGAGCACACAATGGGCCTGTCGTGCAACAAAGCGGCATCAAAAGTGAGAAAAGCCGCGGAATCCCTACGGCGGGAGAAGACCCGTGAGCGCCGAACAACCCTCCTCCGGCCGCCCGACCGGCCCCCCCTCCGGCCC
>NZ_LIQX01000441.1 GCF_001418475.1 Streptomyces ossamyceticus | reverse complement strand
GACCTCACCGCCGTCACCGCCGAGGGTGATCTGCTCGGCGCCCACTTCGCGCACGGCGGCTCCGCGGGCGCGCCCAGCCTCCTGGAGGTGCAGGCCTCCGTCGACGAGGCGGCGGCGGAGCTGGAGGAGCTGGCCGTACGGTGCGAGGAGCTGGCCGAGACCCAGCAGGCCGCGGTCGCGGCGCGCCGGGAGCGGGCCGCGCTCGTGGAGGAGCTGGGGGAGCGGCGCCGGGCGGCCGAGCGGGAGAAGTCGGCGGTCGCCCAGCAGCTCGGGCGGCTCGCCGGGCAGGCGCGGGGTGCCGCGGGGGAGGCCGAGCGGTCCACCGCCGCTGCCGCGCGGGCCCAGGAGGCGCTCGACAGGGCCGTCGAAGAGGCCGAGGAACTGGCCGAGCGGCTGGCCGTGGCCGAGGAGATGCCGGTCGAGGAGGAGCCCGACACCTCCGTACGGGACCGGCTCGCGGCGGACGGGGCCAACGCGCGGCAGACCGAGATGGAGGCCCGGCTCCAGGTGCGTACGCACGAGGAGCGGGTCAAGGGACTGGCCGGACGTGCCGACTCGCTGGACCGGGCCGCGCGTGCCGAACGGGAGGCGCGGGCCAGAGCCGAGCAGCGCAGGGCGCGACTGCGGCACGAGGCGGCCGTCGCCGAGGCCGTCGCCTCCGGTGCCCGGCAGCTGCTCGCGCACGTCGAGGTCTCCCTGGTCCGCGCCGAGGGGGAACGTGCCGCCGCCGACGCCGCCAAGGCGCGCCGGGAGCAGGAGCTGGCGCGGGCGCGTACCGAGGGGCGCGACCTCAAGGCCGAGCTGGACAAGCTGACCGACTCGGTGCACCGGGGCGAGGTGCTCGGCGCCGAGAAGCGGATGCGGATAGAGCAGCTGGAGACCAAGGCGCTGGAGGAGCTGGGCGTCGAACCCGAGGGCCTGGTCGCCGAGTACGGCCCCGACCAGCTCGTACCGCCGTCACCGCCCGCCGAGGGCGAGGTGCTCCCCGACGACCCGGAGCATCCCCGCAACCAGCCGAGAACGTTCCACCGGGCCGAGCAGGAGAAGCGGCTCAGGGCGGCCGAGCGGGCGTACACGCAGCTCGGCAAGGTCAACCCGCTGGCGCTGGAGGAGTTCGCCGCCCTGGAGGAACGGCACAAGTTCCTCAGTGAGCAGCTGGACGACCTGAAGAAGACCCGCGCCGATCTGCTCCAGGTGGTGAAGGAGGTCGACGAGCGGGTCGAACAGGTCTTCACCGAGGCCTACTGGGACACCGCGCGGGAGTTCGAAGGGGTCTTCAGCCGGCTCTTCCCGGGCGGCGAGGGGCGGCTGATCCTCACCGACCCCGACAACATGCTCACCACCGGCGTCGACGTCGAGGCCCGCCCGCCCGGCAAGAAGGTCAAGCGGCTGTCGCTGCTGTCCGGCGGCGAGCGTTCGCTGACCGCCGTCGCCATGCTGGTGTCGATCTTCAAGGCGCGGCCCAGCCCGTTCTATGTGATGGACGAGGTCGAGGCGGCGCTCGACGACACCAACCTCCAGCGGCTGATTCGCATCATGCAGGAGTTGCAGGAGGCGTCCCAGCTCATCGTGATCACGCACCAGAAGCGGACGATGGAGGTCGCCGACGCGCTGTACGGCGTGTCGATGCAGGGCGACGGTGTGTCGAAGGTCATCAGCCAGCGGCTGCGTTAACCGTTTTCGAGTCGGGGTAGACGGGGTCCGAGCGCGTGGTTGCCTCGGGCCCCTAACTCTGCTGCCACGGTTGCCATTTCTTCAATACTTGAACTCAATCTTCGACATCTACTGTCGCTAGGCGGGCAAACGCTTTCACTCACCCCCTCTTGACTTCGAAACTTGAAGACATAGTCTCTGCACCGTTGCTTTTACCTTCAGAGCGGAAGGTCCCCCCACGTGACCAGCACAGCGCAGGCATCGACGACAGGAGCCCGGGCAGCCCATCCCGAGCATCTTTCGCACGTGATCTTCATCGCGGCGGCGGCCGCCATGGGCGGCTTCCTCTTCGGTTACGACAGCGCCGTGATCAACGGCGCCGTCGAAGCCATCAGGGACCGCTACGACGTCGGCTCCACAGCACTGGCCCAGGTGATCGCCATCGCGCTGATCGGCTGCGCCATCGGCGCGGCCACCGCCGGCCGCATAGCCGACCGCATCGGCCGCATCCGCTGCATGCAGATCGCGGCGGCCCTCTTCACGGTCAGCGCCGTCGGCTCCGCACTGCCCTTCGCGCTGTGGGACCTCGCCTTCTGGCGCGTCGTCGGCGGTTTCGCCATCGGCATGGCCTCGGTGATCGGCCCCGCCTACATCGCCGAGGTCGCCCCCGCCGCCTACCGGGGACGGCTCGGCTCGTTCCAGCAGGCCGCGATCGTCGTCGGCATCGCCGTGTCGCAGCTGGTCAACTGGGGAATCCTCAACGCCGCCGACGGTGACCAGCGCGGTCGGCTGCTGGGCCTGGAGGCCTGGCAGGTCATGCTCGGCGTCATGGTCGTCCCGGCCGTCCTCTACGGCCTGCTCTCCTTCGCCATCCCCGAGTCCCCCCGCTTCCTGATCTCCGTCGGAAAGCGCGAGCGCGCCCGTGAGGTGCTCGCCGAGGTCGAGGGCGACGGCACCGACCTGGACGCACGGGTCGCCGAGATCGAGTCGGCCATGCGCCGCGAGCACAAGTCGTCCTTCAAGGACCTGCTCGGCGGCAGCCTCCTGTTCAAGCCGATCGTGTGGATCGGCATCGGCCTGTCGGTGTTCCAGCAGTTCGTCGGCATCAACGTCGCCTTCTACTACTCCGCGACGCTGTGGCAGTCCGTGGGCGTCGACCCGACCGAGTCGTTCTTCTACTCCTTCACGACGTCGATCATCAACATCGTCGGCACGGTCATCGCGATGATCTTCGTGGACCGCGTCGGCCGCAAGCCGCTCGCCCTCATCGGCTCCGTCGGCATGGTCCTCGGCCTCGCGCTGGAGGCCTGGGCCTTCTCCTACGACCTCGTCGACGGCAGGCTCCCGGCCACCCAGGGCTGGGTCGCCCTGGTCGCCGCCCATGTCTTCGTCCTGTTCTTCGCCCTGTCCTGGGGTGTGGTCGTCTGGGTCATGCTCGGCGAGATGTTCCCGAACAAGATCCGCGCCGCCGCCCTGGGCGTGGCCGCCTCCGCGCAGTGGATCGCCAACTGGGCCATCACCGCGAGCTTCCCGTCCCTGGCCGACTGGAACCTCTCCGTGACCTATGTGATCTACACGGTCTTCGCCGCGCTCTCCATCCCGTTCGTCCTGAAGTTCGTGAAGGAGACGAAGGGCAAGTCGCTGGAGGAGATGGGCTGAGCCGCAGGCCCTCGAATCCGAGGAGCAGGGCCAAGTCCCCGCTGCCCCGCTCCTCGTACCCCGCCGTCGCCCCGGCCCGACCACTGAGCGGACCGGGGCGACGGTGTGTCCGCACCGGGCGGGACGGTCAGCCGTCCAGCCGGGGCAGCACCCGCTCGGCGAACAGCCGCAGCCCCCGCCACCCCTCGTCCACCGGCATCCCGCCCGCGAGCGGATGCAGGACGTAGTTGTCGAGGCCGAGCGCCACGCACTCGTCCGGCGTGACGATCCGGTACACGCCCTCGGCGCGCAGCTCGTCCACCGTCGTCGCCCCCGACCGCACGGCCGACCGGATCCCGGCCGACTGCCACGACGCGTACGTCCGCGCCTCGTGCAGGAAGTGCCCGCCGTACTCGGCCCACGCCCGGTCCGGATCCTCCGCCACATGCAGCAGCGGAGTCTCGGCCGCGGGCATCATCGTCCAGCCCTCGGTGCCGTACTCCACGAGCCGCTCCTTGTAGTACGCCTCCAGCTCCGGCAGGTGCGCGCTCGGGAAGAAGGGCAGCCCGAGCCGGGCCGCCCGCCGGGCCGCCGCCTTCGACGAGCCACCGACCAGCAGCAACGGATGCGGCTCGGTGGCCGGCCGCGGAGTGACGCGGACCGTGCGCCCCCGATAGGTGAAGGGCTCGCCGGTCCACGCCTTCAGCAGGGTCTCCAGCACCTCGTCCTGGAGTCTCCCCCTGCGCTTCCAGTCCACGTCGAACTGGGCGTACTCTTCCGGCCGGTACCCGATCCCCGCCACCGTCACCAGCCGCCCGCCGCTCACCAGGTCCAGGACGGCGATCTCCTCGGCCAGCCGCAGTGGGTCGTGGAGCGGGCCGATCACCGCGGACACGGTCACCGCGATCCGCCGTGTCGCCCCGAACACCGCGCCCGCGAACACGAACGGCGCCGGCAGCCAGTTGTTCTCGACCCCGTGGTGCTCCTCCGTCTGCACGGTGCTGATGCCCCGCTCGTCGGCGTACGCCGCCATCTCCACGGCGGCCCGGTAGCGGGCCCCCAGCGCGGCGCGCGTGGCGCCGGGCTCGACCAGATTGAAACGGACGACCGTGACGGGCATGGGGACCCCCTTCGGACGGATGTGGAGGCGGACCATAGCTGACGCCTCGTCAGGTATCCAGAGGTGTGGCCGCCCGGTGTGGCCCCGTACGGCGATCGAACGCGGCGGGGGGTGGTCGCGCATACTGGTCCCGTTATGGAAATCCTCATCCTTGCTGTAGTCATCGCCGTGGTCGTGCTCGGCGTGCTGGGCGGGCTCGTCGTCGGCAGCCGCAGGAAGAAGCCGCTGCCGCCGGCGCCCCCCACCGCACCCGACATCACCGCGCCCCCGGCCGAGCCGCACGTCGGCGACGAGGCCGAGACCCCGCGCGACGAACCGCGCCGAACGATCGAGGAGGTGGACCTCCCGGACGCCTCGGCGGCGGCGCCCGTCGCCGTCGAGGAACCCCCGGTCGTCGAGGCCCCCGCGATCGAGATCCCGGAGCCGACCGCCGGCCGTCTGGTACGGCTGCGCGCGCGGCTCTCCCGCTCGCAGAACGCGCTCGGCAAGGGGCTGCTCACCCTCCTGTCGCGCGAGCACCTCGACGACGAGACCTGGGAGGAGATCGAGGACACCCTCCTCACCGCCGACGTCGGCGTCCAGCCCACCCAGGAGCTGGTCGAGCGGCTGCGGGAA
>NZ_LIQX01000440.1 GCF_001418475.1 Streptomyces ossamyceticus | reverse complement strand
CCCGCCCCGCCACCCGCGTGCCCGCAGGAGCGGTGGAGTCCGTCTCGACGGCCGCCCGCACCGCCCGGTTGATCTCCGAATGGTCGCGAGCCGGTAGCGGCTTGGTCAGGGGTTGGGGCGGCCGGGGCGGGGAATCAGGGAGACGCGTAGCGTGTTCGATGACACGGCAGGGGAAAGATCCTCCCTGAGCACTAGAGTCAATCCCTTTGCCTACCTATTACTCTTGAGCCAAGGCCACGCAGGGTGGCCATGGAGGAGTGAAATGAGGAGCAGCAACCCGGTCTTCTCGCGACGGGGGTTCAGCCGCGACAACGGCTACGCGGGCTTCAACACCGCGCCGCAGGCCGGGGGAGCAGCTGTCGGCACCCAGGGCAACCCGTACGCCCAGCAGGGCGCCAACCCCTACGCGACGAACCCGTACGCCCAGCAGGACCTGCAGCACGGCGCCCCGCCGCAGGCCCCGGTCACCGCCGGCCGTATGACGATGGACGACGTCGTCATGCGCACGGGCCTCACCCTCGGCACCGTCATCGTCGGCGCCGTCCTCGCCTGGGCCCTCCTGCCGGTCTCGCCCACCAGCTACGGCCTGGCCGTCGGTGCCGCGCTGATCGCGTTCGTCCTGGCGATGGTGCAGTCCTTCAAGCGCAAGGCCTCGCCCGCGCTGATCCTCGCGTACGCCGCCTTCGAGGGCGTGTTCCTCGGCGTGATCAGCGAGATGTTCAACAGCCAGTGGGACGGCGCGCCCTTCCAGGCGGTGCTCGGCACGATGGCCGTCTCCGGCGCCACTCTGCTGGTCTACAAGGCCGGGTGGATCCGGGTCACCGCGCGGTACGCCCGTATCGGTCTGACCATCGCGATCGCGTTCATCCTGGTGATGGCGGTCAACCTGCTGCTGGTCGTCTTCGGGGTCGCCCCCGACGGCGGTCTGCGCAGCATGGGCCCGCTCGGTGCGATCGTCGGCATCTTCGCGATCCTGCTCGGCGCGTTCTTCCTGACCCTCGACTTCAAGCAGATCGAGGACGGCATCGCGTACGGCGCCCCGCGTGAGGAGTCCTGGCTGGCCGCGTTCGGCCTCACCATGACCCTCGTGTGGATCTACATCGAGATGCTCCGCCTGGTCGCCATCTTCAGCGGCGACGACTAGCAGGGGGCGGGCCCCGCGCCCGTCTCCCGCAGGGCAGGCCCCGCGCCGGCCCTCCCGCAGCAAGGCGAAGGGCCCCCGGACCTCACGGTCGGGGGGCCCTTCGTGGTGTCTGGGCGCCCTCAGCGGAGCTTCCTCGCGGCCCTCCTCAGGTCGTACTCATGAACGATCGCTTTGGCGTGGCCGTACGCGAGGTCGTACTCGTGCCGGAGCCAGCTGACCTTCTCCTCGAAGTTGAAGAGAGCGGGGCCTTCATCGACTTTGCGCAGCCAGTCGGAGACTTCACGACCGGTGCAATGGGGGATGCGGGCGAGCAGATTGCGATGGGTCTCCTCGGAGAAGACTTGGGACATCGGCGCCTCCGGACGAAAGGAAATGTAAGCCGGTCCTTCAGGTCACGTTGCCTGAGTGGCGGCGTGTTGGCAACAGTCCGGCTCCTGCGCGTACGCTCGCGGCGTGCTTGATACGACGCCGTTGACCCGTGCCGTGGACCATTTCGCCGACCGGTTGCGGGCCGCGCCGCAGAGTCGGCTGCAACGGGGTGGCGCGGCGGAGGCACTGGGGCTGGCCAGGGAATTGGCACTGCGTGCCCAGCGGCTGGAGGCGCCCGATCAGGCGCCTCGGGAGATGCCGGACGCGGGAATGTTCGCCGCGGCGGATCAGGTGATGGTCGCCGGGAACGATCTCGCGCTCGTGCTGGCCGACGAGGCCGGGCTGGCGGAGGCGGTGGCGCTGGTGGAGGAGGCCCAGAAGAGGGCGGGTGTGTGATCCCGCCGGGCACCCGTCACCGGTCGCCTACAGGGAGGCGATGACCCGGTCCGCCAGGATGTAGACCATGTCGTCCCCGCACTCGAACGTGAGGGTGTACGCGCCCGAGACGCCCGAGCCGCCCAGGAGGACCGGCGTGTCACCGCCCTGGAGGGCCTTGGCGAGACGCTCGGCGGTCTCCCGGTGACCGGGGGTCATGCACAGGGTGGTGCCGTCGGCGAAGACGTACACGTCGAGGGTGCCGAGGGGGCCAGGACGGACGTCGGCCAGCTCGGTGCGGGAGGCGGCGAGGTCCTCCAGACAGGCGACGGTGCGCTCGTGGTCGTTGGTGACCGGGGACTGCACCGGCACGAAGTCGGGGTGCGAGGGGTGGCGGCGGCGGGCCGCGGCCAGCTCCGCCGACTCCCCGGAGAACTCGTCGCCCTCCAGGCTCGGCTCGGTCACCGGCTCCAGGTGCTCCAGGCCCGCGAAATCGGACTGCCGGGGCAGGAACAGCTCACTGTCGGGCAGACCCAGCAGGGAGGGCGCGTCGGAGGCGTCACGGGCCTCCTGGGCGGCCCAGAACGCCCGCGCCTCGGCCAGCTCACGCTCCCGCTCCTCGGCGAGCGCCTCGGCCACGGCGGCGCGTATCTCCTCCGTGTCCGCGGCCGCACGGGCGGCCGGCACGACGGCCCGCGCACCGGCGGGACGGCTCTCGGCCAGTTCCTTGCGCAGAGCGGCGACCTGACGGCGCAGGCCGGTGAGGCTGCGCAGGACGGCGACGCCCACGGCGGCGGTGGCGGCCGTGGTGAGCAGCAAGGCGATCGGCATGGCGCTCACTGACGTACTCCCGGTTCAAAGTCGACCCCCGACTTCCTACATCAGCTTGAAGGGCGGACTAACCAGCTGTCAGTGCGTAACGTCACGAAAGGGGCAGGACTTTGCCCGGGTGTTTCGTGGCGAAACGGCTCTGACCTGCGTAAATCGCTCTCCGGGGGGAGATAGGTCACATCCTGGGGGAGATTGGATCACAAAATGGCCCGGAGCTCCGGGGATTCCGGAACTCCGGGCCACAGCGTCACGGTCGGTTCCCGTGCGGCTACGGCAGAGGGTCAGCTGAGGCGCTCGATGACCATCGCCATGCCCTGGCCGCCGCCGACGCACATCGTCTCCAGGCCGAACTGCTTGTCGTGGAACTGGAGGGAGTTGATCAGCGTGCCGGTGATGCGGGCGCCGGTCATGCCGAAGGGGTGGCCGACGGCGATGGCGCCGCCGTTCACGTTCAGCTTCTCCAGCGGGATGCCCAGGTCGCGGTACGAGGGGATCACCTGGGCGGCGAAGGCCTCGTTGATCTCGACGAGGTCGATGTCGCCGATGGTCAGGCCGGCACGGGAGAGGGCCTGCTTGGAGGCCTCCACCGGGCCGTAGCCCATGATCTCGGGGGACAGGCCGGAGACGCCGGTCGAGACGATCCGGGCGAGCGGGGTCAGGCCCAGCTCGCGGGCCTTCGTGTCGGACATGATCACGAGGGCGGCGGCGCCGTCGTTGAGCGGGCAGCAGTTGCCGGCGGTGACCAGGCCGTCCTCGCGGAAGACGGGCTTCAGGCCCTGCACGGCCTCCAGGGTGACGCCGGCGCGGGGGCCGTCGTCCTTGCTGACCACGGTGCCGTCGGGCAGCGTCACCGGGGTGATCTCGCGCTCCCAGAAGCCCTTCTTGATGGCTTCCTCGGCGAGGTTCTGCGAACGGACACCGAACTCGTCCATGTCCTCGCGGGTCACACCCCAGGAACGGGCCAGGTTCTCGGCGGTCTGGCCCATCGAGATGTACGCGTCGGGGAGCAGGCCGTCCTCACGCGGGTCGTGCCAGGAGGCGCCGACCGACTTCGACACGGCCTCCGTACGGGCCTCGGCCTCGGCGAAGACCGGGTTGTGGGTGTCGGGCATGCCGTCGCTGGTGCCCTTCACGCTGCGGGACACCATCTCGACGCCGGCCGAGATGAAGACGTCGCCCTCGCCGGCCTTGATGGCGTGCAGGGCCATGCGGGAGGTCTGCAGCGAGGAGGAGCAGTAACGGGTGACCGTGCAGCCCGGCAGGTGGTCCATGCCCATCTGTACGGCGACGATCCGGCCGAGGTTGTGGCCCTGCTCACCGCCGGGCAGGCCACAGCCGAGCATCAGGTCGTCGATGTCCTTGGGGTCCAGCGCCGGGATCTTGTCCAGGGCCGCCTGGATGATGGTGGCGGTCAGGTCGTCGGGGCGCAGGTCCTTGAGCGAGCCCTTGAAGGCGCGGCCGATGGGGGAGCGGGCGGCTGAGACGATCACGGCTTCGGGCATCACGGCTCCATTGGCGTACAGACGGTGCCCCCCGGTCGCGCGGGGGCAGGGCTGTGGGGGAAGTTACCCGTACGTACGGTCGAGGTCACGGGCATCGAGGTGTGACTCCGACCGCACTTTTCTAAGCGCTTGCTTTTTGGGTGGGGGTGCCTGGTAGCCCGGGGGTGCGCCGTTCGTTGGCGGGTGCGGGTGGTTCGTGGTTTCTCGCGCAGTTCCCCGCGCCCCTGAAAAGCCGAGGGCTGCGCCCTCGGGCTTTTCATCTGAAGGCAGGGCCGCAGGCCCAAGCCTTCAGGGGCGCGGGGAACTGCGCGACCAACTCCCACCCACCCGCAGCCGCCAACGAACGGCGCGCCCCCGAGCTATCGGGCGCCCGGCGCTACGCGGACGGCTCGGCCGCAGTCGTGGGGGCCGGGTCCGTCGCCGACACCCTCCGGCGCCGGCGGCGCTTCAGGAGGGCCCACGGACCCCGCGGCCCCGTCGGCATCGCCGCCGTCACCTCCGTGCCGGCCTCGGACGCCGCCTCGGCGGCCGCACGGGCGACCGGCAGGAAGCCCTCGCGGCGGGAGACGTCGGGGCGCTCCTCCTCCGCGGGCCACAGGTTGAGCGCCGCGCACATGGTCGGCAGGACGGCCATCGCCGCCGTCGCGTACCCCTCCGCCGAGGGGTGGTAGTTGTCGGGGCCGAACAGCTCCCGCGGGTTCGCCTCGAACTCGGGGCCCAGCAGGTCGCCCAGCGACACCGTGCGGCCGCCCTGTTCGACGACGCCGATCGTCTGGGCGGCCGCCAGCTGCCGGGACGCCCGTCGGGCGAGCCAGCGCAGGGGCTGCTGCACGGGCTCGATCGTGCCGAGGTCGGGGCACGTGCCGACGACGACCTCCGCGCCGGCCGTGCGCAGCCGGCGTACCGCGGCCGACAGGTGCCGCACCGAGCGGGTCGGCGGCATGCGGTGGGTCACGTCGTTCGCGCCGATCATGATCACGCAGACGTCGGGGACGCGGGCCGGGTCCTCCAGGGCCAGCGCGACCTGACGGTCCAGGTCGTCCGACTGGGCGCCCGGCAGCGCGACGTTCCGCAGCTCCACGGGGTGCTCCGCCACCGCCGCGAGCCCCGAGGCGAGGAGCGCGCCCGGTGTCTGCCGGGCCCGGTGGACGCCCTGGCCCGCGGCGGTGGAGTCACCCAGCATGACCAGACGGATCGGCGGGTCCTCGGAGGGGCCGTTCGTGCCGTAGTGCGGGGCGAACGGGCCGAACGGGCGGCCGTACCGACTGCCGTAGGAACGGCCGTAGAGGCCCTCCGCGCTCGGCGGATGCGGACTGTTGCCGTTGCCGACGGCCCGCTTGGCCATCCGCACCTCGGCCAGCAGCACGCCGACGGCCGCCGCACCGACCAGTCCGATGCCGCCGCCGCCGTACGCCGCGCCCGCCGCGATGCGCCGGGCCACCCTCGCTCTGGACATGCTCGACATGCGTCGCCGCCACCTCCTCGTAGCCGTACAACCACTCATTGCCCCGAAGCGGCCCTCGGCCAATCCCTGCGGGCGGTGAACAGTGAGGAGATCAAGAGGGGCGGGGCTTAGGCTGGCGTGACATCACGACCATCACTTTTGCGGCTCCGGAGACAACGGTGCAATTCCACGACTCGATGATCAGCCTCGTCGGCAACACCCCGCTCGTGAGGCTCAACAGCGTGACCGAGGGCATCCAGGCGACCGTCCTGGCCAAGGTTGAGTACTTCAATCCCGGCGGGTCCGTGAAGGACCGCATCGCCCTGCGCATGATCGAGGCGGCGGAGAAGAGCGGAGAGCTGAAGCCCGGCGGCACCATCGTCGAGCCGACCAGCGGCAACACGGGCGTCGGCCTGGCGATCGTCGCCCAGCAGAAGGGGTACAAATGCATCTTCGTGTGCCCCGACAAGGTGAGCACCGACAAGATCAACGTGCTGCGCGCGTACGGCGCCGAGGTCGTGGTCTGCCCCACGGCCGTCGACCCCGAGCACCCCGACTCGTACTACAACGTCTCCGACCGGCTGGTGCGCGAGACGCCCGGCGCCTGGAAGCCGGACCAGTACTCCAACCCCAACAATCCCGAGTCCCACTACCACTCGACCGGCCCCGAGCTGTGGGAGCAGACGGAGGGGCGCATCACCCACTTCGTGGCCGGCGTCGGCACCGGCGGGACCATCTCCGGCACCGGGCGCTACCTCAAGGAGGCGAGCGACGGCCGCGTCCAGGTCGTCGGCGCCGACCCCGAGGGCTCCGTGTACTCCGGCGGGTCGGGGCGGCCGTACCTGGTCGAGGGCGTCGGGGAGGACTTCTGGCCGACGGCGTACGACCGGACCGTCGCCGACGAGATCGTGGCCGTGTCCGACAAGGACTCGTTCCAGATGACCCGGCGGCTGGCCAAGGAGGAGGGGCTCCTGGTGGGCGGCTCCTGCGGCATGGCGGTCGTCGCCGCGCTGCGCGTCGCCGAGCGGCTCGGCCCGGACGACGTCGTCGTCGTGCTGCTCCCGGACAGCGGGCGCGGCTACCTCAGCAAGATCTTCAACGACGAGTGGATGGCCGACTACGGCTTCCTGGAGGACGAGGGTCCGAGCGCCCGCGTCGCCGACGTCCTCACCCACAAGGAGGGCGGCCACATCCCCTCCCTCGTCCACATGCACCCGGACGAGACGGTCGGTCAGGCGATCGAGGTGCTGCGCGAGTACGGCGTCTCCCAGATGCCGATCGTGAAGCCGGGTGCCGGGCACCCGGACGTCATGGCCGCCGAGGTCGTGGGGTCCGTCGTCGAACGAGAGCTGCTCGACGCGCTGTTCACCCAGCGGGCCTCGCTCGACGACCCGCTGGAGAAGCACATGTCGGCGCCGCTGCCGCAGGTCGGTTCCGGTGAGCCGGTCGGCGACCTGATGTCC
>NZ_LIQX01000044.1:20106-20458 GCF_001418475.1 Streptomyces ossamyceticus | reverse complement strand
GGGGGGGGGTCACACGGCAACCCGTGTCATCCGACAGGTGAGGTGGCCGTGCCGACCGCCGTGCCGGGGGCGGGCAGCGCCGGCAGCGGGATCTCGAAGTGCACGACCCGTGCGCCGGTCTCCACGCGTTCGTCGCACACCACGTCGCCCTGGGAGCGCCAGAAGTCCTCGGCGCCGGGGACGGCGGGGTCGGTGTGCAGATAGACGAAGCGGTAGCCGCCGTCGGCCGCCGCGAACTCCATCAGTGCCGCGACCAGTCGGCGGGCGAGGCCGCGCCGCCGGTGCTCGGGGCGCACATAGACGCGACGCAGCTGGGCGGTCCGGCCGGACGGGTACCGCTCGGCCAGGGCGC
>NZ_LIQX01000044.1:0-20097 GCF_001418475.1 Streptomyces ossamyceticus | reverse complement strand
TCGAGCATCACCGCGCGCGCAGGGTCGAGGTCGTCGGGGCCCGCGGGCCTGATGTCGTAGTCCAGCACCTGCACATCATATGCAATAAGGCTGATCATCTTGATCGGGGGGCGGGTCGGTAGGCCACGGCCGGGGTGGTGAGCGGGAGCGCCCGGTCGGCCGGTACACGACTGTTCACCCCTGGCCGCCGTCCGCGACACGCGTGTCGCGGCGGCTCGCGGGTACTCCGGGGTCATGCGGATGAGCGTGGTGGATGTGGGATCGAACACCGTACGGCTCGTGGTGGCGGACACCGAGGGCGGCGTGCCGCTGCCGGTGCACACCGCCAAGTGGCGGCTGCGGCTGTCGGAGCAGGTGCCTCCCGGAGGGGACGTTCCCGACGAAGCCGTACGTCAGCTGTCGGAGGCGGTCGCGGCCGCGGCGCGGACGGCGGAACGCTGGGGCGCCTCGGCCCCGTTGGCGTTCGCGACGGCCGTGGTGCGCTCCGCGCCGAACTGCCGGGACGTACTGCGTGCCGTGCGCGAGGAGACCGGCGTACGCCTGTGCACCCTTCCCGGCGAGGTGGAGGCGGAGTTGACCTTCCTCGGGGCGCGGCGGTGGATGGGCTGGCGGTCCGGGCCGCTCGCGCTGCTCGACATCGGGGGCGGCTCCCTGGAGGTGGCGTTCGGGCGGGGGCGGCTGCCGGACTTCGTGGCGTCGCTGCCGCTGGGCGCGGGCCGGCTGACCCATGAGTTCTTCGGCGGGCAGGACATCCCGTCGCCCGACAGCGTCAAGGCGCTGCGCCGCAAGGTCCGCCACCAACTGCGGGACGTCGCCGCCCGGATCCGATGGGAGGGGCCGCGCACCGCGGTGGCCACGTCCCGCACGTTCCAGCAGCTGGCGAGACTCTGCGGCGCCTCACCCGGTCGACACGGCCCGTTCGTGGAGCGGGAGTTGCACCGGTCGGACCTGGCGCGCGCGATCGACCGCCTCGCCGCGCTCCCCGCGGCAGAGCGGTCCACGCTCCCGGGGATCTCCGTGCCGCGCGCGGCGCAGAGCCTGGCCGGAGCGGTGGTCGGGCACACGACCATGAAGCTGACCGACCTGAGGTCGGTGACCGTCTGCCCGTGGGCGATCCGCGAGGGCGTGTTCCTCCGGAACATCGAGGACGGCCCCGCCTGGTGGGCGGAGGTCACCCACGACGACGCGGGGCCCACCGCCTCGCTGCCGAGTCAGGCCGGCCCCGTCGCCCTGCGGATCGCGACACCGGCCGGCTGACGCCACAGGAAAGGAGAACGAACCCCATGACCCGTCATCAGAAGCGTGCGTCCGGCGACCGGCCCGAGACGGCCCTGGAGGAGGCCCTGCACGAGGCCGAGGAGGCGGAGACCCGCGTCACCGACTCCGCCCGGCAGCGCCGTCACCGGGGCGAGGCCGGTGAGGCGATCACGCCGAACGAACGGGCCCAGGAGGAGTCGCGGCACGACGGCAGCCCCGACCGAGACCGCGAATGAAACCCTGACTCACACCGGCGAGGCCGGTGAACGGCACGCGTGGGGCCGGGCGGCGGACCGCCCGGCCCTACGCGTGTGCGCACCGCGGGAGAACGGCCCTCGCGTCAACGGCGAAGCCATGCTCGACGGTTGACCGGGACATCGGGTGGAACGATGGAGGGACCTGGGGGCAGGTGTACACCGTGCCGGTCCCACCGGTACGCAATCCGAGCCACACAGAAGTGGAGACGCGCGAAGTGAAGTTCCTTCTCGAGGTCGACCTGGACAGTACGGGCTGGGACGAGGGCACCGCCGTCCAGGAGTTGGAGCGCATCCTGCGGTACTGGGGCGGCAACCTCCGCCACTGCGAGATGGCACCGGGCGACGGGCAGGCCCTGTACGACTCCGGACACCGGGAGGTGGGCCGCTGGACCGTCACCTCCGAGTGACGGGTCGGGCCCTCGGCCCCGGAAAACAAGATGCCGGGGGTCGGCCGGCAGCCCCACTCTGCCTGGCCGACCCCCGGATGGGATCGCGTGGCACACCACGACAGGGCACGCACTCCCCAGTTACGGGCCCTCGCTCATCACTCGCGGAACCACACGACCCCGGTCTCGGGAACTCCTCTAGAAGGAGAACAGCGTCGTCGTCGCGGAGTTCTTCACGCAGTCGTTGGAGAAGACACGCTCGTACGCGACGCGCTTGCCCTCCCAGACGCCCTGGACGGTGACGATCACGGGGTCGTACTGCTTGGTGCAGAACGCCCCGGTCGTACCGTTGAGGGCGTCGAAGTTCCCGCCGCTCGCCCGGAGTTCGGCGCACGCCTTGACGGCGGCCGGGTGGGTTCCGGAGGGGCGCGGCGCGCAGGTCAGGGTGACCGCGCGCTCAGGGGTGGCGGTCGCGGCGTCCTCACCGTGGGCCGTGGTCAGGACCATGGCTGAGGGCGCGTACAGCCCGGACGTGCCGGGCTGCGGGGCGGCCAGCGCAGAGCCCGCGAAGGGGCCGCAGACGGCGGTGGCCGTCAGGGTGAGAGTCGCTGCCCATCGCGCGGTTTTCGGCATTGTGTGCATCCTTCCGCTCTTGGATTGCCGGCGGTTTCGTCTCACCTGTCACGTGGACGAAGCCCGCCCGATCGGTGCCGGTTCGGCGAGCGCCACTCTGCCGGGTCCACGACCGGAACACACATCGACCCCACAGGTTTCAGTAACTTTGAGTGTTGAAGTAGTGGCGTGAAGTCACGGAATTCGAACATGCAAACCCCGATTCTGAGCGGTTCTTGATCGTCGGTTGATCACAGATGGCTGGATCTCCACGGCTCGGCAATCGGCCTGAAACATTCCGCTTGCCGCCGTGACGAGCCCCGGATCGTCCCCCGTGAGACCTCCGTAAGACCTCGTCGAGACCTCCGGTGTTCATGTCGGGACGCGGGGGACGAGAGTGGCCGGAGCGACGGTGAAGTGGCGCGTCGCGTCCCGGTGGTGGACGGCGGCGGACCGGCTCGTCAGGATCGTCGGCGGGACGGAGCGTGCTCGACGACGAGAGGCGGGACGGCGCGGATGGCGAAGCACTGGGCGGATTTCCAGTACGAGATCTATCTGAACGGGATGGCGGGGGCCGTGCCGCGGCTGCCCACCGACCTCACCCGGCTAGAGGAACTCGCCGAGCACCGTCTCGGTGCCGGCCCCGTCGGCTATGTGGCGGGCAGCGCGGGCGACGGCAGCACCGCCCGCGCCAACCGCGCCGCCCTGGACCGCCACCGGATCGTGCCCCGGCTGCTGCGGGACGTACGGGAACGGGACCTCACCGTCGAGGTCCTGGGCCGCACCCTGCCCGCCCCCCTGGCTCTCGCCCCGGTCGGCGTGCTGTCGATCGTGCACCCCGACGCGGAGTCCGCCGCGGCCCGGGCCGCCGCCGCGCAGGGCGTGCCGTACATCCTGTCCTCGGCGGCCAGTACGCCCATGGAGGAGATCGCGGAGGTGATGGGCGACGCGGAGCGCTGGTTCCAGCTGTACTGGGCGAAGGACCGGGAGGTCACCCGGAGCTTCCTCGCCCGGGCCAGGGCCACCGGGTTCTCGGTGCTGGTCGTCACCCTGGACACACCGATGCTCGGCTGGCGGCCACGGGACCTGGAGCGGGCGTATCTGCCGTTCCTGCACGGCGTCGGCACCGCCAACTACTTCTCCGACCCGGCGTTCGGGGCGGGGCTCGCCAAGCCGGTGCACGAGGATCCCGACGCGGCCGTGCTGCACTTCCTCGGCATGTTCGGGGATCCGGGGAAGACCTGGCCCGACCTCGCGTTCCTGCGGGAGCACTGGGACGGGCCCATCGTCCTCAAGGGTGTTCTGCATCCCGACGACGCCCGGCTCGCCGCCGACGCCGGGATGGACGGTGTGGTCGTGTCCAACCACGGCGGCCGTCAGGTGGCCGGTTGTGTCGGCGCCGCGGACGCGCTGCCGGGCGTGGCCGAGGCGGTCGGGGACCGGCTGGCCGTCCTCTTCGACAGCGGTGTCCGCACCGGCGACGACATCTTCAAGGCGCTGGCCCTGGGCGCCCGGGCCGTCCTCGTCGGCCGACCGTACGTATACGGTCTCGCCCTCGACGGCCGGACCGGCGTCGAGCACGTCGTCCGTTCCCTGCTGGCCGAGTTCGACCTCACCCTGGCTCTCTCAGGACACCGGACGCCCGCGACGGTCGAACGGGGCTGCCTGGCCCCGGCCCCGGTGTGACGACGGAGCGACGGCGGAGCGACGGCGGAGCGACGGCGGAGCGACGGCGGAGCGACGGCGGAGCGACGGCGGAGCGACGGCGGGGCGACGGCGGAGCGACGGCGGGGCTGGAGGCAGGGAGGGGTCAGGCGGCCCGCAGTTCCCGCGCGGGGAGCCGGCCGGTTCGTACGGCCCGGGTCAGGGCCTCGTGGTCGCGCTCGTTCTGGTCGGCGTATGCCTCCGCGAAGCTGGCGAGGGCCCGGTCGAACGACTCGCCCCCGCCCAGGTACGCGGCGATCGCGATCCGGTCGCCGGACCGGGCGTGCGCACGCGCCAGGGTGAACCCGCACAGCGCGCCGAACGCCCGCATGTCCTTCGGCCGCATCCGCTCCGGCATGGCGATGCCCTTCCAGTCGCGCAGTTGACGGACGTAGAAGTCGCGCTGCTTGCCGTCGAACCCGTCCACCCTTTCCCAGCCGAGGAAGATGTCGCTGGTGGCCTGCATCAGCCGCTGGCCCGAGACGACCCGCTCGCCCTGGTTGGCGTACTTGCTCGCGCCGACGTGCGGGGCGAGGACGGAGGTGTCCGCCTCCTTGGCCTGGAGGAAGAGGGGGTCCCGGCCGTCCCGGCCGAGCAGGAGGAAGATCCAGCACCGGGTGCCCACACTGCCGACGCCGACGACCTTGCGGGCGACGTCGGCGAGCCGGTAGTCCGCGAGGAGCGAGCGCCGGTCGGACGGCAGGGTCCTGGCGTACCGCTCCAGCAGACCCCTGAACTGGCGTTCGAGACCGACGCGCTCGACGGCCGGCAGCAGATCGGAGACCGGGATGAGCAGCGGGGGGTCCGCCGCGATCCTGGGCCGACCGTCGACCGTCTCGGTGAGCTTGTCGAACACCTGAAGACTGTCGCGGGTACGGGCCTTGGCCAGGGCCTGGCTCAGATTCCGTCGGCTGCGCTTGCCGAGCCGGCCCGCGGCGAGGGTTTCGAGGACGTCCGCGCCGATCTTCGCGTACCAGACGTCGAGGTTGCCCGCCTCCGCGAAGCGGATCATCGACTCGCGGTACTGACGGACGGTGGTCCGCACGATACGGGCGCGCTGGGCGTCGTCGAACCCGTTGGCCCGGCCCGCGATGACGAGACTGGCCGCGAGCCGCTTGACGTCCCACTCCCAGGGGCCCGGCAGGGTCTCGTCGAAGTCGTTGATGTCGAACATCAGCTGTCTCTCCGGTGAGGCCAGCAGCCGGAAGTTCAGCATGTGCGCGTCCCCGCACAGTTGCGCCGTGAGACCCGACGTCGGGCTGCGGGCCAGGTCGGAGGCCATGATCGCGGCGGCACCCCGGTAGAAGCGGAACGGGGACTCCATCATCCGGCCGTAGCGGATCGGGACCAGTTCGGGCACCCGGGCCGCGGACTGCGTCTCCAGGATCGACAGCGGGTCCGGCCGGTGGGGGGACGGCTGGTACACGGCGTGGCCCGACCTCGGCGAGCGGCGGCGCGCCGCCTTGCCGAGGGCCGCGCGTTCCTCGGGCGTGGCGTGGGGTGCCGCGCGCATCGCCGTGGTCGCGTTCTGGGACATCGAGCCCCTCCTGCCTGTGGTGCTGCGGCCCGTACGGTCAGGCCCGGGGCTCGATCCCGGCGTCGGCGACGGCGATGGCGATACCGAGGGCGGTGGAGATGTTCCCCGCAGCCGTCATGACGCGGGCGGTGCCCACGATGGGCGCGATGGCGACGAGCACGTCCTGGAGCTGCTCGGCGGTCAGGCCGGTCCTGAGGGCGGGGTCGATGTGGGCGACATAGGAGATGGGCGGGGCATCCGACGCGGCGAGTGCGGCGATCCGCGTGAGGATCAGCATGTCCGGGGGCAGCCCGCAGCGCTCCAACGAGTCGACCGTCATGGCGGCGAGGGTGTCCAGGACCGGGGTTTCAGATGCAGTGGACATGTCGAATGCCCTCCAGGTGAGGTGCGAGCCGGGGGAGACATGGGCGAAGGGGCTCGGGTTTCCGTGAGCTCGGGCCCCCCTCAACGGTAGAGCGGGTCCGGGCCGCGCGCACGGGAAGGGCTGGTGGGCCCCGTGGTGCGGCCGCTTCGGGCGGGAGCCCTGCGGATGTCCCGGGGCCACGCGGATGTCTCGGATGTCCGATTCCGCCCGTGGCAGCAGAATGGTCACTGTCCACCCGTTGGGTGAGGGATGGGAGACCTCCATGAAGGACCTCAAGTTCGAGCAGAAGCGCTCGCTGTCACGTCGTGAGGCGGCCGACCAACTCACGGCGCTGGCCGAGGCCCTGCGGGAGGGCGGCGAGGCCGACATCGAACTCACCCCCGGAACGCTGAGCCTGCGGATCCCCGACGACCTCCGCAGCGAGATCGAGATCGAGATCGGCGGCGGCGAGGTCGAGTTGGAGATCGAGTTCAAGTGGCGGACTGCGGGCAGCCGCGCGACGTCGACCGAAGCGGCGAAGCCGGCCCCGGACAAGCCGGAGCCCCGGAAGAGCCCGCCTGCCAAGTCCGCCCGAAGCACCCCGAGCAAGCCCAGATCGACGAAGCGGTCCCCCGCGAAGGCCTCCTGAACCGGGGCCGGCACGCACCCCGCCGACGCTACGGGGCGACGTCGGCCCACAGGGCGGTGCTGTGGACGCCGGTGAGAGCACTGATCCGGGCCAGGACCTCGTCGACCCCTGCGGGTCGACTCGGCGTCCGTCGCGCAGGCGCAGAGCGACGCGAACGTCAGCGGCTTCCCTGGCGCCGATGACGGGGGCGCGCTTCCCTGGCGCCGATGGCGGGGCGCACACGGGGATTCCTCGCCGGGAGCGCCGGGAGCGCCGGGGCGCGCAGAGGCGCAGTGCGCAGGGCGATCAATCAGACGGCGGAATGTGCGGGGTGCGTCAGGGTGTGCTCGGGGATCTCTCCGGGGCGGACCCCGATGCGTGGGTGTGGGGCCGTCCGGCAGTGTGAGGGCATGACCTCGATTCGTATGTCACGCAGGGCTTTTGGGGGCGTCAGCGGGTGGGGGGCGGCCGCGCTGGCCACCGCCTCGGTGCTGCCCGCGGCCCGCGTCCACGCCTCGTCCGCGTCGCTCCCGCCGTTGGATCCCGTGGCGCTCCAGGCTGCTGTCGACGACCTGGAGCACCCTCCGTCGACCGCGGCCCAGTTACGGGTCGGCGGCACGGCCGGCCGTTGGTACGGCACCTCGGGGGTGGCCGACCAGCGGACGCTTCGGCCTGTGACGGCGTACGACAAGGTCCGGATCGGCAGCATCACCAAGGTGTTCGTCGCCACCGTCGTGCTGCAGTTGGTGGCGGAGGGCCGGGTCGACCTGGACGCACCGGTGCGGCGCGTCCTGCCGGGGCTGCTGCCGCGCCGCTTCGCGGCTGTCACCGTGACGCATCTGCTGAACCACACCAGTGGACTGCCCGACCATGTCGGCATCCCGGAGCCCAGGACCCCGGAGGAGGTGTTCCAGCACCGCTTCGACCACTGGACGCCGCACGAGTGGGTGGCGACGGCGACACACGGGCCGCTCAAGTTCACCCCGGGCACCCGGCAGGAGTACCGCGGCATCAACTACGTACTGGCCGCCCTCATCATCGACAAGGTGACCGGCCGCCCCTACGGGAAGGCCGTCGAGGCCCGCGTCCTGCGCCCGCTGGATCTGACGCACACCGTCGTGCCGGGCGACGACCCGCGCGTCCACGGCCGGCATGTGCACGGCTGTCTGCGCATGACCGACGGCACCCTGCGGGACATCACCACCTACGATCAGTCGTCCAGCCGCGGCGAGGGCGACATGATCTCCACCACGGGGGACCTCGACGGGATACTCGCCGCACTGTTCTCCGGCGAACTGCTCCCTCCTGAGCTGCTGCGGCTGATGTTCACGCTGCCGCCGGACGACGTGCGCATGCTGGACGGCTCCCCGGCCCGCTACAGCACCGGGCTGCAGCAGGCCACCGTCAACGGCCTCACGTTCTGGGGCAAGACCGGCGAGACGTACGGCTACAAGAACGCCGCGTTCTCCACCCGCGACCAGCGGCGCCGCTTCGTGCTCGCGTACCACCCGACGACCCTCCGCGACGGCGAGGAGAGCCGGATGATCGCCCGCGTCGCCGACCTCCTCACCCGCGGCACCGGCGCCGCGGACGCGGCGCCCCGGTCATGACCGGGGCGCGCGGGTCAGCGCCACGCGTCGCGCCGCCCCCTCCTACGCGTCGCCCCCCGGCAGTACTCCCGGCAGCAGGTTCGGCAGATTCGACAGGTGGAGCGTGGTGAGGGAGGGCGGAGTGTCGGAGTTCGCCTCCGATTCGGTCGGGGTGTCGTTCCCGATGGACATGATCGAGCCGTTCTGCTCGGCGTCCGGGGAGACTTCGGGCTCGGGCTCGTCCGGCTTCCGCGCATCCGGCGCCGGTGCCTCCTCCTTCTCCTTCGCCTTCGGCTCCTTCGTGACCTGCTCGGTCTCGGCCCTGGGCGCCTCGGAGCCGGAGACGGAGAGCGACTCGGGGCTGGCGGTGACGCCGTCGGTGAGCCAGCGCTGGATCGTGGAGTCGTCCCGGCCCTTCACCACGACATCGGCCTTGGCCTCGGTCCCGGTCGGGGCGACGGCCAGCCCCTCCCCCCACCGGGGCAGCAACTCCCCCTGCACGGTGAAGTCGTAGCGCACGTCCTCGCCGCGCCGGGAGTCCTCGTCGGCGCAGGTACCGAGCACGACGACACCGGCGTCCACCTGGGAGTCCAGGCACAGCTCCGGGTTGGCGACGCTGCGCAGCAGCCCGTCCTCCTCGTAGGACCACTTCTGGGTCCAGTCGGAGGAGCACACGGCGAGTTCCGTGGAGGCGCCCTTCACGGCCTTGCCGCCCTGGATGTCGAGGCACAGGTCGGCGGCCTGGTTGCGCAGCCGGGTCTGCTGGGGTGCCGTGGGGCGGCCGGCCTTCGCGGGTGGCGTCGGCGAGGCGCTGGTGCCGGACTCGTCGCCGGTGTCGGGCGCCGTGGCGACACCGCCGCCGGCGCTGGTGGACGCGGCGGGGTCCGCACCGCTGCCGTCGTCGGACAGCAGGGCGGCACCGAGGATCGCGGCGAGCAGCGCGCCGGAGGAGACGCCGACGGTGAGCAGGGCCCGGGGGGTGCGTGCCCCGGCGGTGATCCGGCGGCGCTGGGCGGGGATCTGGGAGAGCAGACGGTGCTTGCCCCCACCGCCCGAACGTCTCGAGTTCCCCTTGAACGGCATCCGGCCGGGCCGGGAGTCGAGATAGCGCCGCGCGCCCCAGCCGAGCACGGCCTCGGCGACGACGCCGCCGAGTCCGCCCTCGAAATGACCGAGCTGGTCCGCCGCGTTGGGCCGGCCCGCGGCGGAGGTCGTCAGACGGCCCGCAGCCGAGCTGCTGGCCCAGGAGGCGTCCTCTCTGCCGCCGGTCGTCGGCCCCTGGCCGTACCGGCCACCCAGCCACCCGGCCAGGCGAACCGGGGAGGGCGGGGTGCCGGACAGCAGCCCGACGCCTCGCCGCCGCCCGCAGCGCCCCCGGCCCCAGGCCGCGGCGCCCAGCCGCCGTCCTCGGAGCGGTCGGCGCCCGAGGCCGCGCAGCAGCGCGCCGGGGCCGACGGTCGGCGGCTGCTGGCACGCCGGCCCACATCACCACGCCCAGGCAGTACCCCCGCCGGCCCCGGCCCGTTCGCCGGCGTGGCGGCGCCCGCCTCAGCGACCCCGTGCCAGCGCCGCCGCGGCCGCTCCCACCAGACCCGCGTCCGTGCCCATCTCTGCCGGGGCGACGGTCAGGTGCTGGACGAAGGACAGGGTCGCGTAGTCCTTGAGGGCGGCGCGGAGCGGGGCGAACAGGACGTCACCGGCGCCCGCGACACCGCCGCCGATGACGGCGATGTCGATCTCGACGAGCGTGGCGGTGGCGGCGATACCGGCCGCGAGAGCCTGCGCGGCCCGTTCGAAGGAGGCCACGGCGACGGGGTCGCCCGCGCGGGCCGCGGCGGCGATCGCGGCGGCGGAGGTGTCGCCGTCGGGGCCCGGCCGCCAGCCGTTCTCCAGGGCGCGGCGGGCGATGTTGGGGCCGCTCGCGATCCGCTCGACGCAGCCGCGGGCACCGCACGGGCACGGGTCGCCGTCGAGGTCGACGCTGATGTGGCCGATGTGACCGGCGTTGCCGGTGGGCCCGGCGTGGAGTCGGCCGCCGAGGACGAGACCACCGCCGACACCTGTCGACACCACCATGCACAGGGCGTTGTCATGGCCGCGGGCGGCGCCCTGCCAGTGCTCGGCGGCGGTGATGGCCACACCGTCGCCGATCAGTTCGACGGGCAGTCCACCCGTGGCCGCCCGTACCCGGTCGACCAGCGGGAACCCGCGCCAGCCGGGGACGTTGACGGGGCTGACCGTGCCGGCGGAGGCGTCCACCGGGCCCGCGCTGCCGATCCCGACGACCGTGGCGGCATCCCACTGCGGGGCGGCGGTCAACTCGCCGAGGACCTCCTCGACGGCCCGCATCACGGTGTCGCCGTCCTCCCGCGCGGGCGTCGGGCGCTGCGCGCGCACCAGGATCCGGCCGTGGCCGTCCACCAGCGCCCCGGCGATCTTGGTGCCGCCTATGTCGAGCGCGGCCACGAGGTCGGTCTGCATCAGTGTCAGTTCTCCCGCTCCGAGTCTCCTCCCGGGCACCCGGATCCTGCGGCGCCCGGATCTCCGGCCGGAAAAACGGGCAGCACGACGCTCGCCTGATGGGGGCGCCGGCCAGAGAATGCGATAGACAGTCTCCCCCGGCTGTGACAACGTTGTCCAGGCTCTATGCTCGACGCCACATCCGCAACAGCCGCACAAATCCGACACGCACCACCCATGACACCGCGGACCGCGCCTCAGGTGACCACCGACGAGAGCCGAGGCCGCGGAGTCATGACCACCGACACCACCTCTGGACAGCGCAGCCGGTGCCCGACGCCGACGACCAGGACCGCGAGCACGGTGACCGCCGACCGGTGAGGACCGGTCGGTGCGCACCGACGGACCTGAGCACCGCGGGACCCACGGCCACGACGACACCGTGGACCGCGGGAGACGGCCCCACCGGCCACGCACGGGGACGACAGGACAGGACAGCGCAGAGTGCCCGAGACCGCCCGCAGCATCGCCCGCAGACCGGCAAACCGGTACGGAAACCGTCCGACGATGAAGGACGTCGCCGCCCGGGCCGGCGTGGGCCTGAAGACCGTCTCCCGGGTGGTGAACGGCGAGCCGGGCGTCACGCCGGACACCGAGCGCCGGGTGCAGGAGGCGATCGACGCGCTCGGCTTCCGGCGCAACGACAGCGCGCGGGTGCTGCGCAAGGGCCGCACGGCGAGCATCGGCCTGGTCCTGGAGGACCTCGCCGACCCGTTCTACGGCCCCCTCAGCCGGGCGGTGGAAGAGGTGTCCCGCGCCCACGGCTCGCTCCTCATCAACGGTTCGAGCGCCGAGGACCCGGACCGGGAGCAGGAATTGGCGCTCGCGCTGTGCGCGCGCCGCGTCGACGGACTGGTGATCATCCCGGCCGGTGACGACCACCGCTATCTGGAGCCCGAGATCAGGGCGGGCGTCGCCACGGTGTTCGTGGACCGGCCCGCCGGGCGGATCGACGCGGACGTCGTGCTGTCGGACAGCTTCGGCGGCGCCCGCGACGGTGTCGCCCACCTCATCGCGCACGGGCACCGCCGTATCGGGTTCATCGGCGACATGCCGCGCATCCACACGGCCGCCGAGCGCCTGCGCGGCTACCGGGCGGCCATGGCGGACGCGGGCATACCCGTCGAGGACACCTGGATGTCCCTGGGTGTCACCGACCCCGAGCGGGTGCGCAGGGCGGCCGAGGAGATGCTGTCCGGTCCGGCCCCGGTGACGGCGGTCTTCGCGGGCAACAACCGCGTCACGGTGACGGTCGTACGGGTCCTCGCCGAGCACGCCCGGCGGGTCGCCCTCGTCGGGTTCGACGACTTCGAGCTGGCCGATCTGCTCCAGCCGGGCATCACGGTGATCTCCCAGGACCCCGCCGGGATGGGCCGGACCGCCGCCGAGCGGCTGTTCCAGCAGTTGGACGGTTCCCTGCTCGCCCCGGAGCGCATCGAGCTCCCGACCCGGCTGATCGCCCGCGGCTCGGGCGAACTGCCGCCCGAGGACTGAGCCTTGTCGCCCCCCGACCCCCGTACGCTGGAGGCGCTCGGCCTCGACGTGGCGCCTCGCGAGGACCCGCTGAGCTATCCGGGCGCCTGGCCCGAGGAGTCCGCGCTCCTGGACGGCAACCGCATGCTGCCCCTGGACGCGCTGCGCTTCGAGGACCGTGTCCCCGTGCTCTCGGTCGGATCCAACGCCTGTCCCGCGCAGCTGGTGCACAAGATGGCGGAGCACGGTGTGCGGTGCCGTGTCCCGATGGTCAGGGCCAGGGTGACGGGCATCGGGATCGGTGTCTCCGCCCATGTCAGTCTGCTCGGCTATCTGTCCGCGTCGCCGTTCCGCTCTCCCGGCGCGACCCGCGACCTTTTCATCACCTGGCTCGACGAGGCGCAGCTCGCCGTGATCGACACCAGCGAGGGCGCCGACTCACCGACGGGGAACTTCCACCGGGCCGCCCTGCCCGCCGCCGACTTCCGTGTCGAGCTGGAGTCGGGCGACGTCCTGGACACCGCCTGGATCTACGTCAACCGGTGGGGCGTCCTGCGCGACGGCGGCCCCGGCCCTCGCCCCCACCCTGGCCGGCAGCGCCCGCTGCTCACCGAACTCCTCGCGGCGTCGGCCGAGTTGCGTGAGCTGTTCGGCACGACGCCCGACGAGTTCTGCGCCCGGGCCCGCGGCGACCGCGCCCTGTGCGCCCGAGGGCGGCAGCTGTTCGCGGAGCAGAGGTGGACGACGACCTCGGGGCTTGAGCCGTACGTACGGCCGCATCCCCGGTCACAGCGGCCGACGGACCCTCAGCAGACCGGGAGGCCGGGCACCGCGGCGTCGTTGTCGCCGCCCTTGACGTAGACGACGCTGACGAAGACGTCGCGATTGCCGCTGTCGTCGTCGGTCTTGGCCCACCAGACGTTCGTCCAGCGGCCGGAGGTCTCGCGGCGGCCCGTGTTCTGCTGGCAGTAGAAGTAGTTGGTGCCCGCCTTGAGGACGCCGACCTCGGTGCCGGCGGCGTCGTAGGACTTGGCGGTGGTCCACACGGTGCAGTTGTACTTGCCGCCGCCGATCGGGTGGCAGACCGGCTCCTCGGTGGCACCGCCTCCGGTGGTCCCGCCGGTCGTGTCGCCGCCGGTGGAGCCGCCCGAGGATTCCGAACCGCCCGTACCCCCGCCCGTCGTACCGCCGGTGCCGTCCTTCGACGGGGAGGCGGACGGCTCGGGCTCCTTGCCGTCGTCCTCCTTGGGCTTCCCGCTCGGGTCCGCCTTCTCGTCGTCCTTCTTCTTGTCCTCGGAGTCGTCCGAGACGTCGACCGCGTCCCGGTCGGCGCCCTTGGGCGGTGTGGCGCCGGTCGATTCGGTGGGCGCGGGCCGGGCGCCCGTCCCGGAGTCGTCGTCGCCGTTCATGAGAGCGACCGTGGCCCCGGTCGCGGAGAGGACCACGAAGACGCCCACGGCCGCGAGCAGGGCACGCCCCTTGCGGCGCCGGGGGTTGCCGGGAGCGGACACCGTGGTGACGGCACCCGAGGCGGGGACCTGCGGCTGCGCACCGGAGCCGGCGCCGTCGACCGACGGGGACGCCCCGGTCCCGGCCCCCTGGATCGGCTGCGGCGGCCCGAAGCCCGCGCCGGCGCCGGCGCCCGCAGCGGGACCGGCAACCGCACCGCCACCCGCACCCGCGTCCGCATCCGCGGTGCCGAAGCCGCCGCCCGCGCCCGCCGTGGGCGGGCCGAAGCCAGGGGGCACCGAAGGCACGCTCCGCTCGGTCTCCTGTCCGCGCGGCGCCGTCGGGCCCGTGGCACCCGGGGTCGGTGTGGCGGACGCGGTGCCGGAGGCCACCGCCTCCAGCAGTTCCCTTGCCCGGGACGCGTCGGGGCGGTTCTCGGGACGCTTGTCCATCAGTTGGAGCAGCACGGGCGCGAGGGGGCCGGAGAGCCGGGGCTCCGGGAGCGGCTCGGCCACGATCGCGGTCAGCGTCGACCAGGTGGACGTGCGGCGGAACGGGGAGGTGCCCTCGACGGCCGCGTACAGGGTGGCGCCGAGCGCCCAGACGTCGGAGGCGGGGCCGGGGTCGTTGCCCTGGGCGCGCTCGGGGGCGAGGTAGTCGAGGGAGCCGACGAGTTCGCCGCTGCGGGTCAGATGCGTGGCGGAACCGTCGTTCGGGTCCTCCATGGTGGCGATGCCGAAGTCGGTGAGGACGACCCTGCCGGAACGGTCGAGGAGGATGTTGCCGGGCTTGACGTCGCGGTGGAGCACCCCGACCTGGTGGGCGGCGGCCAGCGCGTCCATCACCTTGGCGCCGATGGCGGCGGCCTCGCGCGGATCGAGCAGACCCCGGTCGCGCAGGACGTCGTCCAGGGAGGGACCGTCGACCAGCTCCATCACGATCAGCGGGCGGCCGTCGACCTCGGCGACGTCGTGCACGGCGACGACCCCGGGGTGCCGGATACGGGCGGCGGCCCGTGCCTCGCGCTGCATCCGCAGCCCCAGATCGGCGAGTTCGGGCGCGTCGGCGTCGGTGTAGGTGCGTAGTTCCTTGAGGGCGACCTCGCGGTGGAGCACCTCGTCCACGGCCCGCCAGACGACGCCCATCCCACCGCGTCCGAGCTGCCGCACGATCCGGTACCGCCCGGCGAGGACCCGTCCGACGCCGTCCGCCTGTTCGTTCGCCCCCGAAGACACCAGTGCCCCGTTCCTCTGAACACGTCAATGAGTGGGCGTACAGACTACGGTGCCGCGGGGGACGGCTCGGACCAGCGGCGACCGCTGTCACAGGACCGCTACACGACCGGCCTGAATCAGTGGCCGGAAACAGTCAGGTCCGCCCTGCGGGGCGCGGCGAAGCCCTCCAGGTCCGCGCGGGTCAGCCCGGTCGCCCCGGACACCTCGTCGATGTCGAGGGCGCCGCAGTCCAGGCCGCGCAGCAGATAGCCGCTGAGGGCCTTGGCGGTGGCGGGCTCGTCCATGACGTCGCCGCCGGCGCGGTTGGCGTAGCGGGACAGGCGGGCGGCGGCCTGTTCGTAGCCCTCGCGGTAGAAGGCGAAGACGGCCGCGTAGCGGGTCGGGATGTGGCCGGGGTGCATGTCCCAGCCCTGGTAGTAGGCGCGGGCGAGCGCGCGGCGGGTGAGGCCGTAGTGGAGGCGCCAGGCGTCGTGGACCTGTTCGGTCGGACCGACCGGGAGGACGTTGGTCGAACCGTCCGAGACGCGGACGCCGGTGCCCGCCGCGGCGACCTGCATGATCGCCTTGGCGTGGTCGGCGGCGGGGTGGTCACTGGCCTGGTGGGCGGCGGAGACCCCGAGGCAGGCGCTGTAGTCGAAGGTGCCGTAGTGCAGTCCGGTGGCGCGGCCCTCGGCGGCGCCGATCATGCGGGCGACGGTGGCGGTGCCGTCGGCGGCGAGGATGGCCTGGCTGGTCTCGATCTGGATCTCGAAGCCGATCCGGCCGGGCGCGAGGCCCCGCGCCTTCTCGAAGGCCTCCAGGAGGCGGACCATGGCGGTGATCTGCTCGGGGTACGTCACCTTGGGCAGGGTCAGGACGAGCCCGTCGGGCAGGCCGCCGGCCTCCAGCAAGCCGGTGAGGAAGATGTCGAGGGTGCGGATGCCCCGGTCCCGGACGGGTGCCTCCATGCACTTCATGCGGATGCCCATGTAGGGGGCGGCCGTGCCGTTCGCGTACGCCCGCGCGATCAGCCGGGCGGCGCGGGCGGCGGCCTCGTCCTCCTCGGCGTCGGGGCGCGGCCCGTAGCCGTCCTCGAAGTCGACGCGGAGGTCCTCGATCGGTTCGCGTTCCAGCTTGGCGCGGACACGGTCGTACACGGGGCCCGCGAGGTGGTCGGGGAGGCCGAGGACGGCGGCGAAGGAGGCGGCGTCGGGGGCGTGCGCGTCGAGAGCGGCGAGGGCCCGGTCGCCCCAGGTGCGGAGGGTGTCGGCGGCGAACGCGTCGCCGGGGACGTAGACGGTGTGCACCGGTTGGCGGGTGCCGGGGTCGCCGGGGTAGCGGCGCTCCAGTTCCGCGTCGACGGGGGCGAGGGAGGCGCTGATCTCCTCGCTGACGGCGCCCGCGAGACTCGTCGCCACGTTCTCCTGCCGACCCTGCCCCATTCCGACCTCCATCTTCCGCTCTACGGAATCAGCAATCCGCATGACGAAGCTAGTCGGGGATCTCGGCCCGGGTCAACACCGTTCCGGCGTGGGATTCCCCATGCTTCCCCCTGGTCACCGCTATCCCACCGCCTTCTTCCGTATTCATTCGGCAAGCTTCATCCTGACTCCCAAGGGGAGGAGATCGCGTGCCGAACGAGGCCGGAGTGACACGCCGCCAAGGACTCAAGTCCGCGGCGGTGGCCGCCATCGCCGCACCATTGCTCACCACGGCGGGCTCCACACAGCCCGCTGCCGCCGGCGAGTACGCGGGCGCGCTGAACGTCATGACGTTCAATGTGCGCTTCGCGACCGTCGTCGACGAGACGCCCCGCTGGACGGTCCGCCGTCCGGTGATGCGGGCGTTGCTGCGCCGCGAGCGGCCCCACCTCATCGGCACCCAGGAGGGCCTCTACCAGCAGCTGCGCATGATCGAGAAGGATCTCGGCGAGCACTACGACTGGATCGGCACCGGGCGCGGGGGCGGCAGCAAGGACGAGTTCATGGCGATCTTCTACGACACCCGCCGACTGGAGCCGATCGAGTTCGACCACTTCTGGCTGTCGGACACCCCGTACACGATCGCGTCCAACACCTGGGGCGCGGACTGGCTGCGCATGGTGACCTGGGTCCGATTCGCCGATCTCGCCGACGGGGGACGGGAGTTCTACGCCCTGAACACCCATCTGGACAGTGTCAGCCAGTACGCCCGCGAGCGGTCCGTGGGGCTCATCGGCAAGACGATCGCGGGGTGGGACCGGTCGCTGCCGGTCGTCGTCACCGGTGACTTCAACGCGGCCGCCCACGACAACCGGGTGTACGACGGGATGCTGGACATCGGACTCGTGGACGCCTGGGACGCGGCGGGCTCACGCAGCGAGGCGTACGGCACCTACCACGGCTACCGGGGACTCAGACCGGGCGGCCGGCGGATCGACTGGATCCTCACCTCGCCCGGCGTGACCTCCAACTGGGCCGCGATGAACACCTTCTCGATGGACGGGCTGTACCCGAGCGACCATCTGCCGGTGCAGGCCTCACTCACCCTGGGATGAGCGAAGGCCCCCGCGACCGTTCGTACGGTCGCGGGGGCCTTTCAGCGCCGGGAGGCTCAGCCCTTGCGGACCTTGATCTCCTCGGTGAGCTGCGGGACGACGTCGAAGAGGTCGCCGACGACGCCGTAGTCGACGAGGTCGAAGATCGGCGCCTCGGCGTCCTTGTTGATCGCGACGATGGTCTTCGAGGTCTGCATACCGGCACGGTGCTGGATCGCGCCGGAGATGCCGGAGGCGATGTACAGCTGCGGCGAGACGGACTTGCCGGTCTGGCCGACCTGGTTGGTGTGCGGGTACCAGCCGGCGTCCACCGCGGCACGCGAGGCGCCGACGGCCGCGCCGAGGGAGTCGGCGAGGGACTCGATCAGCGCGAAGTTCTCCGCGCCGTTGACTCCACGGCCACCGGAGACCACGATCGCGGCCTCGGTCAGCTCCGGACGCCCGGTCGACTCACGCGGGGTTCGGCCGGTGACCTTGGTGCCGGTGGCCTGCGCGGAGAAGGTGACGTCCAGCGCCTCGACGGCGCCGGCGGCCGGGGCGGCCTCCACGGCGGCCGAGTTCGGCTTGACCGTGATGACCGGGGTGCCCTTGGAGACACGGGACTTGGTGGTGAAGGACGCGGCGAACACCGACTGCGTCGCGACCGGACCCTCGTCGCCGGCCTCCAGGTCGACGGCGTCGGTGATGATGCCCGAGCCGATGCGCAGCGCGAGACGGGCGGCGATCTCCTTGCCCTCGGCGGAGGACGGGACCAGCACGGCGGCCGGGGAGACGGCGGCGACGGCGGCCTGGAGGGCGTCGACCTTCGGGACGACCAGGTAGTCGGCGTACTCGGCGGCGTCGTGCGTGAGGACCTTGACCGCGCCGTGCTCGGCGAGCGCGGCGGCGGTGTCGGCGGCACCGGCACCCAGCGCGACCGCGACGGGCTCACCGACGCGACGGGCCAGGGTCAGCAGCTCCAGGGTGGGCTTGCGGACGGCACCGTCCACGTGGTCGACGTAGACGAGAACTTCAGCCATGGGAATGGTTCTCCTAGCGGAATTACGAAGTCTGAGGGGGCGTAAGGGAGTTGGGCTCGGCCGGGCCGCAGGGGGCCGGGCCGGGCCGCGGGGGCCTTAGATGAACTTCTGGCCCGCGAGGAACTCAGCGAGCTGCTTGCCGCCCTCGCCCTCGTCCTTCACGATCGTGCCGGCGGTGCGCGCGGGACGCGCGGCCGCGGAGTCGACGGCCGTCCAGGCGCCCTCCAGACCGACCTCCTCGGCCTCCAGGTCGAGGTCGGACAGGTCCCAGGACTGCACCGGCTTCTTCTTCGCCGCCATGATGCCCTTGAACGACGGGTAACGGGCCTCGCCCGACTGGTCGGTCACGGAGACCACGGCCGGCAGGGACGCCTGGAGCTGCTCCGAGGCGGCGTCGCCGTCACGGCGGCCCTTGACCACACCGTCCTCGACGGACACCTCGGACAGCAGGGTCACCTGCGGCACGCCCAGACGCTCGGCCAGCAGGGCCGGGACGACGCCCATGGTGCCGTCGGTGGAGGCCATGCCGGAGATCACCAGGTCGTAGCCGGCCTTCTCGATCGCCTTGGCCAGCACCAGGGAGGTGCCGATGGCGTCGGTGCCGTGCAGGTCGTCGTCCTCGACGTGGATCGCCTTGTCCGCACCCATCGACAGCGCCTTGCGCAGCGCGTCCTTGGCGTCCTCGGGGCCCACGGTCAGCACGGTGATCTCGGCGTCGTCGGCGTCCTCGGCGATCTGCAGCGCCTGCTCGACGGCGTACTCGTCCAGCTCGGAGAGCAGACCGTCCACGTCGTCGCGGTCGACGGTCAGGTCATCGGCGAAGTGCCGGTCGCCAGTGGCGTCGGGCACGTACTTCACAGTGACAACGATCCTCAAGCTCACGCCGGCTCTCCTACTGCATCGTCATTTCTGGGCTGCCTGCTATGGAGGCAGCATAGGCGCCTGAAGCGGCCGATCCCGATCGGGGCGACCTGCGCTCCGGTCGGAATATTACTCGCCAGTACGACGCCTACCGTCCCGCATCCCATCCCCGCTAAGCAAGCGCTTTGAACTGTGAGGTAGGCAACCCTGCGTAATCGGCCGGGAATCGGCGGGAAACCTCGCGCCCCCGTTCGCCCGCGCGGATCAGTCGCGCAGGCCGCTGAAGCGTCCCTGGTGGTAGAGCAGCGGCCGCCCCGCGCCCGACGGGTCGCCGAGGACGACCTCGGCGAGGACGATCCGGTGGTCGCCCGCCGGGACCCGGGCCACCACCCGGCACACCAGCCAGGCGAGCACGTCGTCGAGGACGGGAACCCCTTCCGGGCCGCTACGCCATTCGGTGGGCGCCCCGAACCGGTCGGCGCCGCTGCGGGCGAAGGTGGCGGCGAGCTCCCGCTGGTGCTCGCCGAGTATGTGCACGCCCACGTACTCCGCCTCGGCGATCGCGGGCCAGCTGGAGGCGCCGGTGCCGATGCCGAAGGAGAGCATCGGCGGCTCGGCAGAGACCGAGGTGAGGGAGGTGGCGGTGAAGCCGACCGGGCCCGTGACGCCCTGGGCGGTGATCACGGCGACACCGGCGGCGTGCCGCCGGAAG
>NZ_LIQX01000439.1 GCF_001418475.1 Streptomyces ossamyceticus | reverse complement strand
TCTCCAGCGCGACGAAGAATCCCAGCGCCGTCACGCTCAGCGCGGCCCACAGCAGGACGCGGGGCCGGCGCCATTCGACGGAGGAGATTCCGCTGCTTATTCGCGAGAACACCCGCGAGGCTATGGATATCAACTTATGCGGCCATGGTGTCGTTCAGCCGGCTGGGTCTCTTCGCACTGGACGGCATGGGTTCTCCGGTGGTCGGGTCGGGTGCGGCAGGGCAACCTCCGGGGGTGCCCTTTCGTCTTCCTTCCTGGGCCTGCAACCCTGTGTACGACTTGTGACCAGCCGACCGACCCGACCCGTTCACCGGAGAACCCATGCCGTCCAGTGCGAAGAGACCCAGCCGGCTGAACGACACCATGGCCGCATAAGTTGATATCCATAGCCTCGCGGGTGTTCTCGCGAATAAGCAGCGGAATCTCCTCCGTCGAATGGCGCCGGCCCCGCGTCCTGCTGTGGGCCGCGCTGAGCGTGACGGCGCTGGGATTCTTCGTCGCGCTGGAGATCGCCGCCCGCCACTACGGTCTGCCGGGGCCGCTCACCAACCAGGCCCGAGAAGTCGTGTTCGCCCCCAAATCGGGGCCGTTGCTGTACGCCAGCATGGCGCTGACGATGGTGGTGCTCACCTGGCGGCAACGACTGATCGCGGCCGCCGTCGCCGTCGGTATCGACCTCGTCTTCTTCCTGGTGCGGTGGGCCGCGGGCGCCGACATGATGTTCGGCAACGGCGCGCTGTGGGTGATCCTCGGCTGCGCCGTCATCGCCCTCACCCGCCGCACCGGCCGGGAGAGAACCCTGCTCCTCAAGGGCGTCGGGCTGGGGCTGCTGCTGGTCGCCGGCCGCAAGACCGGTGACACGTGGCTGCTCATCACCTCCAAGACCCAGCCGCTGGTGCTCGACCAGTACCTGGCCTCCGCCGACCACGCGCTCGGCAACCCGTCATGGCTGATGGGCCGGCTGGTCCGGGCCACCGGACCCGTCGGCACCCACCTCCTCGACTGGATCTACATCCAGCTCGCGGTGGCCGCCGTCGCCGTCGCCCTCTACCAGCTCCGCCATGTGGTGGCCGAACGCCGCTTCCCCCGCCACCACCTGGTGCGCACCTTCCTGGTGATCGGCCTCCTCGGCCCCGGCATCTACATGATCTTCCCGGTGGTGGGGCCGGTCTTCGCCTACGGCGCCGGCGCCATGGGAACCGGCGGCGAGCCCTGGGCCGTGGCCAGCCTGTGGCCGCACACCGCCCCGCCGATCGGCGTCCCGGAAGCCATGCCGTACGACGCGATCACCCCCCGCAACTGCATGCCCAGCCTGCACACCGCATGGGCCACCGCGATCTTCCTCCACTCCCGCGGCGGCCCCCGCGCCCTGCGCTACGCGGGCACGTTCTGGCTGGTCGCCACGCTCTGCGCGACGCTCGGCTTCGGCTACCACTACGGCGTGGACCTCATCGCCGGTGTGGTGTTCACCCTCACCATCGAGGCGGCCCTGCGCACCTACGACCGGGGCTGGGACCGCTCGGGACTCCAGCTGGTCGCCTACGGCTCGACGGTGTTCGTGGCGCTGCTGGTGTCGTACCGCTGGCTGCCGGAGGAGATGGCCCGTTATCCGTGGCTGGCCGGACCGATGCTGCTCACCGCCATGGGCTCCGTGATCTACGGCTACGCGCGCACCGTCGGCCGCTGGGAGCCGAAGGCCGCGCCGCTGCCCAGCCCGGAACGACGACTCGAACTGGTGTGAGCGGCGCGGCGGGCCGGTCTCAGCCCTTAGGGCCCTGTCGTTTGGATCACGCCGGGGCCCGAATCCGGCATGATCCAAACGTCAGGCCCTAAGCCGCTCACCCAGCTCGTCGAGGTCGGACACGAACCACGTCTGACGGTTGCGGTCGCACTCACGGACGAAGTCCCGCAGGGCCGTACTCGCCGTCGTGTGGCGGGAGATGTCGCCGACGACGGCGAGGCCCACACGGTACTGCGCGAACTTCTGGACGATGTCGCCGGCGACCCGGGTCCGCAGCTGGAAGAACGACTCGTCGAACCGCTCGGCCGGGACGACGACCCACGCGGCGCCGTGGTACCCGGCGTCGCCGATGAGATCCAGGACATCGCTCTCGCGGGCGATCGGCTCGCCCTCGGGGGCGCACAGGAGAACGGGCACGTCGTGGATCGTTCGTAGGGTGATCGTCATGGACGTCGAGGCTACGTGCCGAGCGCGCCTCCGGGCCACGCGTTTCCCGGCGGGTGACGCGATCCTGCTCGGTATGCGCCGCCCTCCGGAGTGGTGCCGGGGCCTACGCGCTGTGGACGAGCTGGATCAGGTTGCCGCAGGTGTCGTCCAGGACGGCGGTGGTGACCGGGCCCATCTCCAGCGGCGGCTGCGTGAAGCGCACCCCGAGCGCGCTCAGCCGGTCGTACTCCGCGGGGACGTCGTCCACGGCGAAGGACGTGGCCGGGATGCCGTCCTCGACCAGGGCCGCCTTGTACGGCCGCACCGCGGGGTGGCCGGAGGGCTCCAGCAGCAGCTCGGTCCCCTCGGGCTCCTCCGGGGAGACCACGGTCAGCCACCGGTCCGTGCCGCCCATCGGGACGTCGTGCTTCTTCACGAAGCCCAGCACGTCCGTGTAGAAGCGCAGGGCCTTCTCCTGGTCGTCGACGAAGACGCTGGTGATGTGGATCCTCATGGCGTGCTCTCCGGTCCGTCGGGCCTGAGCCATCGGGTCATGACGCGCTCCAGGGGCTCGGTGTTCAGATCATGGAACTTGTAGCGGCCCTGGCGGCGCGTGACGACCAGACCCGCCGACTCCAGGACGGCCAGATGCTGGCTGATCGCCTGCCGGGACAGTCCCAGACCGTGCTTGGTGACCAACCGCGCACATATCTCGAACAGCGTCTGCCCGTCCCGCTCCACCAGCTCGTCGAGGATGCGCCGCCGGGTCGGGTCGGCCAGCGCCTTGAACACATCCTCCGCCATGCCCTCCACGATAGGCAAGCAATGACTTGCCTATCAAGCGGGTGGCGCGGGGCGACCGCGGCGTCAAGGGGGCCTGCCCCAGGGGCGATGCGGGGGGCCGGTGCAGTGATCTCGGCGGCCGGGGCTGGGAGGGTCGGGGGAGACGCACGCCGATCACTCAGGGGGAACACAGATGCGCCGCACACGTCGTGCCATGACCGCCGTCCTGCTCGCCGCCACGCTCACCGGGGTCTCGGCCCCGATCGCCGCTGCCCGGCAACCCGACCCCGT
>NZ_LIQX01000438.1 GCF_001418475.1 Streptomyces ossamyceticus | reverse complement strand
GGGCCGCTGTGGGCGACGGGCTTGACGCGCCGGCACGGCCCCTTCCGTACGGGGGTGGCCGACCCGCCGTCGGGGTGGCCGCTTGAGCATTCGGGTGTTGTTTCTCGTAGACCTCAAGTGGTGCTCACGGCGCGTGGCAGGGGCTGCCGAGCACACCAGGCGCACCGTCGAGCCGGGGGGATCGCATGCCGCAGTCGGGGAGTGAGTGGGCCAACGCGTTCCCGTGGAGCCTCGCCTATCGGTGGGGGCATTCCGCGCTCGCCGTCGACTTCGATCTGAGCGGTGACACGGCGCGGTTGGTGTGCGTACGGCGTCCCGGTGACCCGGAGGAGGGCGAGGCCGATGTCCTGCTGCCGTTGGTCGATGTCGTACTGCTCGGGGAGAGGAGGGGGTGGTCGCGGCCCCCGTTCACGGGTTCCGCGCTCGGTGAGCGGCTGCGCTACCGGGCGCATCGGTCGGCGTTCGCGGCGGAGGACGGTCCCGGTGTGCGCTGGCATCGGCTGGTCGTCGAGTTGTGGGACCCGGAGAGCGGGGTGGCCGCCTTCGGGGAGTACGCCTCTCCTGACGGGGTCTCCGTGCTGCGGTCCCGGGTGCGGCTGCGCAACGAGGGGGACGCGCCGGTCACCGTGCGGTCGGTGGGGAGTCTGCTGCTGGGCGGGCTGCCCTCCCACGACGAGTTGACGGTGTTCGAGGGGCGCGAGGAACGGCTCACGGAGTGCCGTTGGTCCGCGGACGGGCCTCTCACGATGGGGGCCCTGCGGTGCCGTGCGGAAGCGCGGACGTGGCTGTGGCAGATCGAGTCGGCGTCGCGTGGGGTGTGGGAGGCGGGCGAGGCTGCGGGGCGGACGTATCTGGCGCTCGGCGGGTCCGCCCCCGATGAGCACCGGGCGCGGAGTTCGCGAGTGGGTGGGTCGCGCTGGCGCTCGGTACGGGCTTCGACGGGGCGCTTGCCGAGTTGACGGCGTACCGCCGTGCGGTGCGACGACCGCGGCGGCTGGGGGTGGGGCCGGGCGCCTC
>NZ_LIQX01000437.1 GCF_001418475.1 Streptomyces ossamyceticus | reverse complement strand
ACCCCCGCCCACCTCACCCCCCGGGCGATACGCGTGCGAAGGAGCCCGCGATGAGCGAGATGATCACCGCGGATCTGGTCGACCTCGACCTGTCCGCCGAGACGAAGGAAGCGGCGGCGCGTGCCCTCGCCGAGCGCATGGTGGCGAAGGGCCGGGTCACCGACCTGGACGGCTTCCTCGCCGACGTCGCCGCCCGCGAGGCCCAGATGCCGACCGGTCTCGACGGCGGTATCGGCATCCCCCACTGCCGTAGTGAGCATGTCACCGAGCCGACCCTGGCCTTCGGGCGCAGCGCCTCCGGTGTCGACTTCGGTGCCGCCGACGGCCCCGCCGACCTGATCTTCCTGATCGCCGCCCCGGCGGGCGCGGACGACGCCCACCTCACGATCCTCTCCTCGCTCGCCCGTCAGCTGATGAACGCCGAGTTCACCGACGCCCTCCGCGCGGTGGACGACGCGGCCCGCGCCGCCGCCCTCATCCGGGGCGACGCGACGGACGAGAACCCCGAAGACTCCGCGGCGGCGTCGGGCGGAACGGCCTCCCCCGACGCCGCCGCGGGCAGCACGCCCCCGAAGGAGTCCGCGGCCGCGACGGGAGCGGCGGCTCCGACGGCCGCGCCCGAGGCAGCGCCCGCAGCGCCGCAGGCGGCCGCGGAGGACGAGCCCGCCCCGGCCGGCCGCCCCTTCCGGATCGTCGCCGTCACCTCCTGCCCCACCGGCATCGCGCACACCTACATGGCCGCCGAGTCGCTGGAGAACGCGGGCCGGGACGCCGACGGCGTCGAGATCGTCGTCGAGACGCAGGGTTCGGCCGGTTTCAACCGGCTCGACCCGGCGGTCATCGCCGCCGCCGACGGCGTGATCTTCGCCCATGACGTCCCCGTACGGGAGAAGGAGCGGTTCGCCGGGAAGCCCACTGTGGACACCGGTGTGAAGGCCGCCATCAACCGCCCCGCCGAACTGATCGCCGAGGTCCGCGGCAAGGCCGAGCGCGGCGAGGTCACGGCCGCCGCCCGCCCGGGCACCCCCGTGGAGCGTGCGGGCGAGCCCGGCGAGGGCTACGGCACGAAGCTGCGCAAGTGGCTGATGACGGGCGTGAGCTACATGGTTCCGTTCGTCGCGGCGGGCGGTCTGCTGATCGCCCTCGGCTTCGCGATCGGCGGCTACCAGATCAACGAGGCGAAGTCGGTCACCGAGCACTTCGACTGGGGACAGATCGACAGCTGGGGCGCGTTGCTGTTCCAGATCGGCGCCGCCGCCTTCGGCTTCCTCGTCCCGGTCCTCGCCGGTTACATCGCCTACGGCATGGCCGACCGGCCCGGTCTCGTGCCCGGTTTCGTCGGCGGCGCGATCTCCGTGACGATCGGCGCGGGCTTCCTCGGCGGTCTCGTCGCCGGTCTGATCGCCGGTGGTGTGGTCCTCGCGATCCAGCGGATCGAGATCCCGCCCGTGCTGCGCGGCATCATGCCGGTGGTGGTGATCCCGCTGGTGTCGACGGCGGTGGTCGGATTCCTGATGTTCGTGGTGATCGGCAAGCCGATCTCCGAGGCGCAGAAGGCCCTCACCGACTGGCTGAACGGCCTCTCCGGCACCAACGCCATCCTCCTCGGCGTCCTGCTCGGCCTCATGATGTGCTTCGACCTCGGCGGCCCGGTCAACAAGGTGGCGTACGCCTTCGCCACCGCCGGTATCGCCGTCCAGAACCCCAGCGACTCCGCGATGAAGATCATGGCCGCCGTCATGGCCGCCGGTATGGTCCCGCCGCTGGGCATGGCCCTGGCCACCACGATCCGCAAGAAGCTGTTCACCACCGCCGAACGCGAGAACGGCAAGGCGGCCTGGGTGCTGGGCGCCTCGTTCATCTCCGAGGGCGCCATCCCGTTCGCGGCGGCCGACCCGCTGCGCGTCATCCCGGCCTCCATGGCGGGCGGCGCGGTCACCGGCGCGCTGACCATGGCCTTCGGCTCGACCCTGCGCGCCCCGCACGGCGGTATCTGGGTCACCTTCCTGATCGGCAACCCGTTCCTGTACCTGCTGGCCATCGCGGTCGGCACGGTGGTCACGGCCGGTCTGGTCATCGTCCTGAAGGGCATGCGCAAGACCCAGCCGGGCACGGCCGCCGAGGCCGCTCCCGCCGCCGAGACGCAGACGAAGGAGCCGGTCGCGGCCTGAGCCCCGCGACTGTCCGCCGGCCGCAGTCCTCCCTCGTGGGGGCTGCGGCCGGCCGCGTTTCACAGTGAGCCCCATGCGCCCCTTTGGGCGCCTTTACGACCCCTGTGACTTGTAAGCCGTACCTGCGAGATACGTCACCATCCGGGCTCAAAGTCCCCTCTGGTGGTGTCTACTGGAGGGCATGCCTGAGCACGTGTCGATCCTCCCGTTGGTGGGCGTGGCCACCCTCGCCGTCGCGGCGGTCATCTGGGTCGCCGTGCTGGTCCGCGTTCTGCGCCGGGACGGCGAGGCGCATCGCGCCCGTTTCATGGAGTTGGCCCGGCGCCGCGGTGGGCGCCTTCGTGGCCTGCCCCACCAGCGCCGCAAGGGCCCGCACGTCGAGCATGTGGAACTGACCCCGGCTGAGCAGGACGCCTTCGCGTTCCTGGCCCGTCAGTTCACCGATGACCGTCTGGCCTGAGCGGCCGACTCCGGGCCTTCGCGGCCCGGTCCGACCCCGAGCCCTACCCGAGCAACCCCGCCCGGCGCTCCATCGCGTCCCGGGCCGCGTCCTCCGTCGTGTAGACCTCGCACATATGGCGCCCGTCCGGGGTGGCCGTGTGCTCCACCTCCCACAGGGAGATCTCCTGCCCGTCCGTGAGCAGGAACGCGTGCTCGTAGAGCGAGAAGCTCAAGCCGGCCCGACTGCCCCGGCGGGAGCGGCTCGGGCGGCCGAACGCCTGGGTGATCTCATGCGCGAACGCGGTCCGCAGCAGCAGCGTGGCGATCTCGTCACCGGGAGGGTCCGGGTTCTCCGCCCGCCGCAGCAGCCGCCGGGCATGGTCCGCGGAGTCGTCCGGCGTGTACGCGTGGCGCGGTTCGGGGAACGCCGCCAGCTCCACCACCGCGGGCAGCTCGAAATCCGGCGCGTCCGGAGGCAGCGGCAGCCGTGCGGTGGCGGCCCGCAACTCCTCCTCGTCGGTGTACACCTCGTGCTGGGTGTCACTGCCGGGCGCTGTGTTGTGCACCAGCTCCCACAGGGTGACCGCGGAGCCGTCGGCAAGCAGCCATGTGTGCCGGTACGTCGCCCGGTGCAGGCCCGAGCTGTAGTGCGCGGAGTGCAGCGAGCTGTCGTGGGCGAGGGCGCAGTCGAGCTGCCTTATGGTCTCGTCGGGCAGCTCGAAGGAGTTCAGGGCGCGACCCAGGAGCCGCGCGAGGTGCTCCTCCGGAGACTCGGGCGACTCGGCTGGTTCGTACGCTGCCGTCTCGTACGGAACGCTCAAGGTTTCTCCCGGCGTTGCTGCATGTCACCTTGTGGGTGCATACCGTAGCCCCTCGGTCGGACATCATGTCCGGGAACCGAGAAAACGTACGTCCGTGAAACGGCCGGGCCGCGCGGTTCGTTCCCGCGCGGCCCGGCGAAGTCTCTGACGGATCCTCAGAAACCCGAGGTCAGACGACGCTTCCGGCCTTCCAGGCGCTCCAGGACATGTTCCAGCCGTTGAGGCCGTTGTCCGGCGAGACCGTGTCGTCGGGGGAGTTCTTGACGATCACCACGTCACCGGTGAGCGAGTTGTCGAAGAACCACTTGGCGATCGTGTCGCCGTTCGCACCCTGGACGTCCGCCAGGCCGACGCAGCCGTGGCTGGTGCCCTGCCGCCCGAAGGGCGGGTTGCCGCGGTTGTACCAGTAGTTGCCGTGGAGGAAGGTACCCGACGCGGTCAGACGCATCGCGTGCGGCACGTCCGGGATGTCGTACTCCCCGGCGAAGCCGACCGTCGCGCCGTCCATCCGCTTCTCCTTGAACTTCTCCGAGATCACCATCTGCCCGTTGTACGTCGGGTTGTCGGCGCTGCCGGCGGAGATTGGCACTGTCTTGATCGTCTTGCCGTCCCGGACGACCTTCATCGTCTGGGTGCCGACGTCGACAGTGGAGACCTGCGAGCGCCCGACGGTGAAGGTCACCGTCTTGTTCTGCACCCCGTACAGCCCGTTCGCGCCCTCGACGCCGTCCAGGTCGATCTTCATCGTGACCTTGGAGCCGGCCTTCCAGTACTCCTCGGGCCGGAAGTCGAGCCGCTGCGCCCCGAACCAGTGCCCGACGACCTCCTGCCCGCTGCTCGACGTCACCTCGATGTGCGACTGCACGGCCTTCTTGTCCGTGATCGCCTTGTCGAACGTGAACGACACCGGCATGCCCACACCGACCGTGGTGCCGTTGTCCGGCGTGTACGTGCCTATGAAGCTGTTGGCGGTGGAGACCGTCGTGAAGCTGGACTTCTCGGCCGACGTCCTGCCCGCCGTGTTCTTCGCCTTCGCGGAGATCTGGTACTTCGTCCCCCGCTCCAGCTGCCCCTTCGGCCGCCAGGAGCGTCCGTCCGCCGCGATCTCGCCCGGTACCTCGGTGCCGGCCTCCGTCGCGGTCATCCTCACCTCGGTCAGCTTGCCGCCGCTGACCTTCACACCGGTCGAGTTGATCGACGCGCCCGTCGAACCGTCCTTCGCCGAGATCGTGATCCGTGCCACCGAGTCCTTGACCGACGTCTTCTCGTCGCCCCCGCCCTTGTTGTCGGCCTGGGCGTCCCCGCCACAGCCGGTCAGGGTCAGCGCGCCGGCCACCAGCACGGCACAGGCCCCCATCACACGCCGCACAGCAATCTTCGGCCTCGTCACGATCTGCTCCACCCTCTACGCGTCCACGTGATCTACGTCATCCGCTCCCGTACGTGGAGAAAGAGCGACCGGCGGCCGGCAGGGTTCCCGACTTCCGCCCCACACGGCATCACGTGACAGAACCGGGACAATCACCTCCCGCGCGAACCACTACGACCCCCTCAACACCCTGTCCCGGTACGCCTGCCACGCCTCGAACGACGACCGCCCCGACTCGTCGGTGAGAAAGCCCCCCGACCCGGTCTCGATGGCCCTCGCCCCCAACGCGTCCGTCACCGCCAGCGCCGCGCGCACCGCCCCCTCCCCACCGCCGTGGAAGATCAGGCCGACACCGGTGACCGGAGTGTCATCGGCTTCGGTGGCCGTGGTGGAGAGCGAGAACCCCGGCCCCTCGTACTC
>NZ_LIQX01000436.1 GCF_001418475.1 Streptomyces ossamyceticus | reverse complement strand
CTCCAGGGGCGCGGGGAACCGCGCGACCAGCCACAACGGACCCGCACTCGCCAAAGCGCCCCGGCCCCCGAGTCACTGGGCGCCCGGCCCCGGAGACAGCCGGCTCAGCGCCCCCGGCCTCGCCAGGCGGGGCAGTGTGACGCGCCAGACGCGGGTGAGGGTCGTGGGGGAGAGCCACTCGGGATCGGTGCGGCCCAGGGCCTCCAGACCAGTCGTGGCCGCGACCACCGACGCCGTCGCGTCAGCGCGGGAGACGTCGCCGGCGAGCAGGTCCCGGGCCGCCGCCTCGCTGAGCAACCGGTGGACGCAGGCCCGCCACTCCGCGCCCAGGTCCACGTCCGTCCGGCACGCCTCGTCGCCGCTCAGCCGTGAGCCGGCCCGCGCCACCACGTCCTCGCGGAGCCGCTCGGCGAGGGCGTACGAGGCGTCGGTGAGGCGTTGCAGGGGGTCGAGGCCGGGCCGCCGGGTCGCGGTGCGGGCCGCCCGCCGCAGGTTCTCGGCGGCCGCCACCTGGACGGTCGCGGCCACGGCAGCCTTGTTCTCGAAGTGGAAGTGCAGCGCTCCGGGGCTCACACCGGCGCCGGCGCTGATCTCGGTCAGCTTCGCCCGGACATATCCATGCCGCTCGAAGACTTCCGCGGCCGAGCGCACGAGGGCGTGTCGGGTGTGCAGGGCGCGTTCCTGTTTCAGCACGGTGGGCTCCTCCGGTGGCCTTGTCGATGTCGATGTCGATGTCGATGTCGATGTCGTGGGCAGGGGCGGGGACTGCGGGCCCGACCACCCCTTATAAAACCAACCGTGCGGTTTCTTTTCTACCTCGCCCTATCGGTCTGAATCCGACAGTGCGGGCCCCCTGGCGCGGCGAGGCCTGGCGGAAGCGTGCATTCGGCTACGGCGGGGGAGGTGTGCCGATCCGAGGCATTGCAAACCAGCACCCCGGTATGTTTCTATCGAAGGGAAGCGACGGGCTCGGGGTGATCCCCCGGGGAAATCGCCCGTTTCCGCGCTGAAACAGACTCCCGCAGCCGTGCCTACATCCCCCGAGGCGCGGCTGCGGGCCGTTTTTATGCATGTTTGTCAGCTTTTGGTCCGGCCGTGCGGCGTGGGTGGTCGCGAGGAAACCGGCCACGAGGGGGATAAAAAAATCCGCGCCCCTGGTATGTTTCTTGGGACGGTTGAGAGGGCCACGGGGGAAAGCAGAGCTGTGGCCCGCCCGTACGGGGAGGAGCGAACACGTCATGAACGTCTCAGGCGCTCACGTCGAAACCACTGACCGCCGGGAAGGGCCCAGGCCGGGCCTGCGCCTGGCCGTCGCGGCGGGCGCCGGGGCGCCGCAGCCCGGCGCCGTCCCCGCCGGGGACCGCGAGGGACCGGCCGGCGACCGCGGGGGCCGGGAGCGGCGGACGGGCGTCGTGGACGTCGACGCGCTCAGGGCGTCCGACTCCCCCCGGCTCGGCGGCGAGAACCGCGACCATGTGCGGGCCCTCGCCGAACAGCAGGAACCGCTGCCGCCGATCCTGGTCCACCACCCGACGATGCGGGTCATCGACGGGATGCACCGGCTCGCCGCGGCCCGGCTGCGCGGTGCCACGACCATCGAGGTCGAGTACTTCGAGGGCGACGAGGACGAGGTCTTCGCCCTGTCCGTCGAGCTGAACATCGCGCACGGCCTGCCCCTGTCCCAGGCCGACCGCGCGGCGGCCGCCGAGCGCATCCTCACCACCCACCCGTACTGGTCCGACCGCCGTATCGCCTCCAACGCGGGGCTCGCGCCGAGCACCGTCGCGGCGATCCGGCGCCGTTCAACGAGCCGAACCGACCAGTTGAACGCGCCCCGCGTCGGCCGGGACGGCCGGGTACGGCCGTTGCAGGCGACCGAGGGGCGGCTGCGGGCCAGTCAGGTCATCGCCGCGAACCCCACCGCGTCGCTCCGCGAGATCGCCGAGCGGGCCGGGATCGCCACCGCCACGGCGAAGGACGTACGGGACCGCATCCGCCGCGGACAGGACCCGCTGCCGCAGACGCCGCCCGCCAGGCGGGTCGCCGTGCGGGACGAGCCGGGGCGCGGGGCCGGGCCGGCCGCCGCCGGCGGGCGCGGAACCGCGCATCTGTCGGCGGCGGCGATCGGGCTGATCCTGCCGAACATCTGCAAGGACCCGTCGCTGCGGACCGAGGCGGGGCGGATGCTGCTCCAGATGCTCAGCGTGCACTCCATCGGCGACGAGGCGAAGTGGCAGCGGCTGGCGCGGAGTGTGCCGGGGCATCGGGCGCCGGTGCTGGCGCAGGCGGCGCGGAGGTGTGCCGACCACTGGCTGCGGCTGGCCAATGAGTTGGAGATGCGGCGGGGTTGAGTTCTGCGCGCCTTGCCGCCGTGGGGGTTCTTTCGCGGTGGCGGGTGCGGGTTGTTCGTGGCTGGTCGCGCCCGCGCGGCGGAGTCGCGTGGTGTCAGCGCCCCGCGCCCCTTTGGGTGCGGTTTCCGTGGCGCGCGGTTTCCAGGACCCGGAATTTCTTTATGGAGGACATCCTCATGGCTGATCACAGTCCCGATCTTCTTGTCGAGACCCCCTGGATCTGGCGGGCCCGGCGGCCCCGGGCCCGGACGCGGCTCATCTGTTTCCCGCATGCCGGGGCCGGGGCCGGGGCGTACGGGGAGTGGGCGCGGTTGCTGCCCGCGGAGGTGGAGCTGGCCGCCGTGCAGCTGCCGGGGCGGCAGAACAGGATCGCCGAGGACCCGGTGACCGAGGTGGGCCCCCTGGTGAAGGTGCTGACGCAGGCGCTGCGGCCCTTCCTCGACGGGGACTTCGCCTTCTTCGGGCACTCCGGCGGCGCGGCGCTCGCGTACGAGGTCGCCAAGGCGTTGCGGGAGAAGGGCGGGCCCCGGCCCAGCTGGCTGTTCCTGTCCGCGCAGCCCGCGCCCGGCACCGTCGGCCGGGTCCCGGTGATGCACACCCTCTCCGACGAGGAACTCGGCGCCGAGGTCGTCCGGCTGGGCGGGATCGAGCCCGAGATCGCCGAGGACGAGGAGGTCATGGAGGGCCTGCTGCCCACGCTGCGCGCCGACTTCACCCTCTGGGAGCGGCACCGGGTGGAGCCGGGGGAGCCGCTGGACACCCCGATCACCGTGCTCAGCGGCGACGCGGACCCGCGGGCGCCCAAAAACACCCTCTACGGCTGGGCCGCGCACACCACCGGCGCCTTCCACACCCGGTTCTATCCCGGCGGCCACTTCTACTTCCTCCACGACCCGACCGAACTGGTCGCCCACCTCAGCCAGGTCCTCACCGGCCAGGCCCCCACCGGCCCGTCCCACGCCGGGTCCTCCCGGCCGGCACCCGAACTCGCGGGGAGCGCGCGATGACCCACACACCCGACCTCACCCCGGGCCTCGACCCCGCCGTCGCCGCCCGCCTCGCCACCGCCACCCGGGCGATACCGGGCGTGCGCGACGCCGCCGTCGTCGTACGGCAGGGGGCACGGACCGCCGACGGCGGGGGAGAGGCAGAGGGCACACCCCGGACGCCCTCTCAGGCATCACCGGCACCGCAGGCATCACCGGCACCGCAGACGTCACCGGCACCGCAGACGTCACCGGCACCGCAGACGTCACCGGCACCGCAGGCATCCCCCGCGCAGCCGGCGTCGCAGGCGTCGCTCTCCGACCGGCCCTCCTCCGAGACCTTCGGCGGTGAGCCGCGCATCCCCGAGGGGGCGCCCACCACCCTCCAGGAGGGGTTGCGGCAGGCCGCCGAACTCGCCCCCGACGAGGGGACCCTGTATCTGCGCAAGGGCAGCGAACCCGACCTCCAGACCTACGCCGAGCTGCTCGCCGAGGCCGAGCGGGTGCTCGCCGGGCTGCGGGCGGCCGGGCTCGCCCCCGGTGACGCGGCCCTCTTCCAGTTCGGGGACCACCGGGCGTACATGACCGCCTTCTGGGCCTGTGTACTCGGCGGGTTCGTGCCGACGCCGGTGGCCGTGGCGACGACGTACGAGAGCCACAACGAGACCACCCGCAAGCTGCACAACGCCTGGCAGCTGCTCGACCGGCCCGTGATCCTCACAGACCAGGCCACGGCGCCCGCGCTCGGCGCGCTGCACACGCTGTGGGGCGAGCCGGACCTGCGGATCCTCCGGGTCGGTGAACTCCTCGGCCAGGAACGGGACTCCGACTGGTTCGCGACGACCCCGGACTCGCCGGTGATCAACCTGCTCACCTCGGGCAGCACCGGCGTCCCCAAGTGCGTCCAGCACACCAACGCCTCCGTCGCCGCGCGGGAATGGGCGGTGATCCAGGCACGCGGTTACACCAGCGAGGACGTCAGCCTCATCTGGATGCCGCTCGACCACGTCACGATGGTCTACTACAACGTCCGCGACATGTTCCTGCGGTGCCGGCACGTCAACGGGCGCATCGACGACGTCCTCGGCGACCCGCTGCTCTGGCTGGACTGGATCGACCGGTACGGCGTCACCAACACCTGGGCGCCGAACTTCGCGTACAACCTGGTCAACGAGTGCGCCGACGAGATCGGCATGCGGAGCTGGGACCTGTCGCGGATGCGGGAGTTCGTCAACGCGGGCGAGCCCGTCGTCGCCGCCACCAGCCACCGTTTCCTCGAACTCCTCGCCCCGCACGGGCTGCGCGCGGACGCCATGGTGCCGTGCTGGGGGATGTCCGAGACCTGCTCCGGCGTCACCTACACCCGGCAGAGCCGCGACGACCGGGAGCTGGGGACGGTCGTCGTCTCGCAGGCGTCCCTCGACGGCGACCTCGTCTACCAGTCGGTCGACGGAAAGGGCGCCGACGCGGTCGCGTTCACCGAGGTCGGCGGGCCCATCCCCGGTGTCACCGTCCGCGTCGTCGACGACCAGGGGCGGACGCTGCCCCAGGACCGGGTCGGTGAACTCCAGATCCGCGGTGTGACGATGCTGCGGCACTACCACGGCAACGCCGAGGCCAACCGGGACGCGTTCACCGACGACGGCTGGTTCCGCACCGGGGACCTCGCCTTCGTGCGGGACGGATCGCTCGTCATCGCCGGGCGGAAGAAGGACCAGATCATCGTGCGGGGCGCCAACTTCGTCGCCCACGAACTGGAGAGCGTCGTCGAACAGGTCGAGGGCGTCCGCGTCACGTTCTCGGCGGCGGCCGGGGTCCGCGAGCCCGGCGAGGGCTCCGACCGGCTGGTGATCTTCTTCGTGCCGGTGCGCTGGGACGCCGAGTCGCTCGCCCGCACCTTCCGGGAGGTACGGGCCGCGCTGGTCCGGGAGGCGGGGATCGCCCCCGACGTGGTCGTACCCGTCACGGACGGCGAGTTCCCGAAGACCGCGAGCGGCAAGATCCAGCGGGCCGCGCTCGTCGCCGACCTGCGTGCCGGACGGTTCGCCGACCGCATCGCCGACGAGGAGGAGGACACCGACGACTCCGGTACGTGGTTCTTCCGCCGGCAGTGGTCGCGGCTGCCCGCCGCGCAGGCCCCCGCCGACAGCGGCACCTCCCGGCTGGTGTTCTCCGCCGACTGCGGCACCCGGGTGGTGTTCGCCGAGGAGGAGCAGCTCGCCGCGCTCGGCCTGGACGACGAACCCGCCGTGGTCGTCGGCCGGGGCCGCTCCTTCGCCGAGGTCGACCTCGACCGCTACCGGGTAGCGCCCGGCGACCCCGAGGACCTGCGCCGGGTGCTCACCGACGTCACCGCGCACTACGGGCCCATCGACTCCGTGGTGTTCGCCTGGCCGCTCGACGGCAGGGACGACGAGCCCGCCGCCCGGGTCACCGCCGTCAGTACCCAGCTCACCGCGCTGATGGGGGTGCTCGACGAGTTCGGCGCCCCGCTGCTGCTCGTCCTCACCGAGGGCGCCGCCCACGTACGGCCCGGCGACCGCGTCGACCTCGGCGTGTGCGCCCTGCCGGGGCTGATCCGCACGGCCGCCGCCGAGAACCCGCTGATCACCGTGCGGCAGCTCGACCTGCCCGCCGACCGCGCCCAGTGGGCCCGTGCCATACGCACCGAACTCGCCGACCCCACCCACACCGGGGTGGTCGCCGCACGCGAGGGCCTGCGCTGGCAGCCGCGGCTGCGCCCCGTCGACGACGAGACGGAGGCCGAGCTCGCGCCGCCGCTGGTGCCGGGCGGGCTGTACCTGGTCACCGGCGGTCTCGGCGGGATCGCGAGCGACCTCGCCGGATATCTGCTGGCCGCGTACGGCGCCCGGCTGCTGCTGGTGGGCCGGTCGCCCGCCGAGGGCGCGAAGGCGGCCCGGCTGAGGGACCTCACCGACCTCGGCGAGGTCACCTACCGGCAGGCCGACATCACCGACCCCGAGCAGCTGAACGCCGCGGTGACCGCCGCCGAGCAGCGCTGGGGACGCCCCCTCGACGGGGTCCTGCACCTGGCCGCCGCCGATGTCTCCGACCAGTGGCAGAACCTCGAACGGCACACCCTGGCCCACGAGTCCGAGGACGGCTTCCGCGCCCAGTACGCGGCCAAGGTCGCCGGCACCCTCGCCCTCGCCGACGTCCTGGAGAGCCGCCCGGAGGCCTCCCTGGTCCTCTTCGGCTCGGTGAACGGCGAGTTCGGCGGGCACTCCTTCGGCGCGTATTCAGCCGCCAACGCGTTCCTCGTGGGCTTCGCCGACCACTGGCACCACGAACGCGGCCGGGACGTGCGCTGCCTCGCCTGGAGCATGTGGGACGACGTCGGCATGAGCCAGGGCCAGTCCACGGCGCCCGCGCGCCGGCGCGGCTTCCGGGCGATCGACCCCGAGCGGGGCCTGCGCTGCTTCCTCACGGCGACGGCGCTGCCGTACCACTACCAGCTCATCGGGCTCGACGCGCGGAACCCCTTCGTCGTGGGCGAGCTGGCGCCGGACGAACTGAGCGTGCGCGAGGTGCTCGTGGCGTACACCACCGACGCGGAGGAGGGCGCCGACCCGGCCGCCGTGCACGCGGCGCTCGCACCCGCGCTCGCCGAACTGCCGGTGCCGGTACGGCTCCTCGAAGTCAGCCGTATCCCCAAGGACGGCAGCGGGGCCGTCGACACGACCCAGCTGCTGCTCGACATGGCGCCGCGCCGGGCGGCCCTCGGCCGGCGGACGCAGACCCCGCCGGAGGGGGAGCTGGAGCGGCGGATCGCCGCGATCTGGTCCGACGTGCTCGGGCAGAAGACCGTCGGCCGCGACGAGTCCTTCTTCGACCTCGGCGGCAACTCCCTGCGCGCGACCCGCCTGCTGGCCCGCGTCGACACCGAACTCGCCGTCCGCCTCAGCACCCACGAGCTGTACGAGAACCCGACGGTCGAGGGCATGGCGACGAAGGTGGCGGCGGCCACGGCGCCGACCGAGGCGGTCACCCCGACATCGGCGGGAGCCGCGCGATGACCCGGCGGAGCCCGGCCCCCTCACGGGGGGCGGCGGGGGCGGCTGCACCGGCCGCCCCGGCGCGGGCGGGTCAGCCGACGGCCTCGGCGAAGGTGGTTCCGCCGGCCGCCTCGCGTCGAGCGGCGGTCCCGGCGCCCTCCCCGGTGGCGGTCTCCCCGGCGCCCCCGGCACCGGTCGGCACCC
>NZ_LIQX01000435.1 GCF_001418475.1 Streptomyces ossamyceticus | reverse complement strand
ACTGCCAGATGGTGCGGGTCCGGCAAGCGAGACGGAAAGGAGTACGCGAGGAACCGGCGTTGACGCCTCCTTACTCGTCACCAGCTCGAACCTGGCGGATCTGGGCTGGTTGCGGTGCGTCCCCGTCTCCCTGGAGATGGGGAACTTCCCGGTCGGTTGCTATGTGTCGTCCGGGGAGGCCACGGCGAAGTGCTGCGGGGTAGTCGTGGCGATGCCGCGGGGGTATAGCCGGGCTCCTCCTCCGTCGATCGAACAGCATGTGAACACGGGAACCGTTCCGGTCCTGACCTGCGGCAACGCCTCCAGCGAGGCCGCAGGCTGGGCCCACCGTCGGCCGAACGGGCCGGGACGGGGCGGAGCCGCCGTAGTACTCCGAGCCGGGGAGAGCCCGGCACATGGGGAAGGGCGGCAGCGGAATCGAGAAGGGAAGGAGACTGCAATGCCGAAAGAAGCACCGCTGAACAGCGGTGCACCAGAGGCCCCAATGGGGTCTCACCAGCGGGTATCGGGGATGCAGGCCAAACTTCACCGTTGGGCGGCGGCCGACGAAGGCCGCAGGTTCGACGATCTGTTCAATCTCGTGTGCGACTCGGCGACGCTGCTCGTGGCGTTCGAACGGGTCGCGGGAAACAAGGGGGCGCAGAACGCCCGGAGTGGACGGCCTCACCGCCGTCAACGTCGAGCGGGAGATTGGCCCTTATGGGTTTCTGGAGGATCTTCGGCACGTACTTAAATCGGGTGAGTTCCGCCCGCTTCCGGTGCGTGAACGGAAGATCCCCAAGCCCGGCGGCAGCGGGAAGGTCCGCAAGCTCGGCATCCCGACCATCGCCGACCGGGTGGTCCAGGCAGCCCTCAAGCTGGTGCTGGAGCCGATCTTCGAGGCCGACTTCAAGCCGGTCTCCTACGGCTTCCGGCCTCTGCGGCGGGCACACGACGCGATCGCTGAGATCCACTTCTACGGCACCCACGGCTACCGCTGGGTCCTGGACGCGGACATCGAAGCGTGCTTCGACTCGATCGACCACACGGCCCTGATGGACCGGGTGCGAGTGCGAGTTAAGGACAAGCGCGTGCTGCGGCTGGTCAAGACGTTCCTCAAGGCCGGCGTCCTCACCGAGGAACAACCGCGAGGACACCCTCACCGGCACCCCACAGGGCGGCATCCTCTCCCCACTGCTGGCGAACATCGCCCTGTCGGCGCTCGACGAGCACCTGACCGGGCCCTGGGAGCCGGGCGGGGAGATGGCCACCAGCCACCTGCGCAGACGTCGCCGTGGCGCTGGACGTCCGAACTGGCGAATCGTCCGCTACGCGGACGACTTCGTCGTCCCGACCGACGGCGCACGCGACGACGTCGAGACGCTGCGCGAGGACATCGCCGACGTGCTGCAACCGCTCGGTCTTCGTCTCTCCGAGGCGAAGACGCAGGTGGTGCACATGTCTGACGGGTTCGACTTCTTGGGGTTTCGCATCCAGTGGCGCCGCAAGCGGGGAACGGACAAGTGGCACGTCTACACCTTCATCGCTGACCGGCCCATCCGGCAGCTGAAGGACAAGATCCGTGCCCTGACGAACAGAACGTCGCAGCAGAACCCCAGGGACGTGCTGATCAGGCTCAACCAGATCATGCGCGGCTGGGCCAACTACTTCAAGCACGCGGTCTGCAAAGCCACCCTGAGTTCCCTGGCCAGCTTCACGTGGCACCGGGTGATCAGCTGGTGGATGGCGCTGCATCGCTGGAAGTGGAAGGACGTCCGCCGACGGCTCACCGACCACAACGGTCGGTGGCAAAGGCCCTCAGCGGGCGGGATCGAACTGTTCGACCTCCAGGCGGTGGCGGTCACCCGCTACCGCTACAGAGGCAACACGATCCCCAACCCCTGGACCCGCCTCAACCACACCTGAACGGCAGAGTCCGTGGAGAGCCCGGTACTCGGAGACGGGTACGCCGGGTTCGGCGAGCGGCACGGAGAAACGGACCGGTGGCAACACCGGCACCGCGCTCCGTGCCGACTCAACAGGCCCCCGCCCAAGGACACCGACCAGCACGACGCCCAGGGCCGCGCCATTCCTGAACCCGTCAGTGACACTGACGCCCGTCTCTCCTACGTCGCCGTCACCCGCGCCCGCCACCATCTCGACCTCGGCGGCCTGTCCTGGATCGACAGCCACCCCTCCCGCTCCGGACGCTGTTGGCACGATGAGTTCCCTCGGCTCAGGAAGCGGTGAAGTCCTGCGGCTCAAAGCGACCGACCTCGGCGCGAAGCCGGTCGGTGGACCAAGGCCAGCTGAAGCTGTTGCGGCCGTTGGCGTCGAGGTAGTAGCTCCTGCATCCACCGGCGTTGTAGACGGTGCCGGCCAGCGCGGTCTGCAGCCGGGCGTTGTACGCGGCCTGCACGTCGCCGCGTACCTCCAGCACCGCCCAACTCTCCTCCCGTGCGGCCTTGATGGCGCCCAGGACGAGGTCGAGCTGTGCCTCCAGAATGGCGAACGCCGACGAGTGCCCGGTGCCCAGGCCGGGGCCGAGGAGCAGGAAGGCGTTGGGGAAGCCCGCGACGACGGTGCCGAGGTACGCCTCGGGGGAGCCGTGCCAGCGGTCGGCGAGCGAGTGGCCGGCTCCGTCTCGGACGAGGCCTGCGAGCGGCGTGTCGAGGATGTGGAAGCCGGTGCCGAGGATGATCGCGTCCACCTCGGCGGCGCTGCCGTGGGCGCCGTGCACGGTGTTGCCTTCGACGGCGTGCACCGCGGCGGCGTGCACATCGACATTCGGTCGCCTCAGCGCGGGGTAGTAGTGGTTGGAGAACAGGATGCGCTTGCAGCCGATGGTGTAGTCAGGGGTCAGCTTGCGGCGCAGTTCGGCGTCGCGGACCGTGGCCCGCAGGTGGGCCCGTGCGATGGCTTGGACGCCACGCATCAGCCCGGGACGCCGGAATCCACGTCCGAGCGTCTCCATGGCCCGGTACTCCAGCCCTGCCACCGCGGCTCGCGCGCCCGGCAGGTGGCGCATCGCCCACCGTTCGGCCTTCGGTATGTGATGGTCCAGCTTGGGCAGCACCCACTGGGCGGTGCGCTGGAACACATGCAAGCGGGCGACGTCGGGGGCGATCGCCGGGACGAACTGCACGGCCGAGGCGCCGGTGCCGAGCACCGCGACGCGCTTGCCGCGCAGGTCGTAGTCGTGGTTCCAGCGCGCGGAGTGGAACACCTCGCCGGGGAAATCGTCGAGGCCGGGGACGTCCGGGACGAGAGGCTCGTTCCACGGGCCGGCGCCGGCGATCAGGAACCGGGCGGTGAACTCACCGGCGTCGGTACGGACGAGCCAGCGGGCCTGGCCGGGCTGCCATCGCGCTTCGGTCATACGCACCCCGAACCGGGTGTGTTCGCGCAGCCGGTACGTGTCGGCGACCCGCCTCACGTACGTGAGGATCTCCGGCTGGTGCGCGTACACCCGCGTCCAGTCCGGGTTCGGAGCGAAGGAGTAGCTGTAGAGGCGGGACGGTACATCGCACTGGCAGCCGGGATAGGTGTTCGCCCGCCACGTGCCGCCGAAGTCGTCGGCCGCCTCGATGATCAGGAAGTCCCGGATACCGGCGCCGCGGAGCCTGGCCCCGGCACCAACCCCGGAGATGCCGGCGCCGACGACAATGACCTCGACGTGTGTGCTCATGCCGCAATGCTCCTGTCGATGGCTCGCTTGACGCGGTCGGGTGCGGTGCGCAGGGAGACCTCGAGCGTGGCCGCACGCCGCCGTGGGTCCATGAAGTTGGCCCCCATCACGGCCAGTTCCTCCACCCCGGGCTCGATCCGGACGACGCGGCATCCCGCCGCACGCAAGAGGCGTTCTTCGGCGTCGACGGTCCGGGTCATCCAGCGGCGCAGGAGCCGTTCGAGACGGCTCAGGCCGGTGGCGGGTGCGCCCCCGGAGGTCGACATGGGAGCGACGATCACCACCTCGTCCAGCTCTAGGGGCACGAGGAGGTCCGCCGACGTCGGGGACACGGCGCCGCCGTCGAGGTAGGTCCGCCCGTCGATCCGCACCGGCGGGAACCAGCCCGGGATCGCCCAGGACGCGGCGATCGCGCTGCCCAGGTCCGTGGCCGGAGCTCCCGGCGCGCCGAACGCGACCCGCCGGCCCGAGCGCGCGTCGGCCGCAACCAGCCAGGTGTGCGTGGAATCCGGCCACGGGCGGCCCTCCGCCAGCGCGGCACCGAATCGGTGCAGCCAACGCGCATCACCCCGGCCGCGCGGCAGCAGCCCCACCAGCCCCGACCCCGGCGAGACCCGGCCGCGTACGGCAGCGGTCACCAGCCCCGACCCCGGCAGCCCGGGCCACGGGACGGGAGGCAGTGCACCCGGGTGGGCGTGGACGTGTCCGAGTAGCACCGGGTCCGCGCCAGTCTCTCCCCGTACCGCCGCGAGCAGGTCGGACACGGACCGCCCGGAGCCGAGAGCGGACACGACTTCTGCCCCGGCGGACGTCCCCACCGATACCTCGGCGGTCCGCACGTCCCAGTCCAGCTCCGCTTCCACTGCGGTGAGCGCGGCGACCGTCCAGGCGAAGCCGAGCGTGCCGCCGCACCCGACCACCAGTGCACGCCGTGGAACCACAGATCCCCCTGGAATTCAGATAACGATGGAATCCGGAAGCTAGCGGTATTCTGCAGGCGTGGCAAGACTGACCCGGGCCGAGAGCCAGGCCCGCACCCGCGAACACGTCCTCGACACCGCGCACGACCTCTTCCTGTTCGATGGCTTCACGAAGACATCCATCGAGCGGGTCGCGGAGGCCGCCGGCTACTCGAAGGGCGCGGTGTACTCCAACTTCGCGACCAAGAACGAGCTTTGTCTGGCCGTCCTGGACCGCATTGCCCTGCAGCAAGTGGCGTACATCGCCGCCGAGATGGGAGACGCGCCCCGCCTGGAGGACAGGCTCGCGGGCTTCGCCCGGTGGGCCGAGCAGCACATAGGCGACAGCTCGTGGACCGCGCTGGAAGTCGAGTTCGCCACCGCCAACCGCCGCGACGCAGACGTCTGCGAACAGCTCGCCCACCGACGGCGCGCCGTCACCGAGGCCCTCGCGGACCTCATCCGGGCTCAGATGCAGGAACTGGGCGTCACGCCCCACATGCCCGCGGACACCGCCGCCTTCGTTCTTCTCGGTCTCGGGATCGGCATCGGCGTCCAGCGCGCGTTCGACCCCACCGTCCCCGTACAGCCGCTCGTGGACCTGCTCCGTCAGGTCATGACCGACTGACCCCGCCCCGGATCGCGGCAGGCACCCGGGCTCGCGCCGGGTGCCTGATGCGATCGTGCGCCGAGACAGCGGACTCATGTCCTCAGTCCGTGGCGAGTCCCGCGACCTCGGTGTAGCGCATGCCCTTGCCGCCTGCCACTATGTTTCCTCGGTGAGCGCGGCGGCCAGCGCAGCCGGGGCGATGAGCCCGTTGCCGTCGACCGGCAGCACGGTCACCCGCGCGCCGTGCAGCCGCTCAAGGGCCCGGCAGGTCTCCAGGACGGCCGGATGCTCGGTTGCCTGGGTGATCACATGCGGGTGCGGGTGCGGGTGCGGGTGCGGGTGCGGGTGCGGGGGTGGCCGGAGGCCAGGACCGCGCCGCGCAGGGCGAGCAGGTCGGCTTCGGATCCCGAGCCGGTGAACACGATTTCGCCGGGTCCGGCGCCGATCAGACCGGCCACCCGGGCCCGGGCATCGGCGAGCGCCCGGCGGGGGTGTCGGCGTAGGGGTGGCTGCTGGAGGGGTTGCCGAAGAAGTCCGTCAGATACGACCACATCGCCTCGGCGACACGCGGGTCGATCGGAGTGGTGGCGTTGTAGTCCAAGTGGACCGGCCCGCCATCCAGCCCCGGTTGCGGCGGCAGGTCGCCGCCCGGGCCTGTCACGTCAGGTCCGAGGCGTCGACAGGCAGCTCCGACAGGCGCCACTCCAGCATGCCGTCGTTGAGGCGGATCGCCCGGCGGCCGAGGTCGGTCAGCAGCCGCACCGCGTCGTAGGCCAGAACGCAGTACTCGCCGCGGCAGTAGACGACGATCTCCAGGTCCTCGGGCAGCTCGTTGGTTCGCTCGGCGAGCTCGTCGACCGGGATGGAGATCGCGCCGGGGATGTGCCCGGCCTGATACTCCTCCACCGGCCGCACGTCCAGTACGACGACGTCCCCGGAGGCGATGCGGACCCGCAGTTCCTCACGGCTGAGCTCGACGGCGGTGTCCTCGCCGAGGTAGGCGTCGCGCGCGGCAGGCACGGCGGCCCGGTGGGCTTCGGCGACCTTGCGCAGCAGCGCGAACAGCTGGGCCACATCGTCACCGGCGAGCCGGTAGTGGATACGCACGCCTTCACGGCGGGTCGTGACGAAGCCGGCCTGCTTGAGCGTCTGCAGATGTGCCGACGCGGTGGTCAGGTTCAGCCCGGCCACCTTCGCAAGCGCGTCGACCGTGCGCTCGCCCTGCGCCAGCAGATCAAGCAGCTCCAGTCGCTTTCCGCTGGCCAGCGCCTTGCCGCTGGCCGCGAACGCGTCGTACAGCCGGGCCTTCGTCGCGCTCTTCGTGTTCTCCGACATGACATCCTCCATAAATCCATGGATTATTGTAGTTGAGTCTGATGGGTGTGACCACACACCCCCGTTCCCGAGATCTTGGAGGACGCCGTGGGCTTCGCGGACGATCACCTCATACCGCTGGTCGACGAAGGTCTGGGCAACAGCGCCTATCTCCTTGACCTCGGCGACGGCCGCGCCCTGACCATGGACGCCAGCCGCGACCTGCGCGGGCCGCGGGCAGCAGCCGAGCGGCGAGGGCTGCGCATCGCGTTCGCCGCGGACACGCACCTGCACGCCGACTTCCTCTCCGGCGCCGTCCAGATCGGCCACGACACCGGCGCCACGATCCTGGCCTCTGCGGCCGGCCGCCGGGCCTTCGCACACCAGGCGCTGGCCGACGGCGACGAGGTCGACCTCGGCGGGCTGACCCTGCGTGCCCTGGCCACCCCCGGCCACACCGACGAGCACCTGTCCTTCCTGCTGCTGGACGGCTCCCGCCAGCTGGGGGTGTTCACCGGCGGGTCGCTGATCGTGAACTCCGCCGCCCGTACCGACCTGCTCGGCCCGGAGCGCACCGAGGAACTCGCCCGCGCCCAGTACGGGTCACTGAAGCGGCTCACCGCGCTGCCGGACGAGACCGCGGTGTGGCCCACGCACGGTGCCGGGTCCTTCTGCTCCGCGCCGCCCGGCACCGAGCGCACCACCACCATCGGCGCGCAGAAGCAGGCCAACCCGCTGCTCGCCGCCCCTGACGAGGATGCCTTCGTGGTCCAGCTGGTCGCGAGCTTGGGCACCTATCCCGCGTACTTCGACCGCCTGGGCGAGATCAACCGGCGCGGCCCGGCGGTGCTGACGGCGCTGCCAGCGCTGCCCTCCCTCTCCGCACGGCAGGTGCGAGCCCTGATGGCCGACGGCGGCCACGTCGTCGACGTCCGCCCGGCCGCCGACTACGCCGCCGGCCATGTCCCCGGCTCGCTGTCGATCCCGCTGCGCGACCAGCTCGCCACCTGGCTCGGCTGGCTCCTGCCCGACACCGCGCCACTCGCCTTCGTCACCGGCGAGGACCAGGACCTGAATGAGATCGTCTGGCAGGCGTACAAGATCGGCTATGAGCGTCTTGCCGGCCGCCTCGCGGGTGGCATGGACGCGTGGCTCGCCGACGGCAACGCCAAGGCCACGACCGCGTTCCTCGCCGCCGACCGTGCCGCGGGCCGCCCCTACGTCGATGTCCGGCAGGAAGCCGAGTTCGCCGCCGGGCACGTCCCCGGGGCGGTGCACATCGAGCTCGGCGCTCTGGACAAGGCCGCCTCCGACGCTCCGACGGGGCCGGTCGTAGCCTGCGGGCACGGCGAGAGGGCGATGACCGCCGCGAGCCTTCTGGAGCGCGCCGGCCATACCGACATCGCCGTCCTGGACGGCGGACCGGACGACTACACCGCCGCCCACGGCCAGCGACTCGTCGAGGGCACGGGGGACACCCGCCCGTGAACACCATGCCCACCGCCGCCACCCCGACCGACGCCTCCGGGCGGCCCGTGCGGCTCGGCCTGCGGGAGAACTGGCTGCAGTTCACACTGCTGGTCATCGTCAACATCTGCGTCGGCGGCCTGGTCGGCCTCGAGCGCACCACCGTCCCGCTGATCGGCTCCGAGACGTTCGGCCTGACCAGCGACCTGGCCGTCTTCTCCTTCATCATCGCCTTCGGCCTCACCAAGGCGTTCACCAACCTCGCCGCTGGCGCCCTCACCGCCCACTTCCGCCGCAAGCAACTGCTGCTGGCAGGCTGGGTCCTCGGCATTCCCGTCCCCTTTGCTCTGGCCTACGCGCCGTCCTGGGGCTGGATCGTGGCGGCGAACGTGCTGTTGGGCCTGAACCAGGGCCTGACCTGGTCGATGACCGTCAACATGAAGATCGACCTCGTCGGTCCCTCGCGGCGCGGCCTGGCTACCGGCCTGAACGAAGCCGCCGGCTACACCGCGGTCGGCGTCACCGCCCTGCTCACCGGCTACCTCGCCACCTCCTATGGACTGCGCCCGGTCCCGGAGCTCATCGGCGTCGTCTTCGTCGTCGCGGGACTCGCCCTGGCCCTCGTCATCCGCGACACCGCCGCCCATGTGGCGCTCGAACTGACCCACCACACCAAGCCTCTGCCCACCGGCGAGGACACTGGCCTGAAGGCCACGTTCACTCGCACGTCCTGGCGTAACCGTTCCCTGCGCGGCACCAGCCAGGCCGGGCTGATCAACAACCTCAACGACGGCCTGACCTGGGGCGTCTTCCCCCTGCTGTTCACCGACCACGGCCTGGGACTTGCCGCGGTCGGCCTCATCAAGGGTCTCTATCCGATCCTGTGGGGGCTCGGGCAGATCCCCACCGGTCACCTCGCCGACCGCATCGGCCGCAAACCCCTGATCGTCTACGGCATGCTCGTCCAGTCCGTCGGCTTCGTCCTCGCTCTCGTACTGCTCGACCGGCCCCTGCTCGCGGGCATCATCTCCGCGGTCTTCCTCGGACTCGGCACGGCCATGGTCTACCCGGCCCTCATCGCGTCCGTCTCCGACCACGCCCACCCCGCCTGGCGGGCCAACGCACTGGGCTCGTACCGGTTCTGGCGTGACATCGGCTACGCCGCCGGAGCTCTCGTTGCCGGTGTGCTGGCCGACTGGCTCGGCCTGAACGCCACCGTCGTCGCCGCCGCGGTCTTCACCGCCGCCTCGGGCCTGCTCGCCGCCCGCTGGATCACCGAGCACCGGCCCGAAGCCTGCTGAGGTGTAGCCTGTCCCGCCGCTACCAAGGCAGGCTCTGGGTGACCCGCCACAAGCACCGAGGCAACTCCCCCTCCTCGAAGGCGTGGACCTCTCTCAAGTGCCAGCCGTCACCACGGAGCGACATTGACGTCGTTTGCCAACAAGCGTGCTGAAGCTGCCCGGCGGATCGTCTCCGACTCACCTGGCCGGTTTCGTCGCCGGGTTCTTCGCCCTGCTCACCCTGAACGCCGTTGCCCCGTGGGGAGGGCGGCCCGACCAGCTCGCGCTCGCGGCTCCGGTCCACAAGATGACGCAGCTGCGGAAACAGGCCGAACATCGACTGCGGGCCGCCGAAGTGAGCGCCGTGGTCGGCGTGGATGACGGCTTCGTAGCCACGGCTCCCTACGACAGCCGCCAGGTCACCGCCACCGTCTCCGGCGGCCCGGCCGAACTGGACCTCGCCCGCACCGCGCTGACCGGCCTGACACCGGACCCCGTCCGGCAGCACTGCCGTACCGGCGGTTCACCGGCACCGCCTTCCTCGGTACCGTGACAGCCGGTGCCCGCGTGGTCTTCGCCGGGCACCGGCCTGTTCACCGCCGGCAGCGGAGCTTTCACCGCCCAACGCCACGTCGAAGACCTGCTCACCCTCACCGGCCAACCGCGCCCGGACCACACCGGATCATGCCCGTGTCACCCACGCCGGAAAGCGGCGGCCGCATCGAGAACGTCGATACGGCCGCCGCTGCCGTGACGAGGTTCCGTCGCCCGAGGGTGATGCCGGGATGACGAGAATCAGACGCCGTAGGGGTTGTCGATGATGTAGACCCAGTCCCCCTGGCGCGTCTTCCTCATCACCTCGACCGCCTTTCCTTCCACGCTGCCGCTCTCGCTCGTGATCCGCCAGGACGGCAGGACCATCGCCAGGTCGCCGTTCTGATGGACCGACGTGGCCACCACCTCTATGGTGCTGGGCGAGGCGAGGTAGGGCTTCAGCGCTTCCTTGATGCTTTCCCTGCCGTAGACCGGCTGCTGTCCCGGTCCCGGTACGAACATGGCGTGTTCGTCGAACAGGGAACCCAGTCCGTCGAGGTCCCTGTTCTTGAGGTACTGGGCGAAGCGCTCGTGCACGACTTCCGGTGTCATGTTGTTTTCCCTTTTCTTTCCTTCGTTGCGGACGGACGGGCGGGCCGGCTACAGGCCGATCCACGTAAGCCAGTGACCGGTGGTGTGTGGCGTCAGCCCAGCAGCTGCTGGGCGCTGTTGTGCGCGCTGATGGTGTCGTCCGGCACGGTGGCGAGGCCCTCGTAGAGTGCGGTGCCCGCAGCCCGCCCTCGCGTCTCCGCCGACGTAGAAGGAGCGGGCCGGTGCGCCGGCGGAGGCACCGGGTGAGGTGTCAGCGGGTGTGCGGGTCCGGCAGGGTGAGGGGCTCGCCCGGGGCGGGCCAGTGCAGCGGGACGCCGGCGGCGTCGAAGACCTGCTGGACGTGGCCGCGGTCCTCGGTGTAATGCGCCCAGCCCTCGGCGTGTACGGCCACCACGAGGGGGTCGCCGAGCAGGCGGCGGGCCTCGACGGCCTGGACCGCGGTCAGCGACAGCCGTACGTCACCGAATGCCTCGAAGCCGGCCGCGCCAAGGTGCAGCAGCGCCACGTCGACGCGGTACCGCTCGGCCAGGGCGCTCATCGCGTCCAGGTCGACGGTGTCACCGGAGACGTACACCGTCGGTGTGGAGCCGTCGTCGGTGTGCAGGAGGAAGCCGGTGACCGGACCGGTGATGTCCTCGGTGCCGACGGGACCGTGGCGGGCGGGGACCGCGGTGATGTTCAGCGGCGTGCGGCCCGGCTTCGACAAGGTCCGGGTCTGCCAGGGCTCCAGGCCAACGGCCGCGCCCCCGAGATCGGTGGCGCCGGCGACGGTGGTGAACACGTTCGAGGCATCGGAGGCCACCGTACGCCCGGCGGTGTCGAGGTTGTCCAGATGCCCGGTGTGGCTGACCACGACGGCGTCGAGAGCGGGCAGCTCTGCGGGCTTCAGCGCCGGGTCGGCGGTCTTGCGCACCACGACCGGGCCGTCCTGGTATTCGGTGCCGGCGGCGTCGAAGGTCGGGTCGGTCAGCAGCGTCCAGCCGGCCAGGTGGATCAGCGCGGTGGGACCGCCGAGCACCGTCACGGTGTTCGCGGCGCGGGTCACGGCAACGTCGGTTACCACAGGTACTCCTTGACGATCAGGGGTTGGCTCACTCACTCTGACCGAGTTACTTTCTGCTGGGAAGTACATACCTTGAGGTGAGGTGAGCACGTGCAGGAAAGCAAGCGAGGTAACGTCCGCGATCCCGCCTGCCCCGGCAGGCAGCTGTTCGACCTGGTCACCGCCCGGTGGGCCGCCCTGGTTCTGGTGGATCTCATGGACGGCCCGCAACGCTGGTCCGAGCTGCGCCGGCGGGCCGGCGGCGTCAGCGACAAGATGCTCGCGCAGACCCTGCGCGACCTCGAAGCCGGTGGACTGATCACCCGCACCGTGCACACCAGCCGCCCACCGACGGTGCAGTACGCCCTGACCGACCTCGCCCGCGGCGCCACCGCCGCACTGCAACACCTGCAGAACTGGGCCGAACAGCACACCAGCGACTACGCCCACCACCGACACACCCACACCACCGACCCGACGCCCTGAAAAGGCAGGCTCGGTGTGCACACGTCACCGCGCTTCCGCCGTCTGAGCGAGCACCCGGCGTCCCGCTCAACTGGGTGCGCAGGCGCCGCACCTGCGGGCGGACTCTCCAGGGGCGCGCCGGCCGTCTCCGGGCCTGGGACGGGACGCTGGGGACCACAGCTCTGGCGGCCGCCCACTAGTGCGGTAACGGCTGTTACCATGCTGGTATGGCGAAGACACAGCTGGGCGCGCGGGTGGACGAGGACGTCGCGGAACTCGCGAGGAAGCGTGCCGCGGATCTGGGACTGAGTGTCGGGGACTACCTCGCGCGGCTGGTGCAGGACGACGCCAGCGGGCTGCGCGCCCGAGCGGTGACCGCGGCGGCCCGTTTCCTGGCCGACCACCAGGCGGTCTTCGACGAGGCCGAACAGGGCCAGCAAGCCTCCCGGGGAGCGCACGCCGCCTGATGGACCTGCACATCGACGTTCCCTGGATCCTGCAGGTCACCGAGGCGGCCGGAGCGGACGACCCGGCGCCCGACGACTACGGTGTGCCGGTCTCGGCGGTCGCCCGTCACCGGGCCGAACTGTTCGAGCACCCCGTCTACGACGGCCCCTACGCAAAGGCTGCCGCCCTGGTGCACACGCTGGGCCGGTGCCGCTGGCTGGAGCGCTCCAACATGGCCGTCGCCGCGGCTACCGGCGTGATGTACCTGGAAGCGGCCGGGATCTCTGTCAAGCCCGGCCGCGAGGACGCCGTTGCCTTGAAGGACCTGCTCCTCGATCCCGCGTGCACCGCCGGGAAGATCGCCACTCTGCTGCGGACCTGGCCCACCACTACCTGACGTTGCAGGCCGGCCCGGCGCCCGGTCCTTCCCTTCGGCACGGCGTGCGCCCGCTGGACACGGGCCCGGCTGACGCCCTCCCAGGCTGCGGCCGGGGCCGCTCAGTAGATCACCGTTTCGGCGTTGGTGATCCGGCGCCTGAACGCGAAGTCGCGCACCACGCGGTGACTTCGCATCCGGTGGGCGAAGGCGGAGTCTGCGGAGACGTCGCCGGTCTCGTCCGCGTCACTTGAGCACGGGCTCGTGGTGTGTTGAGTAGGTGACATCAGGCGGCATGGACTCCGACAGGCGAGGATCGACCACAACCTCTCGGGAGGGCACCCCGTGAATCCCCAGTCTTGCGCGATTCCCAGTAGCCGGTGGAAGCCGGCCTCCCGGTTGCGGCGGGCGGGTGTGCGACTGCTGGCGGGCGTGCGGTGGGGCATCACGGTGGTTTCGGTGGCCTGGCTGGCGCCCCTGGTGGGCATGGCGGCCGTGTGGGGCGTGGCGGCCGGGGCAGCGTTGGGCGGACCGAGACTGCGTGGGGTGCTGCTCTCTACCGCATGGCTCGGCCGATGCCGCTGACGCTCTGGCCAAAGTGCTGGTGGCCGCGTCGTCGCGGCAGGGTCCGCCGACTCGCCGGAAGCGGCGTAGGGACATCCCGAGTGGCGCACGGTCCATCCACGCGTGAAGCCCGTCGGCCTACTTTCGCGTGGCCGAGCGGGCCATACCCGCTTGCTCAGTGACGGCACGGCGCGGCGAGGTCGACACCCGACCAGGCGCGATCCCCTATGACGGCTTCCGAGAAGAGAGATCCGGGGCATACGATCTTGAGTCAAGACCACGGGTTGCGGAGGGCAACGAATGGAAGAGCCGCGGATACGCCTCGGCACCGATGATGCGTGGCTCGAACTGGCTCGGATCCATGCGGACAGCTGGCAGATCACCGCAGATTGGTCCTCCTGGCTGAGAGCCGACTTCACCGCAGATCTGAGCGCTGCGGAGGTCGTGGACTTCGCGGCCCGTATGCTCTCTCACCTATGCGCGCCGTCGGGTCGACGCCTTTCGGCGGCGGTGACTCCCGGTCGGAACAATCCGCTGACGTTGAAGGCCGAGCCTGTGGGGGACGGTTTCGCCTTCTTCGTGCGCCTGACACCCAACGGCGATGACGACGTGTGTCATTTGCAGATGGAGATCGATCCGATCGCCACGTGGGAGCTTCGAAAGACCTTCGGCGCGCTGCACTCGGCGTTGATGGTCTGACCTCCAGGAACGCTCAGAGCCTCCGTGCCGACCGGGGTGGATGGTTACTGGGCCCCAGGGGTGCTGATGGCCGCCGGCCAGGCGGTCGGTTGTTGCCGAGGAGACGCTGGTCCTTCCGTGACCGCTCTAGCGGCACAGATGTCCCCACATCGGCCCTTGTCAGGGGCGGGGCCTACCGTGTCCGTCACGATCAGGCAGAGCGGACGGTGTCGGAGTGGGTGGGGGAGCAGGAAGCGGTGACGGTCGTCGAGGTGGCGTACGCACTGGCGTGGGATTTTCAGGCTCGCGCGCTGTGGCGGGCCGCTGACAGCCGAGGCGGCGCGGGAGCGGGATGTCGCGGGGCTGCCGTACGTCGTGGTGTAGCGGATCCCGGGGCGGGACGTTCCGCTGGAGGTCCGGCTGGTTTCCTGGCGGGACCACTACGTCGGTCTGTGGCTCTACGACGACCAGGGCCGTCGCACCGACGAACTGGACCTGCGGCTGTTGGACGATCGGAGTCGGCTGCTCAGCCGACGCACCCGCAAGTGGCGGTACACCGGCCCCGAAATGGCCGAGTTCGACGAGCGGTGTCCCCCCTCCATCATGGAACTGCTTCCAGACGGCAAGGGCTCCGTTTGGCAAGAGCCGCAGGGTGCGCACGGTCGGAGACTCGTCACGGTACCGGGTGCTGATGTACGGCGTTGGCAGGACCGCCCCAGGTTCGAGGACTGGCCGGTCGTCGCCGCCCTCTGGCAGAGACTGCCCGGACAGGTGGGGCTCCGGCCGATGGCGCCCGACCCAGGCACGGGCACGGCGGATGCGTTCGACGACGTGTCCGCCGCTCCTGTCACCTGCTGGCGACCGCATCCTCCTCGGATAGCAGCACACTCCGTCACCACCGAAAGCGAGACAGGGCCGAACGATTTACAGTCCTTTTCGGCGGGCGGCGAGCCGGGTGTCGGTGCGGCCGCATCGATCACAGGTGCCTTTGCTGTTGCGGGCGGAGCAGTTGATGAAGAAGCGCCCATTGGGGCCGAGCCGTGGGAGGTCCAGGTTGAATCTTCCGCAGTCGGTGCAGGCTGGCCGGACCACGGCTGTGTGTCCCGCAGTGTGAAGGATCTTGGCGAGGCGGATGGCGACAGGTGGGCAGTTGGCTTCGCCGGAGATCAGGGCCTGTGGGTGGTCGGCGAGGTGCTGGTCGACGTCGCGGAGCCGGATGCCCTGGGCGCCCTGTGCCTCGGAGACGGCCTGCCCGGCCTCCGCCCGGCCGAGACCGGGCAGTGAGGCGGTGAGGGCGGTGATCACGCGGTCCAGAGCCGCCTGTCGTTGTTCGGCTCGCTGGCGGTCGCGGGCCTTGGTCATAGTCCCTCGTGCCGGCGGATCGTGGTCCGGCGGGCAGTCGGCAGCGGCCGGACCGGTGCTTCGTCTGCGGTCTTGCGGATCTCCTCGTTGACGACCCGGACCTCGATGAGGTCGCCGGGCTGGCAGCCGAGGATGTCGACCATCACCCACGCCCTGGCATCGGGCCGTCCGCCCGGCGCACGGCCCTGTCGACGTCTGCAGCCACCACGACCGCTTCGGCGACCCCCTGCGGGTGATACGCGTCTTCGCGCGCCGCCTTCGACGTGATCAGCCTCGGGGAGTACGGCGGGGAAGCGGGAGTCCGCCGCTTCTGACGGCACCCCGCCGTCCCTCCCCGGCGATGACGACCACCTCGTCGCCGTCGGACCAGCGCCGGCGGTCCGCCTTGGGCGGATTGAGGCGCAGCCCGTACCCGGGGGCCCGGTGGGCGTCGGCGTGGCTGCGGTAGCCGACGGCGCACTCGCCCCGGGCGCGTGCCGCTGCGACGACCGTGGCGAAGGACGTCTCGTGGCCGGTCACGACGTATTCGGCGGCGGACCGCAGGTGGATCTGCGTGCCGCCGGCCGAGAACAGTTCGTCGAACACGTCCGCCAGGTGGTGGTTCTGGGAGATCTGCGCCATCAGCAGCCCGATGAGCTTGCCGCTGATGATCACGTCCGCTCCGGGGCCTAGTGGGGCGAGGGGCCGGTTGCCGTCGTCGGTGAGCTCGGTGACCACCGGCAGCTCCCGGCCGGTGCGCCGTTCGAGGTGGCGCAGGACGAGCAGGGTGACGAGCGTGCGGGTGTCCGGCTCCTCGGGAGGCTCGCCGGCCCGTGGCTCCTGGCCGAGCACGATGACGCTGTCGTAGGAGCCGAGGTCCAGGCTGGCCAGGGTCTCCGGGCGGGTGGTGTCGCCCCTGAGAGCCACACAGGTCCATCCGGAGCCGTCGCCGTCGCCGACGTCACTGTCGTCGTCGCAGGCGGCCCGCACCACGGCCTCGTCCTCGTCCGCCACCACGTCGGCCAACGAACCCGAGGGTGCGTTGCGGCCCCACTCCCGCAGGACGAGGGGTGCGCGGCGGTTCCAGCCCAGCACCAGCAGCCGCTCCGGCCGGGTGTCCGACGGCCGGGGGCCCGCCACAGAATGCTCGTCGACCAGCGGCGCGCAGTCGGCGAGCTCGGCGGTGTCGTCGTCGGCGGCGATGACGAGGAGCTGGTCGTCGGGTTCGAGCACCGTCCGCGCGGGCGGGTTCAGCCAGGGCACCCCGTCGCGGATCAGCCCAACCGCGCTGGCGTTGCCGTAGGAGAGCAGCGCCTCGCCGAACTCCCGGCCGGCCAGGGACGGGTGGGCGGCCGGGTAGAACTCGTCCCCGGCGAAGTCGAGCAGGTCGCGGTGGACCTGGGACAGTCCCGGGCGGCGCGCCGCCTGCGCGATCAGCCGGGCGGTGACGGTGTCGCTCTCCAGGACGACGCCCCGGGACCCGGCGGCCAGGCGGGCCGCGAGCAGGTAACCGCCGTCGCGGACCGCCGCCACGACGGGCACGGTGACGTCGTCCCCGCGCGCCGTCGCCCGCAGGGCCAGCAGCGCCTTGACGACGTCCGCGTCGCTGCGGGACGCGTCGGGCGGCAGCACGATGACCGAGTCGGCGGTGGCCGGACTGGTCAGCGCCAGCACGGCCGGGTCGGCCGACGGACCGCTGCGGCAGATCAGCCGGGTCCGGCCGGTCGGGCCGACCTTGCTCTGCAGGGACTCCTCCATGGCCGTCTTGTCCCGGTCGGCCAGGATCGCCACGGCCGACCGCCGCTGGTTGGCGCCCGCCGCGACCAGTTCGCTCACCACCGTGAAGACCTGTTCCGACCAGCCCAGGACAACCACGTGGCCGCGCTCCAGGAGCTTGGAGCGGCCGCGCCGCAGGGCGATGAGCCGCTCGGTGAGCCCGGTCGTGATGAGACCGACGAGGGTCGAGACGTACACCAGGGCGACCAGGGCCAGCAGCACCGACAGCGCCACCCGGGCCGGACTGCCTGTGGTGCCGCCCAGCCGCATCGTCTCCCCGGTCAGGCGCCAAATCGCCGCCACCTTCCCGGAGAGGGTGGCGGGGGCGTGCCCGCCCGTCCACACCAGAGCCGCGCTCGCCGGGACGACGACGGCCAGGCAGACCAGCACCAGCCAGCCCACCAGGGCCGAGGTGCCGCGCGCCAGGGTCGTGTCGAACCAGTACCGCGCTCGGGCACCCGCCCCGGGCCGCTGTTCCACTGTGTTCCCCCTCCGCGCGCAGGTCTGTAGGGAGCAGTGTCGTGACCCGGCCTCGCGCGCCGGGCGGCACAGAGGCGCGGTTCATCCCTTCGCCGTAATCGGGGGCAGGCGCCCGCCCCCGCGTGCCCCCCGCGCACCCGGTCTGCACCGGTTTGAACGGGGACTTTCCCTCGTCCGTGGCAATTCATCACAACCCGGAGCGGACCGGTCCTGCGGGCCCGTAGAAGTTGCGGCATGACCGAGCATCACCAGGCTGACGCCGACCATGGCTGCCTGACCAGACGTACGCTCACGACGGCCGCGGGCACGACCGCCGTGGCCGCCTTCCTCAGCGCCGGCAGCGCGGCGGCCCTGCCCGCCCAGTCGCCCCCGCGCAATCCCGCCCCGGTGGCGGCCCCGTCCGCCGCGCGCGGCGCGGACTTCGACCGCTGCCTCGCCGTCGCCCGGGCCCTGCTCGTCGTCGACGACGACGGCCGGCCCCTCGTCCCCGGCTACCGGCGCGTGCTCAAGGACGGCCTGCCCCGCGCCCGGACGGCCAAGGCCAAGAAGGTCCTCGTCATCGGGGCGGGCCCGGCCGGCCTCGTGACGGCGTGGCTGCTCCAGCGCGCCGGACACCACGTGACCGTCCTGGAGGCCAACGGCAACCGGGTGGGCGGGCGCATCAAGACGTTCCGCCGCGGTGGCCACGAGAAGGCGGCACAGCCCTTCGCCGACCCGCGCCAGTACGCCGAGGCCGGCGCGATGCGACTGCCCGGCAGCCACCCGCTGGTGATGGACCTCATCGGCCAACTGGGCCTGAAGAAGCGGCCGTTCTATTATCTCGACGTGGACGGCCACGGACGGCCAGCCGCGCACACCTGGATCCATGTCAACGGCGTGCGCATGCGCCGCGCCGACTACGCCAGCGCCCCCCGGCGCATCAACCGCTCGTTCGGGGTCCCGCGCGCCCACTGGGACACCCCGGCCGCGGTCATCCTGCGCTCGGTTCTTGACCCGGTGCGCGACGAGTTCAGCACGCTCGGGCCGGACGGCAAGCGCACCGACAAGCCGCTGCCCGAACGCATCCAGGGCTGGGCCAGGGTGATCCAGCGCTTCGGCGACTGGTCGATGTTCCGCTTCCTGACCGAGCACGCGGGCCTGGACGAGCGGACGGTCGACCTGATCGGTACCGTCGAGAACCTCACCTCACGACTCCCGCTGTCCTTCGTGCACAGCTTCATCGGGTCCTCCCTGATCAGCCCGGACACAGCGTTCTGGGAGCTGGAGGGCGGCACGGCCGTCCTGCCCGACGCCCTGCTGGCCAAGGTCCGCGACACCGTGCGGTTCGACCGGCGGGTGACCCGGATCGAGTACTACGACCCCGACCCCGACCGGGCCGGCAGCGATACCCGGCACGTACGCGCCCGGGGACCCCACGTGTGGGTGGACACCGTCTCCGAGGGACGGGGCGGCCCGGTCGTGCGCGAGCAGTTCACGGCGGACGCGGCGGTAGTGACCGTGCCCTTCTCCGGCCTGCGGCACGTGCAGGTCAGCCCGCCGATGTCGTACACCAAGCGCCGGGCGGTCACCGAGTTGCACTACGACTGCGCGACCAAGGTGCTGCTGGAGTTCAGCCGCCGCTGGTGGGAGTTCGACGAGGCCGACTGGAAGCGGGAGCTGGGCCGCATCGACCAAGGGCTGTACGACGCCTACCGCGCCGGACGAACCCCGGGCGACGGCAGCCTGCTCGGCGCCCACCCGTCCGTCCCGTCCGGCCACATCACCGCCGGCCAGCGCACCCACTACGCCGCGAACCGCGCCGTCAGCCGCGACCAGCCGGCCGCGGTCGACGTCGTCGGTGGCGGCTCGGTCTCGGACAACGCCAACCGGTTCATGTACCAGCCGTCTCACCCGGTGCCCGGCAGCGCCGGTGGGGTGGTCCTGGCGTCCTACAGCTGGGCGGACGACGCCCTGCGCTGGGACTCCCTGGACGACGAGGCCCGCTACCCGCGCGCCCTGTGCGGGCTCCAGGAGGTGTACGGCCAGCGGATCGAAGTCTTCTACACCGGCGCGGGCCGCACCCAGAGCTGGATGCGCGACCCGTACGCCTACGGCGAGGCGTCCGTGCTGCTGCCCGGCCAGCACACTGAGCTGCTCACGTCCATCCCGGCCCCCGAGGGGCGGCTGCACTTCGCGGGCGACCACACCTCCGTGAAACCGGCGTGGATCGAGGGAGCGCTGGAGTCCGCCGTGCGCGCCGCCCTGGAGGTCCACTCAGCGTGAACCGCGCCGGGCGCCGCTTCCCGTACGAGGGCGCGGCGCGCCCGGCGTCACGGTGACGCACTGCCAGTAGTGCTTGGTCAGGTTGATTCGCCGGTGGCGTGTCCGTTTGATCGGGTGTGCCGTTGACGGGGTGTGCTGGGTGGGGAGTCGGCCGCGGTCCGGTGTGATCTGAAGGACTTCGCGGCTGAGATGTTCGAGCCGTTCTCGCGGGCGGATCAACGCCGGTGGGGAACGGTCTATCTGCGGGGGCTGCTGCTGGACGGGCGGCGCAAGTCGGTGGAGCCGATGGCCGCCCGGCTGGGCGAGGACGGCAACCGGCAGGCCCTGGCGAACTTCATCACCACCAGCCCGTGGGACGCGGCGCATGTCCGCGCCCGCCTCGCCTGGCGGATGCAGCATGTGATCAAGCCGACCGCGCTGATCGTCGATGAGACCGGCTTCCTCAAGGACGGGGACGCCTCGGCGTGCGTGGCCCGGCAGCACACCGGCACCGCGGGCAAGGTCACCAACTGCCAGGCCGGAGTCTCGCTGCACCTGGCTTCCGACGCGACGTCGGCGGCCGTCGACTGGCGCTTGTTCGTGCCTGAGAGCTGGGACCCCGCCTCGCCGAAGGCTGATCCGGCCAAGGTGGCCCGCCGCACGAAGTGCGGCATCCCCGAAGAGGTCGGGACCTGTCCCCGAAGGGTGGCAAGGCCCCACGGTTCATCGTCGCTCGGCTGACGCCGGCCTCTCGCCAAAGATTGTTCTTGATCAGCTTGCCGTCGGTGCGGGTGGGCCGGCCGCTGAACAGGCGCTCCATCGCCTCGCGCAAAGCCTGCTCAGTCTTCGCGGACACCGTCGGAGGGGGCATCGGGTGCCTTTCGGATCACGCGGTCGACGTCGCGGAGCTGTTCGGCGAGCAGCGCCCGGCGACTGGGCGGGAGCTTGCGGATGGCGAGCAGCTTGGTGAGCGAGGCTCGTTCCGCGGTCCAGATGGGCAGGTGAGCGGGGGGCGATGACGCTATTCCTGCAGCGGGAAGGCTGGCAGCGGTCGATGAGCGGGCCTTGGTGGCCTTCGGGGACGATCGCGTCCTCAAGGCACTTGGCGCCGACTGGGTTGGCGTCGTCCATGGTGCAGTGGTTGAGCTTGCCGAAGCGGACGGACAGTCGCGTGCGGCGCAGGAGGTCGAGTTCGACCCGGAGATCGCCGCGCTGCGCCTGGTTGGTCGCTCTCATCTCGGCGGCCTTGGCCCGAATGACGGCGAAAGTCTCGCGCAGGCGGTCGGCGCCCGGTCCGTAGCCGATCGGCTTGGCACGGCCGTCGGCGGCGAAGAGCTCGGCCAGCCGCTCGAAGCGGCGCTCGCTGATGGCGGTCCGCAGGTGCTGGGCCCAGGCGGGCGAGGGCTCGGTGTAACCCTGGGTGGTGGTATTCGCGAGCGCCCGAGTGGCGACGTGCTTGAGCTGCATCCCGACAGCGATCTCCGAGCCGGGAAACTCCCGGGTGAGCATCGCCATGGTCCGCCTCGTGTCCGCAGAGACCGTGTGCGGATGAGCCTGTGTGCGATTGAGCAGGCGCGTCGTTCGGGACACGTTCGCGCCGCAGATAGCCGGGCGTGTTGCATTCCGAGAGAGTCGATGTGATGCTGGCTCACCTCGCTGGTGCCTGAGGCAAGGCATCCGCGATCATCGAGCTCACCGTGGTAGAAGCTGGAACGGGCAACGCCCAGGAGGGTGCACAGCCGCTTCACGCCGTAACGGCGCTGATGGTCGGCGACGAACTGGAAGCGGTTCACCAGCGCGTCTCCCCGGCGAAATGCTTCGCCGCCTTCCGTAGGATCTCGCGCTCTTCCTCCAGCTCACGGACCTTCTTCCGCAGAGCGGCGTTCTCCGCCTCCAGCGGCGTCGGCGGCTCGGTCGGCACCTCCGCCCGGCGCCCCCGCGGCCGGCTCGCTCCGGCCGCTCGGACCCAATTCCGCAGAGTCTCGGGGTTGATCCCCAGATCGGCGGCGACCTGCCTGATCGTCGCCCCGGGCCGCGACTGGTACAGCGCGACCGCGTCCGCCTTGAACTCCGGCGGATAGTTCTTCATGACCACGAGATGTCCGTTCTCAGATCCTCAGGATCCAGTGTCTCGTGTGTCCAGGATCAAGGGGCAAGGCCCCTGCCCTTCCAAGAACGCCTCCTGCCCGCTGGTGGCGAAGACGCGGTGCACGGCCTTGCCCGAGTAGGACAGGCGCATGCTGAACAGGCTGCAGACCAGGGTCTGCCCCGCCAGCCGCACCGTCACGTCCCCGAAGTCGACCTCGGCCTCCTGCCCGGGGCGGTGCGACTGCGCAACGAACACCTCCGGACTGCCGTGACCGGCCTCGGCCCGGATCTCGCCACGGCGCACCGCGACATAGGCACGGACCATGCCGTAGGAAATCTGGTCCGCATGATGCTCGTCGACCAGCCGGTCGAAGACACGCTTGGCGGTGTGCCGCTGCTTGCGCGGCGCGACCAGATCCGCCCGCAGCATCTCGTCCACCAGCGACTTGAACGGATCGAGCCGGGTTGCCCGGGGCGGAGGCCTCTTCCGCGGCTGCGGCCACGCGGACTCCAGCGCTTTCTGTACCGTGGGATGTCCCACCCCGTACTTGCGCATCAGAGCGCGCTTGCCCAGCCGGCACGATGGTCACGGCGGATCGCCGCGTACAGCTCGGTCCTCGACTTCGACGTCATCGGCGGCCCCCAGCGGTATGGAGCACCCCCATGCTCCCACCGCAAGCCCCCAGGTGTTGCTGGAACTCGTCAACACGGTTCCCCGCGAACTCCCGGTGTTGCCCGCGCTGAACGACAGACGTTGCTGAAACTCGTCTACATACTCACTCCAGCACGCCGTTCACGCCGTTGGGACCATCCCCGCGGGTGCGGGGAGCAACAAGGACCGTGAAGAGTCCCGGTGGGCCATGGAGGGACCATCCCCGCGGGTGCGGGGAGCACCGGCAGGAACAGGCCCCGGACCCACGCACCGAGGGACCATCCCCGCGGGTGCGGGGAGCACGTGGCCACGCAGGCACCGCTGGACACGGTCGAGGGACCATCCCCACGGGTGCGGGGTGCAGAGACCTCTTCCCACCACATGCTGCAGATGCGGGTGCAGGACGAGCGCTATTGGCACCGGGTTTTTTACAGGTCGGATGTGTTGCCTTCGGTTTCAGGTCCGTCCGCGCGTCGGCCGGGGTGTCTTGCGATCGAGCTCAGGTGCCGCAGGGCGCCGGGAGCGAGTTGAGGGAGCAGCGGGATCGTGTGGGCCCACGCGTCGGTTCTCAAGAGGCCGCGCACGAGGCGCCGGGCCGTTGCTTCGGCAGGGGGGCTGCCGTCGCTGGTTGTCCGGGTGAGTGCCAGACAGGTCCGGACGAGCCTGTCGCCGGCCCGGCTGTCCGTGGCCAGGGTCACGGGGGTGCCAGCGAGGTATGCGGCGGCTGCGTAGAGCGCCATTGCTTGCCCGTCTGGTGTTCGTGCCGCCTCGGTATGGCGCCAGAGGGCGGTGGTGTCACCGTCGATGGCGGAGAGCAGGGCGAGTACGGCGCAGGGTTCCTGCCCCGGCTGGAGCGAGCGCCGCCATCTGTTGGTCATGTCTGCGACGGCGTGGCTGATTTCCCCGGGGAGACAGCCGAGCTGCTTCAGCAGGGTGAGGACGGTCATTGACGGGGTGTGCCATTGTGGGGATGTGTCGGACAGGCGAACTGAGGCGAGCCGGAACGCTTCGTGCAGCCGCGGGTCGGGTTGTCGGATATCGGGGTAGGCAAGCAGGAGAGCTGCCAGTTCCGGGAGGGTTCGGAACGGGCTTCCCGCATCGATCCGTCGTATCAGGGCTTCTGTGAGAGGTTCGGCGATACGTGCCGCTTCTTCGGGGCAGTGACGGGCGAGCCCGGCCGCGACGGCTGTTAGCGCCTGCCGCTTCTCCGTGGCGGTACGTCCTGTGGCGGTGGCCGAAGCGGCAGATGCGTCTCCGGCATGGGCGAGCGCCTGGGCTACGACGTTCGTCAGGCCGGGATCGGTATTGCCGGCCGTCAGACGCGCTGCGTCATGGGCGTAGCGGCCTCCCGCGTCTGTGTGCCCGCCGAGAGAGCACCCGAGGGAGAGAGCTGCCAGGTGAAGCGCACGGTCCGGTGCACCTGGCAGGTCTGCGGCGAGTGCCTCGACTGTGCTGAATTCGCCTGTGAGACCCAGAGCTTGAGACAGGTGTACTGTCCAGTCACCTGGGGCGGTCGGATGCGACGACGCAACGCGAGAGCGTTGCAGGGCCGTCTCCAGCAGCTCCCGGCTGCGCAGCAGACTGCCTGCATCCAGTTGATCGTCTGCCTCGTGCAACAGAAGTACGTGATCAGGCCGCGGCCCGTTGTCGGGGAGACGCAGACCTGTGGACATCCGATGCCTGGGTGCGCGCTGGGTTGCTGGTGCCGACCGGGCCTTGCTCTGCGTGCCTCCTGGTTCTGTTCGTGTCTTTGTGTCCTTCCGTCGTGATACCGCCAGCGCTTTCCGCTCTGCGTCCTTGTTTCTCCGGATCGCGTTCTTCTCATCCCTGGCGGCAGCCGAGGCAGTATGGGCCTGTTGTGCTCTGCGTTCCTCGCTGGCTTCGGTGAGGAACAGAGCCCGTTCAGGAATGTCATCGCCGAGTACGCCGACGCGTAGCGTCTCTGGTAGTGCTTTCAGCAGACGGCCGATGTCCTCGAGGGCGTTCCGCGTGGGTGGCATGGTGTCGTCGACCGCCTGAGCGAGACGTGCCAGGGTTCCGGCCAGTTCGCGACCGAGGTGTGCTTGATCGTCTTCGGACAGCGCATCGGGGTCGGCCAGCGCTTCGGTCATTCGGGCCAGTGCGGTCTGTGTCTTTTTCTGAGCCACGCGGTGCCGCCTGGTGGGCAGTCTGGCAAGCGCAGACGCGGCGCGGGCCAGTACGTCGACTGCGTCCAGTCCGTCCGAGGTGTCGAGCTCCTCACAGATGGCCATGATGCGATCACCGGCGTCGCTGCTGAGCGAAGGCATCGCCCGTGCCAGTGCTCCCCAGAGGTCCACCGCGGCCGCACGGTCGCGCGTGCCGCCCTCGCTCAGGTTCTCTGCCCGTTCACGCAATGCCGTCACGCCATACGCGTCGTTGGCCGTGACCAGCAGGCTGGCTGCCTCGGTGAGTGCGTCGGTCCCGGCCGCCTTGTCGCGGATCACGGCCCGTAGCAGGGTTCGGGCAGCGCCCAGATCGTTCAGTGATACGAGTGTGCGGGCGGCTTCGAGGAGCCGCGTGTATGTCTCGGTGTCTTGATACGTGCCGGGGAAGCCCTGGTCGTTACGGGTGAGCCACTGGGCTGCCTCGAGTGCGACGGCGTCCGCTCCTTCCCGCTCTGCGTAGGTCATCTCCACCGCCACGGCCGCCAGGTGCACGGCTCTTGCGGCCATGGTCGGTGCGGAACGGGCCAGGCCGCGAGCGCGCTCCACTTCCCCCAGCCGGACGAGGAGGGCGGGGGCACCGGGAGGCACCTCGCGTGACTCGCGGCGCAGCAAAGTGCGCGCCGCGATGAGCGGGACGAGCACCGCCAGGCTGCCGGGGCTGGTGTCTGAGGGGCTGATCTCTTCTTCGAGTGCGTCCAGTTGTGCGAGAGCCGTTCCCGGGCCGGCCGTGGAGGCGAGTCGGCGCAGCCGGGGCATGTCGAGAACGTATGCGGCACGTTCTGCGGCGCCGGTCAGCAGCCTGAGCTGATGTGTAAGGGGGTACGGGGGCGTTTCAGGGGGCCAGCCGGCCGTACGCCATCTCTGCGACCAGCCGAGCAGCGCACGGGTATGCCGTGCGATCGCTTCGTCTCCCAAGTCCTCATGAATTGCCTGGATGAGACCGGGTGCAGCCAGAGCGTAGGTCTGGGCTACCGGATCGTCGAGGATGAGGGAGCGCCCCGCCGGCCCATGCACCAGGCGGTCGAGACGGTCGGCCGGGCGCCCGGTCAGCTCCGCCAGGTCCGCCGTGCGCAGGCCGCCGCCCGCCGCGGCAAGCAGCCCCGCGACCGTTTCACCCAGAGCGGAGGGGTCCGGCGGCGGCAGCCGGACCTGCGGTACTCCATCGACAGGTGCCAGAGCGCGCAGGTGTGTGCGTTGGCGCAGTGGGTGCCGGGTGGGGAGGTCGTCGGGAGGGCGCACGCCGCGCCTGAAGGAGACGATGACGCGCATACCGGGAGGTGGAGCAGCAGGAAGGAGCGCGGCGATGCTTCCGCGGACGACGTTTGGCGTGCTTCTGCCGCCGGCCGTGGGCGCCGCGCCGTCGGCAGCCAGTCCCGACCAGGCCACGTCGTCGTCGAGACCGTCGACCACCAGCAACAGCTTGCGCCCGTGCCGCATGCTCTTCTCTGCGGCTGCGGCAAAGAGACGCTTCCACTGCTGGACACTGCCGGACATGCGCTGCTGGGGTGAACGGACGAATGCTCCGATTTGATCTGCCATTTGCTGCTCGAATGCAGTGCGTGTGTCGGTGCCGTGCGCAGCGGAGACGAAGAAGTTCAAGATGTCGGTGCGGTGCGGCGGCCGCTGCACGTAGTCGGCGAGCAGGACGGTCTTGCCCACGGGAGCGTCGGCGTGCCAGCACAGGTATGACGGCGCCGTGGAACGGGGATCCGTGACGAACGCGTTCATGGCCCTTCGTTCGCCCTCCCGCCCGCGGACGTCATCCACGGCGGCTTCAACGGCGGGTCTGTGAGGCCGGACGAAGCGGTGGCGCGGGTCCCTCTCCCGGACCACGACGATCTGCCGGTGCCGAGCGCTGGTCCCTTCCTGCTGCGCGGCACGCAGGGCGACTTCCCACTCGGTATCCGTGTGGATCGGGTGGCCGGCGGCCTGCTGCAGCTTTCGCACCACAGACCGGAAGTGGTCCGTTCTCTCGGGGGCTGTTTCTCCCTTTCGCCAGTCTCGCAGCGTGGAAGGAGGAAGTTCGAGCTCCTGAGCTTGTGGCTGCCCTGCCGCCTTCCACAGGCGCGTCAGCATGGCGCCCAGCTTTTTGCGTGCGGTTCGCTCCGTCTCGGTCACCGCTCCCCTCTCGGTACGCAGCTGCGGAAAGGCCGGTCGGCGTCGTCAAAATTGTGCCGCCTGAGCTGCGGAAATCGTCTCGCGAAAGAAGGCGTAACTGTCCGTTGTCCCGCCGTCTCGCGACTGTAGAGCCATCACCGCCCCAGCCGAGTCCGGCTCCCGAGACAGAAGGATGGCCCGTGTCCGAGATTTCCCAACTGCTTCACTATGCCGCAGCTCTTAGCGGGTGTGTCGGCCTGATCTACACGGGCGTCCTGTTCGTCGTCGCCCTTGTCTCCGTCCTGGCCCCCACGCCGGAACGCCGCAAGGATGCACGCACCACTCTCACCATCCTGGTGCGCCGTCGCACGCGGTGAGGGGGATGCGCCCTAGAGGCATCGTGCGGCAGGGGCACGCTTGGGCCCGGGCCTCGGTCCGGCTGGCTCAAACACCATGCCGCTGTTCGACCCAACTCGGCAGCTTCAAGCGTGTTGCACGACGATCTTGCAAGATCCACTTGCTTAAACTCGCCCGCAAAGCAACTGAGTTGAGATACAAAGACATCCGTGCGCAATTCTGCCTTCGGCCGTATCGGCGCCCCCGCTCTGCACCCGCAGGGATGGAGGCCCCGATACGGAGGGTGTTCATGGGCAGAGCTGCACGCGAATGGCTGGAGCCCCATGGGTGGGAACTCGTTCTCGTCGTGGCTGCCGCGGTGGTCGACGACAGCGTCGACCACCTCTGGTAGCTGGCCGTTCTTGGCGCGCGATATGCGCCAAGAAACGGCCTGCCCCGGCCATGAGTGGTTCCGGTTCCGCGCGCACGGGACGGGAACCGCTCCACAGCCTCGCCGGGACTGCCGATCCTTCGGCAATCTCCCACTGTAGGGGCCCGATCCGTCCGGCTCCAGGTCGACAGCCAGGTGCCCTTTTCGAAGGAGAGTCGAGCGCAAAACCAAAGGAGCGGTCCCGCAGACAGCGGGAGTGGCCCGTCGACGGCCTCAAGGGTTTCGTCTGACTTCTTCCCCGCGTATGCGGGGGTTGTTCCGTCCCCTTCCGACAAGGGGATACCGATTCGCAGAACGGCCCCCGACGATCACCATCGCCGGCTTCTGCGCCGTTCGACGGAATCGGCGCCGTCTCCACTGTCCATGACCGAGAGGGGGTAGCCAGGAATTGTCCGAAGCTTCCCCGTCCGGGCCTGCCGAGCAGCGTCTCAGCTGGGACCCGCGTCGTAAGCCCTGCATACCCGCCATAACCGTCGACGGCGCGTCCGCCCACCACTCGCTGCGCGCGCTCCTTGCCGGGGCTGATGAACTGGCAGCCCTGGACTGCACGTCACCGGGTGAGAACGTCGCCGTCATCGAGCACCTGCTGGCCATCTGCTTCGCCTCAGGAACCTGTCCGTCTTCGGACGAGGAATGGCGTGCCTGGGTGGTCGGCAAGCGGAGCCTCGCACCGGCGGCCGCATGGCTGGCCCGCCAACCGGACGACTCCTGGGACCTGTTTCACCCCACGGCGCCCCTGTTGCAGAACTCCCAACTAGCGGCGGATCTCGCCGAGAGCGGAACGGGAACAGCCCAGCTGGTCATCGAACACGCAGGCGACTACAACCAGCATTTCGACCATCACCACCTTGAGCTCGACAACCCGCTCTCGGCGGCAGACGCCTTCCGTGCCACGCTCACGCAACACGTGTACGGCCCCTACGGGCGGGCCCGCATGCCGGGGAAGCGGCTCGGCGCCAAAGTGACCAATCTCGCCGCGGGCCGGCTCACGGGAAGGATCCGCGTTGTCGCCCTGGGACAGACGCTCGGCGAGACACTGCGCCTGAACCTCTACCCGCCGGACGGCCCGGGAGATTGGCTCAACACGTCCTGGACCACCGGCGACATTGAGCGCCGTACGTTCACCGAGAAGGCAAAGCCCAGATTGCCGCGAAGTTCTGCGGACCTTCACAGCGCACTGGGGCGGTCCGTGCTTTTACGCGCGGACCGCGGACCGCAAGGGCAGTTGGTCGTCGACAGGGTCCTGATCGGCGCCGGCGAGATCCTGGAACTTGATCCCGACCGGCACCTCCAGGACGCCGTGTTCAGCAAGACGACAAACGGTTTGAAGAAGCCGTTGTGGCCGTCGCCCAGCAGGGCGCTGTGGCAGGAAGCCCACGCTCTCTACAGCGCCGTCAGGGACGACCGAACCGGTCTGTACGCGCGGCTCCGTTCCCTGCCCTACGAGCGGACGGGTACAGGCGCCCCATACCAGTTGTGGGCAGTTGGCCTACTGGCCAACAAGACCCTGCCCCTCACCTGGACACACGGTGCCTACCCCTACGCCCCGGGCATGGCTGCCCACCTCTACCGAGCCTCCCGTCGGGGCTCTGACATCGCCGAATACATCGCAAGGAGCTTGAAGAACGCGGCCATCCTGGCCGCGGAGACGGCCTTTCCAGCCATGCGGGGTGCGGACGAGGCCGGTCAGGTGGCACGGCTCGATGCCCGGTGGGCTTTCTGGCCCGCTGCGGAGGACCCCTTTCACGAACTGCTGGACGAAGTGGTCGACAGAGGGCCGGAGGACGATGACCCGGTGTCGGAGCCCCTTGTCGCCTACGCACTGGGCTTGATGAGGACAGCTCGCACCCAGATGCTCCAGCGCCTCGACACCCTGCCCCCTAACGACCGCAACCACCGCGCCCGGGCCCGGGCCGTGCGGCGCTTCGACGAGGACATGTCCCACGACTGGGCCCCGGCCGAACTGCGAGGGGAGATCGCGCGTGACTGAGCACAGCATGTCCGCCGGAACAGACCAGGAGCGCCCTCGGGTCCCGCACGACAGCGCGGCCCTCACCGCCTGGCTCACCACTCTGGTCCGCAACCGCGAGTACGGGATCCTCGCCGAATTGCGCCGGGCCAAAGGCGGCACCAACGCCCACATACGCGCGGGCTGGTACGGAGGCGACGACCACCGCGATCTGTTCGAGCGGGTGGCCTTCCTGTTCGCCATCTACCACCAAGGGCGCTCCACGCCCTCGTACGGTCACGGCAGCCTTGGCGCCGCGGCCCGCCGTATCGGAGATGGGACCGGACGCGGGCCCGACAACCCCGGAGCCCAGCGCCTCCTGAACCGTGTCGTCGCCAGTCGGCGCATTCCTTGGCGCCACCTACAGCATGCGGTCACCCGCCTGCGGGCCTGCGAACAGCCGCCGCCGTCCTGGACCGGACTGACCGAGGACCTCATCAACTGGAACGACCGCAAGGCGCGCGTCGCCTACGGGTGGTCGGTCGAATTTCACACTCCGCCGGCGCGAGGCCGGGAAGCAAAGAACGAACCGACGACGCGGAAGGACACCACCACGTGATCGAGGCACCTCGGAGCCAGTTCCTCTCCCTGCACCTCATCGAAACCCTCGCGGCGGTCCTCCCGGTGCGCGACGAGAACGCGCAGCCCAAGACCCTTGTCTTCGGAGGCGTGGAACGTCACATGATCACCAGCCAGGCCCGCCGACGTGCCGAGCGGGTCCTCGCCCGTGACCGCGCCAACGCCGGCCGCGGGGCGCTCAAGGGACGGAGCATGGGCGTGCGCACCCGGGAGTGGGCGATCCTGGCCGGACGTGAACTCGAGTCCGCCCACGGCTGGGAGAAGGACAAGGCCCTGGTCACTGCCCGTGCGGTAATGGAGGCGAGCGGACTTAAATTCGGCGACCCGAAGAAGAAGACCGTGGCTAACCTGACGAAGGTGCTCGTCTTCGCGCCGGCCGATGCCGCAGTAAGGATCGCGGGCCACATCGCAGATCAGGCGGCAGAGGTCGAAGAGTGGCGCGACGCGTATCTCGAAGCTCAGGCCAGCGCGGAGGAGGCGAAGAAGGCACGTCGGGGAGCCAGGAAGAAGGCCGCATCATCGCCAGAGGCGGAAGACACGGAGGGAACGTCCACAGCAGAAGCTGCCGTGTCCGTCCCCCTACCGCCGCTGCCCAAGGCCACGCGCGACGCCGTTCTGCTCGCCCTCGCTCCCCGCGACGCCGTGGACATCGCTCTCTACGGCCGTTTTCTGGCCGAGATCCCCGACTCACCGAACGTCGACGGTGCCGTCCAGACCGGGCACGCCTTCACCGTGCACGAAGCTGAGCAGATCGAGGACTTCTATGCGGCGGCCGACGATGCCAAGCTGGATCGCAAACGCAACGCCCTCAGCTTCCTCGACGCCGCCGACGACGCGGGCGCCGGCATGACCGGCTACCAGTCGCTGATCTCCGGCACCTTCTACCGGCACGCCGTCCTCGACCGCACGCAACTGCGCACCAATCTGCGGGCGGCCGGAATGGACCAGCAGGAAGCCGAGACGGCCGCGTCCGAGGCCGAGAAGGAGTTCGTGCACGCCTTCGTATTGGCGTTCCCGGAGGCGAAGAAGAACTCCACCGCATCCACCGGGACGCTACCCGCACTCGTTCTCGCGTTCGAGGGGGAACGCCCCTACAACTACGCTTCCGCCTTCCAGCGCCCGGTGGACGAAGGCCCTGTGTCGGCCGGCGGAGAAGGACCAGCAGGACCCGCGGCCGTTCGCAGGCTGCTGCGCCACCACACTTTCGTCAGCCGCCGCCGCGAGGACCTCCGCACCGCGCGGGTGCTCACGTACGACCCCGAAATCGACATGCTCCTGGGGGAGCTCGGATTGCCGCAGTCACTGACCACGGTGGAGCGAACCGAGGACCTCACCCCGTGAACGACCCACACGTCCTACTCATCCGGCTAGCCGGTCCCCTGCAGTCCTGGGGCCTCACCGGCCGGTTCGCGCGCCGCGACACACACACCCGTCCCACGAAGTCCGGCGTGATCGGCTTGTGTGCCGCAGCGCTCGGCCTCGCCCGGGAGGAGCCCCTCGGGGAACTCGCCGAGGTCCTCTTCGGGGTCCGCGCCGACCGGCCCGGCACGCCGCTTCGCGACTATCACACGGTCGGCGGAGGCACCTACCCGCTGCGCCCGCGAGACCTCCTCACCGACCACCAGCGTGCCCAGAAGGCCACGGCAGCCACGGCGTTGAAGGATTCGGAGCCCGCCCCGTTCGGCCGCGGGGAGCTGGAAGCCTGGTACGGCTCACCGAAATACGTCACCGCGGACCCGACGTCGGGAGCCCTTATCTCCGGAGAGGTCCGTCGCCACGCTCTGATCACAGAACGCTGGTATCTCGCCGACGCCGCCTTCCTCGTCGGCCTGGAGTACCCCGATGCAGCACTCCTGGAGCGGATCGCTCATGCCTTGGAGCACCCCAAACATCTGCTCTGGCTCGGTCGTAAGGCATGTCCGCCCTCGGGTGACGTCGCCCTCGGAGTCGTTCCAGGCACCCTCAGGGAAGCGTTCGAGACACGCGCCCTGCTCCCCGAGGAGCCTTGCTACGACGATGAGCCGCCGGCTCCGGTGACAGACGTACGTCCATGGGCCTGGATCGAGAATCCGCGCCCGCTCCCCGGCATCGGCCCCCTGTCAGACCAGCCTGTGCGGTTCGGCGCGGACGGAGGCGTTCACAGCCTCCGCTGGGAGACCCGTCACCGCATCACCATCGCCTCGCACGCCCGCGGATGGGACATCATCCTGTGAACACGACAGCCGCCACGCCGCATACGCCCTCAGACCCAGGTCGTGCCGCCAGGTTCGTCGCCACGCAGAGTCTGCTAACTCTGGACGCCCGGCATCCTTTCGCCGCCAAATCACTCATCGACGCACAGGACATGCACCGGACCGTCATGAGCGGTTTCCTCGGCTGGGTGGAGGAGGGCAGTCCTGACGCCCGCTCCCAGATGGGCATCCTGTCGACTTGGACAGTCGATCTCCGGCAGGCACGGCTCAACCTGGTGGTCCAGTCGTCGGTCCCTGCCGACTGGAGCGGTATGCCCCGAGGCGCCCTGGCCGAGGCGCCGCAGACCCTCACCGTCGACCGCACTTTCCGCATCGGTGACCGTGTCGACTTCCGTACGGTCGTCAATCCGGTCCGCAGCCTTCCGCCCGCGCCCGGCTCACCGCCGAAGACCCGCGGCGTCCGCGTCCCCCACACCCGCCCTGAGCACGTGCGGACGTGGTTCTCGCACCGCCTCCAACCATCCGGAGAACCTGCGGTTGCCCCCAACGGTGTCACCCGCATCGGCGCTGACGCGGACACCGAACGGCTCGCTCTGCGCATGCTCCCGCGAATCTCCAGTCCGGCACCGCACAAGGGCCTGCGCATCGCTCGTGCCGAGATCAAAGGCACCCTCACCGTGACCGACCCGAAGGCGCTCGTCACCGCCCTCACCCAGGGCATCGGCCACGCGCGCGCCTACAGTTGCGGACTGATCCTCGTACGCTGAACAAGGACGCACCGTTCTTGGTCCCACGTCCTCCAGCCCTTCGCCGAACGCTGCGATGTGCTCCCCGCGCCCGCGGGGATGGTCCCCCGGATCTTGTACTCGTACGTGGGTCGCGCCAGTGCTCCCCGCGCCCGCGGGGATGGTCCCGCCACTGCCGCGCAGGTCCAGGCCGCGCTGGAGTGCTCCCCGCGCCCGCGGGGATGGTCCCGGCGCGCAGTACGCCGAGATCGTTAGGGCCAAGTGCTCCCGCGCCCGCGGGGATGGTCCCGACTGGGGTGGCTCGCTGCCAACCGATCCCGAGTGCTCCCCGCGCCCGCGGGGATGGTCCCAGGGCGGTGATTCCGCTGGACTGGATCCACGGGTGCTCCCCACGCCCGCGGGGATGGTCCCCTCCGTGGCCCTTGCCGGAGCGAAGCCCCCAGGTGCTCCCCGCCTGCGGGGATGGTCCCTTCCGTACGGCGAGCTGCGACAGAACGGTGATGTGCTTCCCGCGCCCGCGGGGATGGTCCCGCGTCGATCCAGGCACGTGCCTCGGCATGCGGGTGCTCCCCGCGCCGGCGGGGATGGTCCCGCGGTGGACGCCGGTACCGGCGACAACACCGTGTGCTTCCCGCGCCCGCGGGAATGGTCCCCACAGCGGGCACGCAGGACCCGTGCTCCCCGCGCCCGCGGGGATGGTCCCGTCGTCAACGGGACGTTGGCCGGTCAATATGTGCTCCCCGCGCCAGCGGGGATGGTCCCCTGGAGCCGAACCGGTCGGGGCCGCCGTACAAGTGCTCCCCGCGCCCCGCGGGGATGGTCCCGCTGGTTTGAGGGCGCGGACCTCGCGCGCGGCGTGCTCCCCGCGCCTGCGGGGATGGTCCCCCACTCCATCAGCCGCTCGGCCAGCACCCGCTGGGGCTACCCGCGCCCGCGGGGATGGTCCCGACGACGGACCGCCCCGCAGCAACCGGGGCGGGTGCTCCCCGCGCTCGCGGGGATGGTCCCCAGGGCTACGACGGGGCCGTGGTCGCCGCGGCGTGCTCCCCGCGCCCGCGGGGATGGTCCCATGAGGATTCCGCCCGCCGTAGCGAGTGCTACGTGCTCCCCGCGCCTGCGGGGATGGTCCCGGGTCGGGGAAGTCGGTGTCGCCGACCGAGCGGTGCTCCCCGCGCCCGCGGGGATGATCCCTGGACTTTGATGTCCGGTGTCGGGTCGGCGAAGTGCTCCTCGCGCCAGCGGGATGGTCCCGCCGAGAACGAGATCCGCCTGGTCGGCCAGTGCTGCTCCCCGCGCCAACGGGGATGGTCCCTCGCTGGTGTCGCGGCCGCCCATGCCGTACTCGTGCTCCCCGCTCCCGTGGGGATGGTCCACTCCCCAGGCCAGGCGCGCCCCCAGGTGGTCCGTGCTCCCCGTGCCTGCGGGGATCGGTGTCTTGGCTGTCGGCAGTGGTGCCGTAGGGGCCGCGGGGCCGGCGGCTGACCGCGCCGGCCCGCTCACCGGCTAACGGTGCACGTCACTGCTGGGCGTCCTCGGTCACCGCCCACTGGACCCCGAGTTCGGCCAGTGCCTGG
>NZ_LIQX01000434.1:199-14555 GCF_001418475.1 Streptomyces ossamyceticus | reverse complement strand
CCCCTGGCCCCCGTCCTTGTTTCCGGCCCTGTCCTCGGCCCTGGGCCCGTCCTCGGCCCCGTCCTTGGCCCTGGCCCCGTCCTCGGCCCTGGCCCTGTCCTCGGTCCCGTCCCCGGCCCCGGCCCGCCGGGCCACCAGGACCTCCAGGCCGTCGAGGATGCGCTGGAGCCCGAACTCGAAGTGGTCGAAGTCGCGGCCGAAGGCGTCCTCGGAGAGTCCGGCCAGCATCGGGTAGCGCCCGGACGCCATGAACTTCTCCAGCACGGGGGCCTGCGCCGCCCAGAACTCCGTGTCGGTGAGCCCTGTGCGCCGCTCCACCTCCGCCTCGTAGAGCTGGGTGCGGGCCGCCCCGACCACATAGCCGTCGACCGCGACGATCGCGGAGACCAGCTCCGGGTCGGTCAGGCCCATGGACTTGATGCGGGAGAGCATCTTCTCCATGCCGTCCAGCGCGCTGGGTCCGAGGATCGGCCGGCTCTGGTTGACCTGGAGCAGCCAGGGATGGCGGCGGTAGAGCGCGAGGGTTGCCCGGCCCAGCGCCTCCAGCGCCGACCGCCAGCCGCCGTCCCCGAGGTCGGCCGGATCGTCGGAGGGGCGCTGCACCCGGTCCAGCATCAGGTCGAGCAGCTCGGCCTTGCCGGGCACGTAGCGGTACAGCGACATCGTGCCGGTCCCCAGCTCCGTGGCGACCCGTCGCATCGACACGGCCTCCAGCCCCTCCGCGTCCGCGACCCGGACCGCCGCCTCCACGATCCGCTCCAGGGTGAGCCCCGGCTTGGGGCCCCGGCTGGGGCGCCGCCCCGTGTCCCACAGGAGTTCGAGCGTACGGACGATGTCGCCGCTGCCGCTGGTCCGCGTACCGCCCTCACTGCCTGTCATGTGCCGAGTTTAGGTCACCCCGAAAAAACTGGGTACGACGTACGCGAAATCGAGTACGGTGTACTCAGTTCTAGCGAAGGGGGACCCATGAGCGACGGAAACGGCGACGGGTACGCGGTACGGGCGGAGGGCCTGGAGAAGCGGTACGGCGAGAAACGCGCGCTCGACGGATTCGACCTGGCCGTCCGCGAGGGCACGGTCCACGGCCTCCTCGGGCCGAACGGCGCGGGCAAGACCACGGCCGTCCGCATCCTGTCCACTCTCGTCCGGCTGGACGGCGGGCGGGCGACGGTCGCCGGGCTCGACGTGGCCCGGCGGCCCCGCGAGGTCCGGTCGAGGATCGGCCTCACCGGCCAGTACGCGGCCGTGGACGAGGTGCTGACAGGGCGACAGAACCTGGAGATGTTCGGTCGGCTCTTCCATCTCGGCGGCCGGCGGGCGAGGCTGCGCGCCGCCGAACTGCTCGACCGGTTCGACCTCACCGACGCCGCCGACAAGGGCGTCGGCACCTACAGCGGCGGTATGCGGCGCCGGCTGGACCTCGCCGCCTCGATGATCCTCGCCCCGGCCGTCCTCTTCCTGGACGAGCCGACCACCGGCCTCGACCCGCGCAGCCGCGGCGAGGTCTGGGACTCGGTGCGGGCACTGGTCGCGGGCGGCACGACCGTCCTGCTCACCACGCAGTACCTGGAGGAGGCCGACCGGCTGGCCTCCCGCATCACTGTCATCGACCAGGGCCGGGCCATCGCGGACGACACCCCCGACGGGCTGAAGAACACCGTGGGCGGCGACCGTGTCGAGGTCGTCGTGGCCGACCGCGCCGACATCCCGCACGCCGTGAAGGCCGTCGCCCGGGTCGCCGACGGCGAACCGGAGGCGGACGAGACCGAACTGCGTGTGCACGCGCCGGTGACCGACCGGGTGAACGCCCTGACGGAGGTGGCCCGCACCCTCCAGGACGAGGGCGTCGCCGTCGAGGACATCGGCCTGCGCCGGCCCAGCCTGGACGACGTGTTCCTGCGGCTGACCGGGCACCGCACCGAACCGCCCGGCGTGCGGGACACCCCGCCGTCCGCGCCGCAGCCGAAGGGGGCCGTCGCATGAGCACCCGTGTCAGCCCTGATGCCCGCCCGAGCGCCGGGGCCGGCTCCCGCTCCGCGGCCGGAACCGGCCCCGGCGCCCCGGACCTCACCGACCTCACCGACCTCCCCGTCCGAAGCCGTACGTACTGGCTGCTCGCCGACGTCGGGAACATCGTCCGGCGCGGGCTCACCCACTACCGGCGTCAGCCGGTCAACATCGCCTGGCAGCTGGGCTTCCCGATCCTGTCCGTCCTCCTCTACGGCTATGTCGTCGGCAGCGCCATGCAGGTGCCCGGCGGCGGCGACTACCGGGACTTCCTGATGCCGGGCATGTTCGCGATGACGATGGCCTTCGGGTTCATCAACACCGCGACCCTCGTCGTCCACGACTCCACCAAGGGCGTCATCGACCGCTTCCGCTCCATGCCGATGGCGCCGTCGGCGGTGGTCGCCGGGCGGGGGGTCACCGATCTGGTGGTCGCCTGCGCGGAGTTGGCCATCATGATGCTGACGGCCCTCGCGATGGGCTGGCGCCCCGACGCCGACCTCGGCTTCCTGGCCGCGTTCGGCCTGCTGCTGTGGCTGCGGTTCGCGCTGATCTGGATCGGGGTCTGGCTCGGCCTCCTGGTGCCCAACCCGGAGGCGGCGGGCGGCCTCTTCGTGGTCGCCTTCCCGCTGACGATGATCTCCAGCATCTTCGTGGCCCCGCAGCTCATGCCCGACTGGCTCGGCTGGGTCGCCGCCTGGAACCCGCTCTCCTCCACGGCGGCCGCCACCCGCGAGCTGTTCGGCACCCCGGTCGGCGGCGGTGACTCCTGGATCGAGCAGCACGCCCTGCTGATGGCGGGCGTGTGGCCGGTGGTGCTCACACTGGTCTTCCTGCCGCTGGCGGTGCGCAGGTTCCGGAGGCTGAGCCGCTGACCCGCCCGTGGCCCTCGGGCCGCACCGAGAGGCGTCCGGCGCACAACGAGGCGTCGGACGCCTTGACGTGTTCATGCGACCTGTCTTCCATGGGGGGTGCGGGCGATGGGAGCGCTCCCATCTGTTCCGGGCCCGCGCCTCCCGAGGAGGAAGCAGCGTCATGTTCCGCAGCTTACGGAGAACTCTGGGCGCCCTGTGCGCGGCCGCCGCCGTGCTGGTGCTGCCGATGGCCGGCGGTGCCCCGTCGGCCGCGGCCGCCGAGGCCGCCGCCGGTGCCGGCTACTGGCACACCAACGGGCGCCAGATCCTCGACGCGAACAACCAGTCGGTGCGGATCGCCGGCATCAACTGGTTCGGCTTCGAGACCACCAACCACGTGCCCCACGGCCTGTGGTCCCGCGACTACAAGAGCATGATCGACCAGATGAAGTCGCTGGGCTACAACACCCTGCGCATCCCCTACAGCGACGACATCCTCAAGCCGGGCACCATGCCCGACAGTCTCAACTTCGACGGCAAGAACACCGATCTGCGCGGTCTGACCTCGCTCCAGGTCCTGGACAAGTTGGTCGCGCACGCCGGGCGCAGCGGGCTGAAGGTCATCCTCGACCGGCACCGCCCGGACTCGGCGGGCCAGTCGGCGCTCTGGTACACCTCGACGGTCCCCGAGTCGACGTGGATCGCCAACCTCAAGGCCCTCGCGACCCGTTACAAGGGTGACTCCACCGTCATCGGCATCGACCTCCACAACGAGCCGCACGACCCCGCCTGCTGGGGCTGCGGCGACACCTCCAAGGACTGGCGCCTGGCCGCCGAACGCGCCGGCAACGCGGTGCTCGCCGCCAACCCCGACCTGCTGGTCCTCGTCGAGGGCGTCCAGTCGTACAACGGCGTCTCGGGCTGGTGGGGCGGCAACCTGATGGGCGTCGCCGACCACCCCGTACGGCTCGACGTGCCGAACCGGCTCGTCTACTCCGCGCACGACTACGCCACCAGCGTGGCCCAGCAGAGCTGGTTCAGCGACCCGAACTTCCCCAACAACATGCCCGGCATCTGGGACCGGTACTGGGGCTACATCTTCAAGCAGAACATCGCCCCCGTCTGGGTGGGCGAGTTCGGCACGACCCTCCAGGCCACGGTCGACCAGCGCTGGCTGGCCGCCCTGGTGACCTACCTCCGCTCCACCTCGACGTACGGCAACGACTCCTTCCACTGGACCTTCTGGTCCTGGAACCCCAACTCCGGTGACACCGGCGGCATCCTCAAGGACGACTGGCAGACCGTCGACACCGTGAAGGACGGCTATCTGACGAGCATCAAGGCGCCGGGCTTCCCGCCGGGCGGCGACCCCGGTGACCCCGGTGACCCCGGCGGCGGGACGCCCGCCTGCGCCGCCGTCTACACCGTCAGCAGCGACTGGGGCGGCGGCTTCAACGCCGAGGTGAAGGTGACCAACAGCGGGACGACCGCGCTCAAGTCCTGGAAGGTCACCTGGACCTGGAGCGGCTCCCAGAAGGTCACGAACATGTGGAACGCGTCGTACACCCAGAGCGGTGCGACGGTCACCGCGACGAACGCCGCCCACAACGGCGCCCTCGCCGCGGGTGCCTCGGCGACCCTCGGCTTCGGGGGTACGCCCGGGGGCGGGGGTGTGCCGAGCGTGAGCTGCACGGCGACCTGAACCCGAGGGGCGCCCGGTGGCCGCCGGGCGCCCCGTCGGTGTGCAGCGTCCAGGAGAGTGCAACCGTTCAGGAAAGGCCGGCGAGCAGTCTCTTGCCCACGGCGACGGCCGGTTCGGCGGCCTTTCGGGGGTCCGCCCCGGACGGCTGGTCCTCTACGCGGACGGCCACGGCGACCGGGTGGCCCTGCGCGCCGTCCGTGTACGCGATGAACCACGCGCTGCCCGTACCGTCCCGGCCGTCCGTGACCCACGCCGCCTGCGCGCCCGTCCCGGACCCCGCCTTGTCCCCGCCTCCGGACAGCACCTCGTCCGCGGCGGTCCCGAGCGCGTCCCTCAGCGCGTCGGCCGTGCCGCGGGAGACGGCCCGGCCGGTCCGGCCGGACGTCTTCGGCCGCACGGTGCCACCGTCGGCCTTCGTCACCCGCTCCACCAGCGAAGGGCCCACCAGCCGCCCTCCATTGGCGACCGCCGCCGCGACCCGGGCCATCGCCAGCGGGGTCGCCCGGACGTCCCCGGCGCCGATGCCCGTGAGGGCCGTCGCGGGACGGGACACGCCCGCCCGGGGGTAGCCGCTCTCGGCGACCCGCACGGGGACGGTCAGCGTGTCGTCGTTGAACCCGAACCTCTCGGCCACCGCACGCAGTTCGTCCGCACCCAGCTCGAACGCCAGCTTGGCGAAGACGTTGTCGCAGGAGAGGCTCAGCGCCCGCGCGATCGGCGCGTCCTCGCACCCGGGGGACGCGCCGGTCACCCGGGTCGTCGACTGGGGCAGCACATAGGTGAGAGGGCTGTCGGTGCGGGCGTCCACCGACGCGTACAGCCCCTTCTCCAACGCGGCCGCCGCGACCACCACATGGAAAGTCCCGCCCGGCGCGCCGACCTCGCGCAGCGCCCGGTTGAGCAGGGGCGAGCGCCGGTCGGCGTTGAGCGCCCTCCACGCCTTCGCGTCCGCCCCGCCGTGACCGCTGAACGTCCCCGGGTCGTACGAGGGCGTACTGACCACCGCGAGCAGCGCCCCCGACTCGGCGTCCAGGGCCACCGCGGCGCCCCGCCGGTCTCCCAGCGCGTCGAACGCGGCCTTCTGGGCCTTCGGGTCGATCGTCGTCATGACGTCGCCCGAGGCGTTCCCGGACGCGTCCGCGGCCAGGACGTCGCCGTACGCGGATTCCAGGCCCGCGTTGCCGAAGGCCGTCGACCGGAATCCGGTGACCGCCGCGTAGAGCGCCCCGTCGGTGTAGGTGCGTTCGAAGGGCGCCTTGTCCTCGCCCGTCCTCCGTGAGCCCGTGACGGGCGCGTCCCCGACGAGGATGTCGCCGAGGCCGGGGTGCGGCGATGCCCTGTCCGTGCGCCGAGTGCCGTCCCCCGTGGCGGGTTTGTCGGCGGAGCCGGTCGGTGAGCCGCCCTGGTCGCAGCCGGCCGACAGAACGGCCAGCGCGACGAGAGCACTCGAGACGCCGAGCGCCCCCCTGATCGTCGAGTGCATGAGCACAGCGTAGGGAGTTCCGGAGCGCTCCGGGCGGTGGACGGTTGTCCCGGTTGCGGGTAACTCACCTTGTCTGTGCGTGATTTGAGTAATTCCAATGACTCAATTCGGTCAAGTCTTGGTCGAATCTGTTTATGCGCGGCGTGATCTTCAGGAACCATGCGGCACGGGCCGCGTACCTCGCGGACCTGGAACCCCCCTCACTTCAGAGAGAACTCCATGAAGAGAAGCGCAGCCGTGTTCAGCGGCGCCACCGTCGTTCTGGCCGGGACGCTCGCAGCCGCCCCCGCCAGCGCCAGCGCGCCGCACTCCGTGAACACCGTGCAGGTCGCCGCCGCGAAGGTCTCCTGGAAGAAGTGCGCCACGGACAGCGCCCCGACGATGCAGTGCGCGTCGGTGAAGGTGCCGCTGGACTACGCCAAGCCGAGCGGGAAGAAGATCACGCTGGCCCTGTCCCGCGTGCCGCACACCGCGAAGAAGTACCAGGGCCCGCTGCTGGTCAACCCCGGCGGCCCCGGCGGCAGCGGCCTGGGCCTGGCCGGTTTCGTCGCCGGCTCCCTGCCCAAGGCCGTCGCGTCCCAGTACGACGTCATCGGCTTCGACCCGCGCGGCGTGGGAGCCAGCAAGCCCGCCCTGAACTGCAAGCCGGGCCACTTCAACCCGGTGCGCCCGGACTCCGTGCCCAGCACGCCCGCCCTGGAGAAGGCCAACCTCGACCGCGCCCAGTCCTTCGCCGCGGCCTGCGCCGCGAAGTACAAGGACGCCCTGCCGCACATCAACACGGCCAACGCCGTGAAGGACATGGACGCGATCCGCAAGGCGCTCGGCGCCAAGAAGATCAACTACTTCGGCTACTCGTACGGCACCTACCTCGGCGCCGTCTACGCCAAGCAGTACCCGGACCGGGTGCGCCGCCTGGTGCTCGACTCCATAGTCGACCCGACGGGCGTCTGGTACGAGGACAACCTCGACCAGGACTACGCCTTCGACAAGCGCCACAAGGCGCTGATGAAGTGGATCGCCAAGAACAACGCCACCTACAAGCTCGGCACCGACCCGGCCAAGATCGAGGCCAAGTGGTACGCCATGCGGGCCGACCTCGCCAAGAAGCCCGTGGGCGGCAAGGTCAAGGTGGGCGCCTCCGAGCTGGAGGACATCTACATCCCCGGCGGTTACTACAACGGCTACTGGCCCACGCTCGCCGAGGCGTTCGCCGCCTACGTGGGCGACAAGAACGCCGAGCCGCTGGTCGAGGCGTACCAGAACATCGCCGCCGTGGACGCCTCCGGCGACAACGGCTACAGCGTCTACACCGCCGTGCAGTGCCGTGACGCGTCCTGGCCGCGCAAGTGGAGCACGTGGCAGAAGGACAACTGGGCCGTCTACAAGAAGGCGCCCTTCATGGCCTGGAACAACACCTGGTACAACGCGCCGTGCGCGTTCTGGCCGACCAAGACCCTCAAGCCGGTGAACGTCGCCAACTCCAAGATCCCGCCGGCGCTGCTGTTCCAGGCGACGGACGACGCGGCCACCCCGTACCAGGGTGGCCTCACCGTCCACAAGCTGCTCAAGAACTCCAGCCTGGTCGTCGAGCAGGGCGGCGGCAACCACGGCATCTCGCTGAGCGGCAACTCCTGCCTCGACAAGTACCTGGCGACCTACCTGAGCAACGGCAAGGTGCCGAACGGCAAGGGCCAGATCGACGCCGTCTGCAAGAAGCTGCCGGACCCGAAGCCGCAGGCCGCGCAGAAGATGTCGGCGCAGTCGGGCGCGTCCACCGCGACGGGCGGTGCCGCCCTGCACGGCATCCTCGGCTTCCGCGGCTGATTCCGCACGACACGGGCAACACCCCGTAGGACGACACGAAGGGCGCCCGGTGACCCCACCGGGCGCCCTTCGGCGTCGTACCGCTGAACGGTCAGAGCTTCTCGATCACGTAGTCGACGCACTTCGTGAGGGCCTCGACGTCCGCCGGGTCGATCGCCGGGAACATCGCGACGCGCAGCTGGTTGCGGCCGAGCTTGCGGTACGGCTCGGTGTCGACGATGCCGTTGGCGCGCAGGGCCTTGGCGACGGCCGCGGCGTCGATCTCGTCGGCGAAGTCGATCGTGCCGATGACCTGCGAGCGCTTGGCCGGGTCCGACACGAACGGCGTCGCGTACTTGGACTCCTCCGCCCAGCCGTACAGACGGGTCGAGGAGTCCTTCGTGCGGGCCGTGGACCAGGCGAGACCGCCCTGGCCGTTGATCCACTCCAGCTGCTGGTTCAGCAGGAACAGCGTGGCGAGCGCCGGGGTGTTGTACGTCTGGTTCTTGCGGGAGTTGTCGATCGCCGTCGGCAGCGAGAAGAACTCCGGGACGTGCCGCCCGCTCGCGTGGATCCGCTCGGCACGCTCGATCGCGGCCGGGGAGAACACCCCGATCCACAGGCCGCCGTCGGAGGCGAAGGACTTCTGCGGGGCGAAGTAGTAGACGTCCGTCTCGGCGATGTCCACGGGCAGACCGCCCGCGCCGGACGTCGCGTCGACCAGGACGAGGGCGCCCTCGTCGGCACCGGCCACCCGCTTGATCGGGGCGGCGACACCGGTGGACGTCTCGTTGTGGGTGAAGGCGTAGACGTCGACGCCCGCCTCCGCGACCGGCTCCGGGTGCGTGCCGGGGTCGGAGGAGACCACGGTCGGCTCGCCCAGCCACGGGGCGAGCTTGGCGGCCTTGGCGAACTTCGAGCTGAACTCGCCGAAGGTCAGGTGCTGGCTCTTGTTCTCGATCAGGCCGTGCGTCGCGACGTCCCAGAACGCGGTGGAGCCGCCGTTGCCGAGGACCACCTCGTAGCCCTCGGGCAGGGAGAACAGCTCGCTGATGCCCTCGCGCACCTGGCCGACCAGGTTCTTCACCGGGGCCTGGCGGTGGGAGGTGCCGAGCAGGGAGGTGCCGGTCGCGGCCAGCGCGTCCAGCGCCTCCGTCCGCACCTTGGAGGGGCCAGCGCCGAAACGTCCGTCGGCGGGCTTGATGTCAGCGGGGATCTGGATATCAGCCACGGGTGCGAGCCTATCGGCTCCGCGAAACCTGGGCGAAACGTCGTCCGTCCGATGAGACGGTGCCCGTGCCGGGGCCGATGTCGCGGGCCCGGTCGCTCATCTGGTCCCAGAAACGGCGCATCCCGGCGACCGGCACCCCGCGCTGCCACGGGGCCTCCCGCCGCAGCCGCAGCGAGGCCCACGCCCACGGCTGCCACTTCTTCAGCATGTCCCGCTGGTGCAGGCAGAAGACCTCGCTGAACTCCATGCGCAGGCTCTCCACCTTGGCCGGATACGGGCACATCTTCAGCCGGCAGTCGTCCGTGCAGTTCGAGCCGGGCTGCGCCGCGCGCTCCGCCCCGCGCACTGGGCTCAGCCGCGTGCGGTCCTTGCGGACGCACGACGGCATCTGGGTCGGCTCCCGCGCACACAGCTCCAGGATGCGGAACGCGTCCTTCGGACGGTGCGCCCGCTCACCGAGCACCATCAGCAGCAGGACGTCCGCGAGCAGCTGCTGCGCCGTCGGGTCCAGGGTGCTCCAGCCGGTCGACGGCGTTATCCACAGGTTGTGGGCGCGCTGCTCGCCCGGCAGCCCCACCTCCGTGCCGATGCAGGACGCCACGGCCGCCTCGTCGATCCACAGGAACCGCTCCGGCCGCCGCGTCTGCAACGCCCGCACCGCCAGCTTCGCCGCCCCCGCCACCAGCGGATGCTCCGCGCGGCCCCGGTCGCCCAGCGCCAGCCACTCCCGCACCTGCCCCCTCGGATCGGAACCGGGGCCGCGCATCGGCTGGTCGGCGGCGACGTCGTCGGGCAGGCTCCACAGCGTCAGGGCGTGCAGCAGCGTCAGCCGCGTATACCAGAAGGTGCTCTGCTTCAGCAGCTCCTGCGCCTGCTTGACGAGGAACTCCCGGGCCCGGCGGTTCACGCCCGGCCCCGGCCGCCGGTTGGCGGCGAACTTGAAGCCCTGGGCCAGCGCCACCCCCAGACCGATGGGGGCGCCGGGCCCGTCCTCCTCGATCGGGGCGCCGGCCGCGCCGGTCGTCGCCCGCACCCAGTGGTCGAGGTCGTCACGGGGGCTGGCCTGGCGCCGGGCCATCATCGACGAGTCCACGAGCAGCGGCAGCAGCCAGGCCCGCATGGTGTTGCAGTTCCATCTGCCCTTCTCCGTCAGGGCCTCCTCCTCCGCCGCCCTGCGCTCCTCCCGCTCCCGCCGCTCCGCGAGATCCCACTCGAACGAGCGGTGCCCGTCCACCTCGTCCGGCGACGCGGGCATCCGGTCCACCCGGCACCGGCGCTGCCCGGCCTCGACGGAGGCACACGCCTCGGCGAGCTTGCGGCACAGCGACTGGTACGCCGGTTCGCCGCCCGCGCCCACCTCCTTCACCAGCGCCTCCCGCACCCGGCGGTCGGTCTCCTTGCGGCCGATCCGGAACATCACCTCGTACACCGGGTACGCCGGATGCTCGTCGCCGGGCGCGCGGCTGCGCATCGCGGCGAGGCGGCGCACGGCCGTCCCGCACTGCTTCACCAGCGCGAGCTTCGCCTCCCGCAGCCGCGCCGGGTCCTCGTTCCGGCCGAGCCGGTGCCAGTCCCGCTCGATCTCCGTCATGAGGTCCTGCTGCCGGGGCGCGCTGCCGACACTGTCGATCTCCACGGCCGTGCCGTAGCTCTCCAGCGCCCGCAGCCGGGGACTGCCGCGGTCGTCCAGCATCCCCTCGTCGCTCTGCCGTCCGACCGCCTCCCAGGTCTCGGCGGCCTCGCTCAGCAGGTCCTTGGCCTGCGCGGTCAGCAGTACCCGCATCCGGTCGACGGGGCAGTCCCGCGCGCCGGCCCCGGACGGGCCGCACACACAGCGCCCTTTGCGGGACCGGGAGTACAGGGTGAGTGCGATGAGCAGTTCCCGCCCGCCCTGCCGCAGCGCCCGCGCGACGTGCGCGTCGGGCGGGGGCGCCTCGGCGGTGTGCGAGGGGGGTGAGCCCGCCGGGCCCGCGGGATCCGGGGGCCGGAACATCTCGTCCAGGAACCGGGAGCCGAGATACGCCTGCACGATGCTGTGCTGGAAGCGGACCTTGTCGCCGCTCTCGTGGACCAGTCCCATCCGCGTGCCCCAGGTCGCGGCGATCCTGATGTCGACCCGCGGCCCCACCCACCAGTCGGCGCCGCCCAGCGCCTCCTGGCAGGGATGCTGCCGCACCGTCCAGGGCGCGCCCCGCCTCAGGGCGTACGTCCGCGGGCGCCATCGCAGGTCCGCCATCCGCAGGTCCAGGGTGCGGGCGACCCGCCGGTTCCACTCCGTGTTCGGGGCCGCCCGCATCCCGAACCCCCGGCCCCACGACGCGCTGTCCGCCTCCCCGAGGGCCGAACCCAGTTCCCCGAGGCCCACGTCCGCGCTGTCCGAGGCCAGCCCCACGCACGCGAGCGCCGAGATGTACTCCACCACCGCCAGCCTCGTGTCGTGGTCGATCGGCAACTCGGGATGCACGTACCCGTCGACCAGCGCGTGGATCCACGTCTCCATCAGCTCCGCCCGCAGCCGCCAGCTGTCGTAGAGCTGGAGGTCCTGGTCACCGCCGCCGTCCCACAGGGGTTCCAGCAGGTCCTGGGCGTGCAGATCCCTGGCGATCTTCAGATAGATGGGGGACTCCGCCATGTCGGCGGCCTCCACGATGCGGTCCAGCACGGTCAGGTCGGCGCGCCAGCTGCCGCTGCTCGCGATGTACCGCAACGCCGCCTCGTTGCTCAGCGGCTCCAGCTCCGACACGGCCGCCTGCATCGCGCGCAGCGGGTCGTGCGGCCGCGACGCGATGACCAGCGGCAGACCCTCCTCGCCGGCCCGGCGGATCGCGTCCCGGATCAGATTGTCCCGGCGACCGGTCAGATCGTCCTCCGCGAACGCCTCCTCCAGACCGTCGGCGAGGACCACGATCCGGTCCGCCCGCTGTCTGAGCCACCGCCAGATCCGGTCGACCTCGCCCTCGGACCGCACCTTCGCCCGCACGATCTCCCGGAACCGGGCCAGCGCCAACTCGCCGAAGTCCAGCGGCTGGTCGCCCTGCACGTCACGCAGCCGTACGGGGATGGGCACCGCCCCCTTCGCGGCGAGCTTCTGGGCCAGCCGGACCAGCAGCGCGGTCTTGCCGACGCCGACGCCCCCGACGACGACGTGCGGGCGCCGGACCTTCTTGTCGTTGAGGTTCTTCATGACGGCGTTGCAGAGCTGGTCCCGTCCGACCACCTCGTCCATCAGACTCCCGGCCGTCTGCACCAGCCGCCCGGGATCGTGCCGCGCCTGGTACGTGCAGTAGCGGCGGACCTGCCACAGGCGCCAGGAGAGGAAGAGGAGCGTGGAGGCGGCGAACAGCAGCAGCGGCATCGCGACACCGCTGACGGTGTCGCACGCGGCGGCCTTGTTCTTGCACCAAGGCTGCGGCCCGATGTCCTTCACCACGTTCTCGGTGCCGGCCAGGTCCAGCACGGCGAGGACAGCCCACAGGAACCAGTGCCGCCGTCAGCACGGCCACCAGAGCCACCAGCGCCGTCGTGAACGGCGGGTTCCACCACCGCCCGGCGCGGGTGACGCCCCGGTGCAGCAGCCAGCGGCCGCGGAGATGCCAGAAGACGGAGACGAAGGGGCGCCGGAGATGCGCCCAGAACTCGCGGAGAGGACCCGCCTGCGGTGGTCCCGTGACGATCTTGACCTTGTGCGGGTGGAGTGCGTATCCCATCGACCACCACTCCGTCGGCTCGGCCGGGATCGGCCGGGGGCCGACGCTTCCGGGCGCGGGATGTCGAGGCGGAGGGATCCCTGCCTTCAGTTCACCAGCCGGGGCCCGACCCCGCCACTCGACGCGGTGCCGGTCACCGGCCGCCGACCGCGGGCGACGGCGAGAACCGCACCGGCAGCTCCACCAGCCCCCGCAGCCAGGGCGAGGGCCGCCGGACGAGGCTCTCCCGCGGTACGGCGAGGTCGAGGTCCGGCAGCCGGTCCAGGACCACCTCGATACCGGTCCGCGCGATGACCTCGGCGATCTCCCGCGCCGGGAACGGGCAGCGGTGCTCGCCGTGCCCGAAGGAGAAGTGCGCGTTGTTGCCGCCGGTCAGCGCGGAGCCGTGGGTGCGCACGCGGGGGTCGGAGTTGGCGCCCTGGAGGCCCAGGACGAGGAGGTCGCCGGCGCGCAGGGCACGGCCGCCGAGCCGGGTGTCGCGGGAGAGCCAGCGACCGGCCGCGTTCTGGATGGGGGCGTCCTCCCACAGCACCTCGTTCATGGCCTCCGCCACACTGCTGCGCCCGCCGAACAGGGAGGCCGCGAACCGCTCGTCGGTCAGCATCAGCCGCAGGGAGTTGCCGATCCAGTCGGTGGTCGGCTGGTGTCCCGCGGCCAGCATGACCATCACGTCGTGCGTGACCTCCTCGACGGAGAAGCCGTGGGCGGAGGCGTTCGCCAGCAGACGGGACACCACGTCGTCGGCGGGACGCTCCCGCCGCTCCGCCACCAGCTGGGTCATCGCCGCCGTCAGCCGCGCCTCGGCGGCCCGCGCCCGGCCCTGCCCGTCGAGGATGTCGGTCAACGCGGCGACCAGGTCCGGCCCCTGCTCCTCCGGGAAACCGAACAGGTACGCCAGCACACGGACCGGCAGCAGCGCCGCGTACTGCGCGACGAGGTCGGCCGCGCCCACCCCGCACACCGCGTCCAGCAACTCGTCCGCGAACCGCTCGGCGTGGCCGCGCAGCGTGAACGCGTCGACCGCCTCCAGCGCCTCGCCGAGCAGCGCGGCCCGCCGCCGGTGCCGTTCGCCGACCGAGCCGAGGATCGAGGGCTGCTCCCGGCTGATCACCGGCAACAGGGGCCAGTCGACAGGGATGTTCGGCCACTGGTTCCACAACCCCGAGTCCCTGCTGAACAGTTCCGGGTCGCTCGTCACCTGGTGCAGCTCGCGGTAGCCCAGCACCAGCCACGCCGGCACGTCCCCGTCGAGCAGCACGGGGACGACCTCGCCGTGCTCGCGCCGCAGCTCGCGGTAGAGGGCGGCGGGGTCACCGTGGAAGCGGGCGCCGGTCAGAGCGACGGGGACGGGGGCGGGCCCGGAGCCGGGGCCCGGTCCGGGTGTCCGGCCGTCCCCGCCGTGCTCAGAGGTTGCGAAGTCCAACTAGTACCTGCTCCAGGATGTCCAGATCGATCAGCGTGGCCTTGTGCGGGTGCCGGGCGCTGACCCGGCCCGCGGCGAGGAGGTCGGACAGCAGCACCTTGGTGATGCTCACCGGCAGCCCCAGCCCGGCGGCGATCTCCACG
>NZ_LIQX01000434.1:0-174 GCF_001418475.1 Streptomyces ossamyceticus | reverse complement strand
GGTGCCGGGCGCGGACCTGCTGCGTCCTTGGGTGAGGGTGTACAGCCGGTCGGGCAGGTCGTCCCTGCCGGGCCGGCTCATGACGTACGGGGCGCCAGAGCCGTAGCCGAAGTAGCCGAGGTGGTCGCCGTCGTCGCGGGGGAAGCGGGTGCCGTGTGGGCCGTGGTGGGGGCG
>NZ_LIQX01000433.1 GCF_001418475.1 Streptomyces ossamyceticus | reverse complement strand
ACGCCCCCCACACGCCGGGCGTGTGCGGGGCGGCACCGGGGGTGTGGGGCGCGTACGGTGCGGCGCCCGGCGTGTGGGGGGCGTACGGCGTGTGGGGCGCGCCGGGTGTGTTCGGGGTGTTGCCGCCCTGGGCGGCGGCCACCTGGCCGGGCGGGGCGCCGACCGCGTAGCCGTGCGGGGTACCGGCGGTCGCGTGTCCGCCGGGTCCGCCCGGTCCACCGGCCGCGGCGGGGCCGAAGGCCTCCGGGGCCGACGAGGGGGTGGCTCCCCAGCCGGCCGGCGATGACGGGCCGCCCGCGGGCGTGACCCGCTCCAGCCCGCGGGCCACGGCCTCCGGCGACAGCCGCCGTACCGGGTCCTTGATGAGCAACCCGTGGAGCACGGGCGCCAGTTCACCGGCGCGGGCGGGCGGTGCGGGCTCCTCGCCCAGCAGGGCGGTGAGGGTCGCGTACTCGCCGTGCCGGTCGAAGGGGCCGCGGCCCTCGACGGCCGCGTACAGCGTGGCGCCGAGGGAGAACATGTCGGCGGCGGGTGTCGGCGGCTCGCCGCGCGCCCGCTCGGGCGCCAGATAGCCGGGCGTGCCGAGGATGCCGGCGGTCGCGGTGAGCCGCGGTTCGCGGGACTCCGGCTGGAGCGCGATGCCGTAGTCGGTGAGCAGCACGCGGGCGTAGGGGTCGCCGGAGGCGTCGGCGGCCAGCAGGATGTTGGCCGGTTTCACATCGCGGTGGAGGATGCCGATCCGGTGCCCCGCGGTGAGCGCGTCGAGGACGGCGAGCCCGATCCGGGCGACCTGCTCGGGCGCGAGGGGCCCCCGCTGCCGGACGACGGCCTGGAGGTCGACGGCGTCCGGCACGTACTCCATGACGATCCACGGCAGGCCCTCGTGCAGCACCACGTCATGGACCGTCGCCACATGGGGGTGGCCGCGCAGACGCGCGGCGTGCCGGGCCTCGCTGCGGGCCCGGGCGATGCGCTGGGCGGGCTCGCTCGCGTCCATCGGGACGTCGGGCAGGGAGATCTCCTTCATGGAGACCTCGCAGGCCAACTCCTCGTCGTACGCGAGCCAGACCCGGCCCATGCCGCCCGCGCCCAGCGTGCGCAGCAGGCGGTAGCGGCCGTTGATGATCCTTCCCTGGCCCTGCTCCGGCGTATCCCCCGCCATCGCGATCCCCCGATCCCCCAGAGACAGCGCGTGCCTCCCCCGAGGCCACGTCGAATCCGTCTCTTGAAAATAGCTTCGCACGCACCACCGACAGGAGACCTTTTACGGATCAATCCAGCCAGACCGGACACATGCGACCCAGAGGCATGAAGGCGCCCCGTCCGTTACTCGAACAGGCCGCCCGAACATGTCCTCGGCGGGCCACCGGGCGGCCTCAGGAGGTCAGCCCGACGGAGCCGCCACCTCGGGGACCGGTTCGGCGAAGCCGCCACCTCAGGAGGCCGGTTCGGCGAAGCCGCCGCCTCGGGGGGCTGGTTCGGCGAAGCCGCCGCCTCAGGAGGCCGGTTCGAGGAAGCCCTGCTCGACGAGGAGCCGGATCTGGACCGGCGTCCGGTCGCGCAGCGCCACCGGGTCCTCGCCCACGAGCTGCGCGATGGCGTCCAGAATCCGCCCCGCGCTGAGCGAGCCGTCGCACACACCCGCGAATCCGGCGCCGACCGTGTCCACCTTCGTGGCCCGGCGCATCCCGCGGTTCTGCCGCAGCACCACGTGCTCGGGGTCCTCGGCGCCGGGCAGTCCGACCTGTTCCTGGACGACCTCGGAGGCGAGCCGGAAGTGCGCGCCGAGGAGCGCGGCGTCGTCGGCGGCCCGCAGGTAGTCGACGCGCGCGAAGTGGGCCCGCACCGTCTCGCCGAGCGGCTGTTCGACCGGATGCGGCCATTCCTCGACGGTGATCGAGGGCTCGTCGTCGGCCGCGGCCGACTTGCGCAGCGTGATCCAGCCGAACCCGACGCCCTTGACCTTGCGCGCCTCGAACTCGTCCAGCCACGCGTCGTACCGGGCCTGGTACTCGGTCGCGTCACCGCGGTGGTCGCCCGCGTCCCGCAGCCACAGCTCCGCGTACTGCGTGACGTCCTGGACCTCCCGCTGCACGATCCACGCGTCGCAGCCGCGCGGCACCCACGACCTGAGCCGCTCCTGCCAGTCCTCCCCCGCCACGTGCTGCCAGTTGGCGGGAACTGCGCGAACCCGCCCTCGTTGAGCCGCTCCCCGGCCCGCTGCACGAGGGTGCGGCAGAGGTCGTCGCCGCCCATGCCGCCGTCGCGGTAGGTGAGTCGCGCGCCGGGCGAGATCACGAACGGCGGGTTGGACACGATGAGGTCGTACGTCTCGTCGTCCGCGAGCGGCTCGAAGAGCGAGCCCTGCCGCAGATCGGCCGCCGGTGCTCCGGACAGCGCCAGCGTGAGCGCCGTGATGTGGAGCGCGCGCGGGTTGAGGTCGGTCGCCGTCACGCGGGTGGCGTGCTGGGCGGCGTGCAGCGCCTGGATGCCGGAGCCGGTCCCGAGGTCGAGCGCGGAGCCGACCGGCGTCCGCACGGTGATGCCGGCGAGGGTCGTGGAGGCGCCGCCGACGCCCAGGACCACGCCCTCGTCCTTGCTGCCGACGCCCCCGGCCCCGCCGACCGCGCACCCCAGGTCGGACACGATGAACCAGTCCTCGCCGGC
>NZ_LIQX01000432.1 GCF_001418475.1 Streptomyces ossamyceticus | reverse complement strand
AGTTGCTCGCGTCCACTGTGTCAGTTCTGAGACAACGAACAGTTGTCGGCTTTGAGCTGAGCATTTAACTGAAAAGTGTGCTTGTTCGCTCGAAACCAATAGGGTTTCGGTGGTCATAGCGTGAGGGAAACGCCCGGTTACATTTCGAACCCGGAAGCTAAGCCTCACAGCGCCGATGGTACTGCAGGGGGGACCCTGTGGGAGAGTAGGACGCCGCCGAACAATCTTTGACAGGACCCCTGGTCACCAGCGTACAGCTGGGACCAGGGGTCCTTTTTGTTGTTCCGGAACAAGCACATCCCGGAGCGCGCCGGCTACTCGGCTGCGCGAGAATGACTTGCGGTACCGAAGACAGGAGTCACCATGTCCACCAACTCTCCCGACGACCGACCGGAGCGCGATCAGCGGCGACGGGACAGTGGTGACCGTGGTGGCTACCGCGGTGGCCCGCGTCGCGACAACGACCGACGCGACAACGACCGTGGCGGCTACGGCCGCCGCGACGGTGGGCGCGACGATCGCGGCGGATTCCGGCGCGGCGATGACCGCAACGACCGTAACGACCGCGGCGATCGGGGAGACCGTGGCGATCGCGGTGGCTTCCGCCGTGACGACCGTGGTGACAGCCGTGGCGGCGACCGCGGTGGGTTCCGTGGCGGGCGCGACGACCGTCGCGACGATCGACGTGACGACCGCCGCGAGAACGACCGTGGGCCTCGTCCCGGCTTCCGCCGCGACGACCGTCCCGGTGGGCCGCGTCGCGACGACCGTCGGGGCGACGACCGGGACCGTGGGTTCCGTCGGGACGGCGACCGGCCGGCCTTCCGCCGCGATGACCGGCGCGACGACGACCGAGGCGGCTACGGCCGCCGCGACGACCGCCCCGCCTTCCGGCGCGACGACCGCAGGGATGACCGCCGCGACGACCGACGGGACAGCGGCGACCGTGGCGGATTCCGCCGTGACGACCGCGACCGGGGCTTCCGCAGGGACGACCGACCGGCCGTCCGCCGTGATGACCGGCGTGACGACCGGGGCGAGCGGCGTGAGGGCGAGCGTCCCTCGTACCGCCGTGACGACGACCGCGGTGGCTTCCGCCGTGACGACCGCGGTGACAACCGAGGCGGAGACCGCGGGGGAGACCGTGGTGGCTTCCGTGGCGGGCGTGACGACCGGCGTGACGACCGTGGTGGTCGCCCGCCGTTCCGCCGCGACGATCGACGCGACGACTTCCGCCGTGACGACCGCAGGGACGGCGACAGGCCGCCCTTCCGCCGCGACGACCGCCGTGATGACTTCCGGCGTGACGACCGGGGCGAGCGGCGTGAGGGCGACCGTCCCTCGTACCGCCGTGACGACGACCGCGGTGGCTTCCGCCGTGACGACCGTGGTGACAGCCGAGGCGGAGACCGCGGCGGAGACCGTGGTGGCTTCCGCGGGCGGGACGACCGGGGTCGCGACGACCGCGGGCGTGGGCCCCGACGTGACGACCGGGGCGGTCGGCCCGGCGGTTTCCGCGGGCGGGACGACCGCCGGGACGACCGACGTGACGACCGGCGTGGCGGTGGGCGCTTCCGCGACGAGCGGGACCGGGACCGGGAGCCCATCAAGCGACTGCCGATCCCGGAGGACGTCACCGGCGAGGAGATCGACAAGGACGTACGGCAGGAGCTCCAGAGCCTGCCCAAGACGCTCGCGGACGATGTCGCCAAGAACCTGGTGATGGTCGCCCGGCTCATCGACGAGGACCCCGAGGGCGCGTACGGCTACTCCAGGGTCGCCCTGCGGCTGGCGTCGCGCGTCGCCGCGGTGCGGGAGGCGGCCGGCTTCGCCGCGTACGCAAACCAGAAGTACAGCGAGGCGCTCGCCGAGTTCCGGGCCGCGCGGCGGATGACCGGCAGCGTGGACCTGTGGCCCGTCATGGCGGACTGCGAGCGGGGTCTCGGACGGCCCGAGAAGGCGCTCGACATGGCCGGGGCGCCCGAGGTGCACAAGCTGGACAAGGCCGGCCAGGTCGAGATGCGTCTCGTGGCGGCCGGCGCACGCCGGGACATGGAGCAGCTCGACGCGGCCATCGTGACCCTGCAGAGCCCCGAGTTGGCCTCCAACTCCGTCCAGCCGTGGACCGCGCGACTGCGGTACGCGTACGCCGACGCGCTGCTCGCCGCAGGGCGTGACGGCGAAGCACGTGAGTGGTTCGCCAAGGCCGTCGAGGCCGACAAGGACGGCAGCACGGACGCCTCCGACCGGCTCGCCGAGATGGACGGCGTCGAGTTTGTCGACGCCCTCGTCGAGGTCGAGGACCAGGACGAGCAGCAGGACGTGCGGGAGGGCGACGGCGACAGTCTGCCCGTGGAGGATGCCGAGGCCCGTGACCTGACGACCGCCGTGGACGAGGACGTCGTGGTCGTGGAGGAGAGCGACACCCTCGTGGACGGCGCGGACAACGCGGACGTCGAAGAGGGCAAGGACTCCGCAGACGCCGAAGGTTCCGAAGGCTCCGAGGACGGCGTGGGCCGGGAGGCCGACAAGGACTGACCTCGGCTTGTAGAGGCACCCGAAAAAGGGGGCGGGATCCCACGCGGATCCCGCCCCCTTTTCGTTTGTCGGTCGGCGCCTAGAGGTGCAGGGCGCGCAGGACCAGGCCCGAGGCCGGCTTCGGGCCGAACGACGTGGACTTGCGGGGCATGGTGACGCCCTGGCGGGCCAGGTCGCGTACGACCTCCTCGCGGACCGGGTGCATCAGGACGGCCGTGCCGCCGTCGCGTTCCGCCTTCTCGACCGTGGCGGCCGTGTCATGGATGTACGCGACATGGGCGGGGGAGTCCTCGGGGATGCGCCACACATGGCGCAGGAGCGTGGCGTGCAGGACCGTCGCGTCGAGGGTGCGCCAGGCCGGCGGGCGGTCGGCGGGGATCGTACGGGCGAGGAGGTCCGCGTCCGGGTGGTCCACGAGATGGAAGGCGCCGTCGCCGGCGAGGAGGAAGGCGTTGCCGTCGCATGCCGCGTCCGCCAGAGCGGACAGGGCGTCCGGCAGTGGGACGTCCAGGCGCTGAACGCGGAAGTGGCCCTCCAGAGCGGTCAGCGCGTCGGAGACCGGCAGGCCGTGCAGGAGGCGGTGGATCGCCCGGACCCGCAAGGGATAGCGGGCCGTGTCCACCAGGAGGACCAGGCCGTAGTCCCAGGGGCTGGGGGACGGATGCTCGGTACGCAGGCGCAGATAGGTCGCCCAGCGGTGATGGCCGTCGGCTATGAGGGCCTGGTGCTGGGCGAGATCCGCCTGGATCTCGGTGAGGTCACCGGGGTCCGTGACCGCCCACAGACGGTGGCTGAAGCCGTCCTCGGTGGTCGTGGAGAGGAGCGGGGGCCCTTCGACGGTCCGCTCGACCACGGCGGTCGCGCCGGTCGAACCGTTGCCCCGGTACGTCAGGAGCAGGGGCTCCATGTTGGTGGAGGTCGCCCGCATCAGGGCCGCGCGGTCCGTGATGACGTGCGGTATCACGTCCTCGTGGGGGAGGACCACGCCGTCGGCGGGCTCCGACAGGCGCAGGGCTCCGATGAGACCACGCTGGAGGATGCTGCCGTCACCCTGCTCGTAGACGTACAGGCCGGGCTCGGAGTCGGCGGCCAGGACGCCGTCGGCGAGCCAGCGGCGCAGCGTCTCCGCCGCCTGTTCGTTCCTGGCGGTCGGGGTGTCGGCCTGGGGAAGGATCAGGCGGACGATGTTGTACGGGTCGGCGGATTCGAGGTGGAGCAGACCGTCCGGCCGCACGACCACGTCGTACGGCGGGGATGTCACGGCGGCCAGACTGCCGACCCGGTCGGGGTCGTAGCGAAGGCCCCGGAACGGGGTCAGTTCGAGGCCGCTGCGCGCCGGGGTCTCCTCCGCGGGACCTGCGTTCTTCATTGGGGCATCGTATGTGTGTCAGTGCCATGCGCGATGATCGGGTGAAGCGATCGGACCGATGGACGACCGGGTGGGTACGCGCACGTACCCGTGTCGAGCGAGGAGCGGTGTGCAATGAGCCAGGCAGTCAGGACGCGGCCCGACGGCAGTGGGCAGGCCCTGAGCGAGGCGTACGACACGGCGCTGCTCGATCTGGACGGGGTGGTGTACGCGGGCGGCAGCGCGATCGCGCACGCCGTCGAGTCCCTCGGTACCGCGCGGGCGGGCGGGATGCACCTGGCGTACGTCACGAACAACGCGCTGCGGACACCGGACGCCGTGGCCGAGCACCTCACCGAGCTGGGCATACCGACCGAGGGCGGGGACGTCATCACCTCGGCGCAGGCCGTGGCCCGGCTGATCAGCGAACAGCTGCCGGCCGGTGCGCGCGTGCTGGTCATCGGCGGTGAGGGGCTGCGGGTCGCGCTGCGGGAGCGGGGCCTGGAACCCGTCGAGTCCGCCGACGACGATCCGGCGGCCGTCGTACAGGGGTACGGCGGGCCCGACCTGCCCTGGGGGCGGTTCGCGGAGGCGAGTTACGCCATCGCGCGCGGGCTCCCGTGGTTCGCGTCCAACACCGACCTGACGATCCCGAGCGCGCGGGGCATCGCACCGGGGAACGGGGCGGCGGTCCAGGTCGTGCGGATCGCCACGGGAGCCGAACCGCAGGTGGCGGGCAAGCCCCTGCCGCCGATGCACAAGGAGACCATCCTGCGGACCGGCGCCCGGCGGCCGTTGGTGGTCGGGGACCGGCTGGACACCGACATCGAGGGCGCGTTCAACGGCGAGGTCGACTCGCTGCTCGTCCTCACCGGAGTGACCGACGGCGCTCAACTCCTCGCCGCGCCACCGCAGCACCGCCCAACCTACGTCGACGCCGACCTGCGGGGGCTGCTCACCGGGCAGCCCGAAGTCGCCGCGGACGGCGCCGGCTTCCGGTGCGGGGGCTGGACGGCGACCGCCGACGGAGACCGACTGCTGCTGGACGGCGAGGGTGAGCCGCTCGACGGGCTGCGGGCACTGTGCGCGGCGGCGTGGACGGCCGCCGGTGACGGCTCGTGCGAGCTGGACGGCGAGAAGGCGCTGGCGCGGCTCGGGTTGTGAGGGACGCGGGGGCGCGGTGAGGGTTCCCCGCCGGTGAGCGAGGGCTGAATCGAGCCACAAGGGAGGATAGGCTAACCTAACTGGGTGTTGGTCGAGAGTCCCCCCGAACCGCGCGCGGAGACCGCCTCCGCGCCCCCGAACCGCAGAGCAGCGATCCGTGCCGCCGGACTCCTCGTGTCCGTCGGACTGTTGACCCTGGTCGCGCTGGCGAGCATCGCGATCGGCGCGAAGGAACTGTCCCTCGCGCAGGTCTGGCACGGCCTGTTCGAGGTCACGGGGACGTACGGTGACGTCGTCGTGGGGGAGCGGATCTCGCGCACCCTCCTCGGGCTGCTCGCCGGAGCGGCGCTCGGCCTGGCCGGGGCCGTCCTCCAGGCGCTCACCCGGAACCCGCTGGCCGACCCGGGGCTGCTCGGCATCAACGCGGGCGCGTCCGCCTCCGTCGTCACCGCCATCACCTACTTCGGCGTGACCTCGCTGACCGGGTACGTGTGGTTCGCGTTCCTCGGGTCGGCGGCCGTGGGGGCACTGGTGTGGTTCCTCGGCGGCAGCCGGGGCGCGACGCCCGTAAGGCTCGCGCTGGCCGGTACGGCGATCAGCGCCGCCCTGTACGGCTACCTCCAAGCCGTGATGATCATGGACGGGGCGGCGCTGTCCAAGATGCGCTTCTGGACGGTGGGTTCACTGGCCTCGGCGACCGACGAGACGATCGAGCAGGTGCTGCCGTTCCTGGTGGTCGGCACGGTCGTCGCGCTCCTGCTCGCCCGGCCGTTGAACGCGGTGGCCATGGGCGACGACACCGCCCGCGCTCTCGGTGCCAACCTCAACCGCACACGGGCGCTCTCCATGGCCGCCGCCACCGTGCTGTGCGGGGCCGCTACCGCAGCCTGCGGACCGATCGTGTTCATCGGGCTGATGGTCCCGCATGTCGTCCGCTCGTTCACCGGGCCCGACCTGCGCTGGATCCTGCCGTACGCGACCGTCCTGTCGCCGGTGCTGCTGCTCGGCGCCGACGTCATCGGCCGCGTGGTGGCCCGGCCCGCGGAGCTCCAGGTCGGCATTGTCACCGCCGTCCTCGGCGGGCCGGTCTTCATCTTTCTCGTACGACGGCGGAGGACGGCGCAGCTGTGAAGACGCAGGTCATGAGCAAGCCCGCCGCGCGCAACCGAGCGCTCCGCTCGCCCGGCGGCCTCTCGGTGCGCCTCGACACACGGGCGTGCGTCGTCGTCCTTCTGCTGCTGCTCGCGGCCCTCGTCGCGAGTGTCGTGCTCATCGGCACCGGCGACTTCCCGATCTCCGCCGCCGACGTCGTCCGGACGCTGCTCGGCGACGGCGACCCCAGCCAGGAGCTGATCGTCAACGACCTGAGGCTGCCGCGGGTCCTGGTCGGGCTGCTGGTCGGGGCCTCGCTCGGGCTGGGCGGGGCGCTGTTCCAGTCCATCTCCCGCAACCCGCTGGGCAGTCCGGACGTCCTCGGTCTCTCGCAGGGCGCCACGGCCGGAGCGCTGGTCGTGATCGTGCTGTTCTCGGGGGACGCCGACCAGGTCGCCCTCGGTGCGCTCGGCGGGGGCCTGTTCACCGGCCTCGCGATCTACTTGCTGGCCTGGAAGCGGGGCGTGCACGGGTACCGGCTGGTGCTCGTCGGCATCGGAGTCTCCGCGATCGCCACGGCCGTCAACGGCTATCTGATCACCAAGGCCGACATCGTCGACGCGGCCCGCGCGGTCGTGTGGATGACCGGATCGCTCAACGGGCGTGACTGGGAGCAGGTCCACCCGCTGCTGATCATGTGCGCGATCCTCGTGCCCACGGTCCTCGCCAACGCGCGCGGACTGCGGATGATGGAGATGGGCGACGACGTGTCGTACGCCCTCGGCGTGCGCGTCGAGCGGGTGCGGATGCTGCTGATGGTGTCGGCCGTGCTGCTCACCGCCGGGGCCACCGCCGCCGCCGGACCCGTCAGCTTCGTCGCCCTCACCGCGCCCCAGCTCGCCAAGCGGCTGACCCGGTCCCCCGGCCCCAACCTGGTGCCCTCGCTGTGCATGGGCGCCGCCCTGCTCGTCGTCGCGGACTGGGCCTCCCAGCGGGCCTTCGGCGCCGACCAGCTGCCCGTCGGGGTCGTCACCGGCGTCCTCGGCGGCGTGTATCTGCTGTGGCTGCTGGTCACGGAGCGGAAGGCCGGGCGGATATGAGCGGCCCCCGGCCCGGCGGGCGCGAGGCGACCGGCCGAGCCGCGACCGGCGGCCTCGTGAGCCGCCACCGGCCGAGCGCGTCGGTGCGGTCGGCGGGGCCGGTGAACCAGAACAACCAGAGGAGCACTGTGAACCGCCTGTCCGCCGAGAACGTCACCCTCGCCTATGACCAGCGGGTCATCGCCGAGCAGCTGTCGGTGGAGATCCCCGACAACTCGTTCACCGTGATCGTCGGTCCCAACGCCTGCGGCAAGTCCACCCTGCTGCGGGCCCTGTCCCGGATGCTGAAGCCGTCCCAGGGGCGGGTGCTCCTCGACGGGCAGGTCATCCAGTCGATGCCCGCGAAGCAGGTCGCGCGGACCCTCGGCCTGCTGCCCCAGTCGTCGATCGCGCCCGACGGCATCACGGTCGGCGACCTGGTCGGCCGCGGCCGCTACCCGCACCAGGGGCTGCTGCGGCAGTGGTCGGCGCAGGACGAGCGGATCGTCCGGGAGTCGATGCAGGCCACCGGCGTCGCCGAGCTGGCCGACCGCTACGTCGACGAGCTCTCCGGCGGGCAGCGCCAGCGCGTGTGGATCGCCATGGCCCTCGCCCAGCAGACCCCGCTGCTGCTGCTCGACGAGCCGACCACCTTCCTCGACATCCAGCACCAGATCGACGTGCTCGACCTCTGCGCCGAGCTGCACGAGGAACAGGGCCGCACCCTTGTCGCCGTGCTGCACGACCTCAACCACGCCGCCCGGTACGCCACCCATCTCATCGCCCTGCGCGGCGGCGAGGTCGTCGCCGAGGGCGCGCCCGGCGACATCGTCACCGCGGAGCTGGTCGAGGAGGTCTTCGGGCTGCGCTGCCAGGTCATCGACGACCCGGAGACGGGGACACCGCTGGTGGTGCCGGCGGCCCGCAGGGCACGGACCGGCGCCGAGGGGCCCGAGCAGGGCGCCGAGGCGAGGGTCGCCGCTACAGAAGCTTCCTGAGCTGGAGCAGGTCCCGGAAGCCCGCCTCCAGCTTCACCCGGCCAGAACCCCAGGCCTTGGCGAAGTTCAGCTCGCCCTGGACGAGGGCCACCAGGTCGTCACCCGTCATGGCGAGCCGGATCTGGGCCTTCTCGGACGGCGGGCCCTCAAGGGTGTCGTGCACCTCGATCCGGCCGTCGCGCATCCGGCCCACGAAGGTGATGTCGAGGTCCTTGATGTGGCAGCTCACCGAGCGGTCGAGGGTCGTCGCCTCGCGCACGTGTCCATCGGCGCCTGCCATGTTGTCCGAGAGCTTTTCGAGCGCGGCGCGGCACTCCTCAATCGTTGCCATCGCGACCGACGGTACCCCAGGGCTTCGGGGTAGCGTCGGGGCATGAGCGACTCTGTGTCCGAGGCCACCGCGGGGGAGGAGACGGCCGACGCGGTCGTCGAGCCGGAGGACGACCCCGCCGCCCCGGCCCCGCTGAACGTGGCCCGCACCGCCACCGGCCACCCGGACGTCGACGCCGCCCTCGACCGGCTGGCCGACGCCGACCACCTCGCCACCGACGGCCATGTCGAGGTGTACGAGGATGTGCACCGGGGGCTGCGTGACGCGCTCACCGCGCTCGACGCCCGCCCGGGACCTCCGGCGCCCCCGACGCCGTACAGCACGAGGAGCTGAACCGAACGTGGCAGGTGTGGCACGACGCCGTCTCGACGCCGAGTTGGTCCGGCGGAAGCTCGCGCGGTCGCGTGAGCACGCGAGCCAGCTGATCGCCGCCGGGCGGGTCACGGTCGGCAAGACCGTCGCGACCAAGCCCGCCACCCAGGTGGAGACCGCGGCCGCCATCGTCGTCGCGAGCGACGACGACGATCCCGAGTACGTGTCCCGAGGCGGCCACAAGCTCGCCGGGGCGCTGGAGGCGTTCGTCCCCCGGGGCCTGGCCGTCAAGGGGCGGCGGGCGCTGGACGCCGGGGCCTCCACCGGCGGCTTCACGGATGTCCTGCTGCGGGCCGGCGCCGCCCACGTCGTGGCCGTGGACGTCGGATACGGACAACTCGCGTGGACTCTGCAGAGCGATGAACGCGTCACCGTCAAGGACCGTACGAACGTACGGGAGTTGACGCTCGAAGCGATCGATGGGGAGCCTGTGGATCTTGTCGTGGGGGATCTGTCCTTCATCCCGCTCGGCCTGGTACTGCCCGCCCTGGTGCGGTGCGTGAAGCCGGACGCCGATCTGGTGATGATGGTCAAGCCGCAGTTCGAGGTGGGGAAGGAACGGCTGGGCAGCGGGGGAGTCGTGAGGAGTCCGGAGCTGCGCGCCGAAGCGGTGTGCGGGGTGGCGCGCCGGGCCGGTGAGCTGGGGCTCGGGGTGAAGGGCGTGACGGCGAGTCCGTTGCCCGGGCCCTCGGGCAACGTCGAGTACTTTCTGTGGCTGCGTGCCGGGGCACCCGCACTGGACCCGGCCGACGTCGACCGAGCAGTTGCGGAGGGGCCGCGGTGACTCTGGACCGAACTCGAACCGTCTTCCTGCTGACCCACACCGGGCGGCCGGCGGCCATCCGCAGTGCGGAACTCGTGGTGAAGGGCCTCCTCCACCACGGGCTGGGCGTACGCGTCCTGGAGGCCGAGGCGGAGGACATCCCGCTCCCCGAGGAGGTGGAGTTGGTCAAGGAGGCAACCCCGCAGTGCCTCGACGGGTGCGAGCTGCTCATCGTCCTCGGCGGTGACGGCACGCTGCTGCGCGGCGCGGAGTTCGCCCGCGCCTCCGGGGTGCCGATGCTCGGCGTCAACCTCGGCAGTGTCGGCTTCCTCGCGGAGGCCGAGCGCGACGACCTCGACAAGGTTGTCGACCGCGTGGTGACCAGGGCCTACGAGGTCGAGGAGCGGATGACCGTCGACGTCGTCGTTCACCGGAACGGGGACATCGTCCACACGGACTGGGCGCTGAACGAGGCGGCCGTGCAGAAAGCCGGCGCCGAGAAGCTCCTCGAGGTCGTCCTGGAGATCGACGGCCGGCCGGTGACCGGGTTCGGGTGCGACGGCATCGTGCTGTCCACGCCGACCGGGTCGACCGCGTACGCCTTCTCCGCCGGCGGGCCCGTCGTGTGGCCCGAGGTCGAGGCGCTGCTGATGGTGCCGATCAGCGCGCACGCGCTGTTCGCGAAGCCGCTGGTGACGTCGCCGGACTCGGTGCTCGCGGTGGAGGTGCTGCCGCACATCCCGCCCGGGGTCCTGTGGTGCGACGGGCGGCGGACGGTCGAGTTGCCGCCGGGGGCCCGGGTGGAGGTCCGGAGGGGCGCCGTACCGGTCCGGCTGGCCCGGCTGCACCACGCGTCGTTCACGGACCGTCTCGTGGCCAAGTTCGCCCTGCCCGTCGCGGGGTGGCGGGGGGCACGGCACTAGCGGGCACGGGCGGCTTCCGGCGGTCGCGGGTGCGCCGGAGCCGCTCGCGCGGCCGCCGGGCCCCTGCGGCCGTTGTCGGGCTGGTGTTCCCTACGGGGCCCGCGGTCCTTACCCGGAGCCCGGTTCCGCACGGGGGCGCGGGGCGCCTTGTACCTCCCCTGAGTGACATCGGGGACGGGGGGCGTCGCACTTCCCTCGCTCGACCTCGTATGGTCTTGTCCGTGTTGGAGGAGATGCGGATACGGTCGCTCGGAGTCATCGACGACGCGGTCGTCGAGCTGTCACCCGGCTTCACCGCCGTGACGGGTGAGACGGGCGCGGGCAAGACCATGGTGGTCACCAGTCTCGGTCTGCTGCTCGGCGGCCGGGCGGACCCGGCGCTCGTGCGGATCGGCGCGAAGAACGCGGTCGTCGAGGGCCGGATCGCCATGCCCGACGGCGCCTCGGCGGTCGTCCGGGCCGAGGAGGCCGGGGCCGAACTCGACGACGGGGCGCTGCTGATCAGCCGTACCGTTTCCGCCGAGGGACGGTCGCGGGCGCACCTCGGCGGAAACGGTACGGC
>NZ_LIQX01000431.1 GCF_001418475.1 Streptomyces ossamyceticus | reverse complement strand
GTTCGATGTCTACCTCGAAGAGTGGCTCTTGGGCGGGTTGGGCGGGGATGGATGTGGTCACTCGTCCACCTCATGCAATGAATGGCCCTGCGGTGTTGCACCGCTTGGATGGTTAGAGCATTGCATGGCGTGGACGCTATGTCCACTGTCTTGGATGGTCGTGTGTGAAATCCGCCAAAGAACCTGTGCGCCCTGGTGCGCCCCATCCATTTACGTGGACACTCTGTCCAGCGCGCAGGGTAAAGAGCCTTGCGTTATCAGGGGGGTTGTCAGCCACACCCCCCTGATCGCGTGGACACCCCCAAGCCCACGAGACACACCGGAGTGGCATCATGACCGTCATGGCAGCGCGAAATTCCAGGGCGACGAGCGGGCGGACCCAGTTTCGCGACATCGTCGCGCGCCGGAAGGAAGAGATCGGCCTCGGCTACGAGAGGCTGGCGGCGCGCTGCGTGGACCCCGAATCGGGCGAGCAGACCGTCAAGGGAAGCTGGCTGCACCGGCTGGTCACGGGTGAGAACGTGGAGCCGCCGTCGTACGAAATGCTCCGCGGCATGGAGGCCGGCCTCGGCGTGCCCGTGGGTGTGTTGCAGGATGCGGCGAGTGCCCAGTTCTTTGGGTCGGAGCCGGTGTTCAGTGAGTCGGCTGAGGCGCGGGCGTTCCTGGCGGACGCCGACCGGCTGACTCCCACTCAGCGTGAAGCCATCCGGGCTCTGATGAGGTCGCTGACTGAGGGTCACTGATCCGGACATCTGGCATATTCACGGTCAAGATCGTTGGCCATGGCGATCACGCCCGGTAGTACTTATTGGCGGGGAGTAGTCGCAGCCTGCGTGAGATGGCACCATTGGCGGTCCGCCTGGGAAGCGTGTGATTGAGGTAGCCTGCACGAACATTACGTTCGAACGTGCTATCGAATAAAAGATGCGGCACGTCCATGGGGGTCCCATGCCGGAACACTGCACCGCCACCACCGCCCGCAAGACGGTCCGAGCGCAGATCGTTTTCAGCAACGAACTGCCCCCCGGATGCCCGCCGTTCGAACTCCCCGACGGGCGCATGATGATGGAGATCGAACTCGAAGACCTCACCCTCATCATCGTGCGCCCCGGCTCCATCGACCGGGCCTTGCTGGATGAGCTGAATCGTTACGCCGACCGGGTCACCACCCTCGGCATCTGGTCGCGGGACCCCACCCGAACGGGTATCTCCGCCGCCCTTCTGGGGCTCGCTAGCCGCTGACCTGCGTCTTTAAGGGTGGGTTTCCCTGGCGTTGGGCCTGCCGACGACGATGACGCTCTTCGCGATCCTCGCCGTCCTCGTCACCTCCGGCTCCGAGGCCGTCTACGGCGAGGCCATCTGGGACCCGGTCACCCTCGCCGCCAAGGCCGACAGCACGTTCGGTCTGCTCTTCGCCCTGATCACCGTGCTGATCGCGACGATCTCCGTCAACATCGCGGCGAACGTGGTGTCACCGGCGTACGACCTCGCGAACCTCGCGCCGAAGCTCATCAACTTCCGTACGGGCGCCCTGATCACCGGCGTCCTCGGCATCCTGATCTTCCCTTGGAAGCTCATCTCCACGCCCGAGTTCTACATCTTCACCTGGCTCGGAGTGGTCGGCGGACTGCTCGGCACGGTCGCGGGCATCCTCATCGCCGACTACTGGATCATCCGCCGTACGGTCCTGCACCTCGCGGACCTGTACACGGAGGGCGGCCGCTACTGGTACACCGCCGGCTGGAACTGGCGGGCCATCGCCGCGTTCCTGGTGGGCGGCGTCCTCGCGGTCGGCGGCTCCTACTCGAGCGTGAACGCGGAGGGTGTCTCCTCGGGACCGTTCCCGCAGGACGGCCTCATCCCGTTCCTCAAGCCGCTCGCCGACTACGGCTGGGCGGTGGGCGTCGCCACCTCGATGCTGGTGTACGTGGCGCTGATGGCGGGGGAGCGGGGGAAGGCGAGAGCGACCGTCTGAGCCGACGGCCCTGACCAGGGAGGCGGTGGCCGTGCCGGAGACGTGCCCCTACCGGGTGCCCTCCAGCGCGGCCACCGCCTCCTTCGCCGCCTTGATGGCACCCTTGTTGATCTCCTCGGTGCCGGGCGCCTTCTGCGACTCGAAGTCGCTGCCGTTGTAGGTGACGACCACCATGGCGTTGGCCACGCGCGCGTACACCACACCCTCGCGGGTCTGCTGCTTGTCCTCGGTGGTGAGGTTCACGACGGAGTAGGCCGCGTCACCGAGGCCGGGCACCGCGCCACCGCCGCTCTTCTGCGACAACCGATCCTTGTAGGTGGTTTCGGCCTTCGCGTCCGTTTGGTGAATCTCGTACGAGATGTCCAACCAGCGGTAGTCGTAACCGTCGAGGGCGTTCCAGGAGCAGGTGCGGCGCACGGAGTCGTCGGTCGACGCTATTTCCTTACCGGCCGTCTTGGCGCCCGGAACAAGGGATTTGACCGATTTCGCCGCGATGGCACCGCAGGGCGAGGGCGCCTTCGCGAAGGTCTTGGTCGCGGCGGACGTGTCCGGCGCGGACTCGGAGGCGGAGATGGGCCCGGACGCGGTCTCCGGCGCGGACTCCTTCCCCGCCGGGCTCGTGTCCGACGAACCGGACGACAACGCCCAGCCTGCCGTGGCGAGTACGGCGACCGGAAGCAGACGCACGGTGAGGGCGAGCGGCAGAGGGAGATCACGCACAGCGCACTTCTCGGGGTCGTGGCGGCGGTACCGCCGGTCGGTGGGGTACGTCAGTGTCACACGACTGCCTGTGGGGCGAAAGTGCGACCTCGCTCTGTGTATACGTGGTGACCGGCCCTCACCGTTCAGTCGTACGGCGACTTTCCGGAGTCCCGCCCTCCGCCGGGAGCGCGTGTCAGGATCGGATCCATGATCCCGATACCCCGCCGCACCGCCTCCCGTGCGTTCCTTGCCGCCGCGCTGATCCTGGCCGTCGGCGGTTGCGGACTCGGGGAGGAGATCGAACGCGAGGTGAACCCCGATCTCGACCTCCCCTCGACATCGGCCTCGTCGGCGGGAACCGAACGGCCGGGTGGCGTGCACGCCGACGAACTGCCCGAGGGACTGCCCTCGGGCCTGGACGTGCGGCCCACGGAGGCGCCGTCGGCAGACCCCACGGACGCCTGCCCGTCCTCCGGGGTGCGGATGCTGCCGGGTCTCGTGGAGGCCGCGATGGGACTGCGCGCGATGACGGTGACGCTCACCAACTGCGGCACCAAGTCGTACGCCGTGAACGGCTATCCCGCGGTCCAGGTGCTCGACCAGGACCGCGAACCCGTCGACGTCCGCGTCCTGCGCGGCCCGGAGGAGATCACCACGGGTGTGCCCGACCCCGGACCACACAAGGTGACGCTGAAGCCGGGCGAGTCCGCGACCACCTCGCTGGTCTGGCGCAACACCGTCACCGAGGCGGACGTCCCCGCCGTCGACGCCCCCTACCTGCGCGTCGCCACCGCGAAGGGCCGACCCGCACAGGTACTCGCCCCCGAGGGCGGCATCGACCTCGGCACCACCGGCCGCCTCGGCACCGGCGCCTGGACGAAGGCCTCGCGGGCCTCTTAACCCGTTGCACCGCCTCCGCGGCGATCAGCACCCTTGACACATGACCCGGTTACCTTCCCCAGCGTCCGGAACCCCTTACCTGCGCGAGGAGATCCTCGCCTACTACGAGCGGGGCGGCGAGAACACCCGTCTCGCCGAAGGCGCCGGACGACTGGAGTTCTGGCGCACCCAGGAGCTCCTCCGACGGTTCCTGCCCGACACCCCCGCACGCGTGCTCGACGTCGGCGGCGGCACGGGCGTCCACGCGGCATGGCTCGCGGGGGACGGCCACGAGGTCGAGGTCGTCGACCCCGTACCGATGCACGTCGAACGGTCGGGCCTGCTGCCCGGGGTCACCGCCCGGCTCGGGGACGCACGCGCGCTGCCCGCCGAGGACACCGCGTACGACGTCGTCCTCCTCCTCGGGCCCCTCTACCACCTGCCCGAACGCCCGGAGCGGGTACGGGCGCTGGCGGAGGCCCGGCGTGCCGTACGGCCCGGTGGGGTGGTGGTCGCGGCCACGATCAACCGGTACGCGGGGCTCAACGACACACTCCGGCAGGGGAACTACTTCCGCCCGGAGCGACGGGAGCGCACCGACGCCGTCGCGGCGGACGGGCGCCACGTGCCCTCGGCGGACGACCCCGACTTCACCACCGCCTACTTCGCCGATCCGGCCGAGGTGCCGGGCGAGTTCGACGCGGCAGGGCTGGTCTGCGAGGGCCAGTACGGTGTGGAGGGCGTCGCCTGGCTGATGGGTGACGTGGACACGTGGCTGGACGACCCCGAGCGGCGGGAGGCCGTTCTGGCGGCGACCCGGCGTATCGAGTCGGAGCCGTCGCTGCTGGGCACGAGCGGGCATGTGCTGACCGTGGGGCGGCGCGCGTGAGGCGGGCTGTGGGCGGCCCGCGTCACCGCGCGTCCGAGGGCGATTGAGGGTGCTGCGTACGATCGGCGGACGATCGTCGCGCTGTGAGGAGTCCTCCTGTGTTCACCACTCGACCGACGCTCCAGGGGACGTTCGGCATGGTGTCCTCCACGCACTGGCTCGCCTCGCAGTCCGCGATGGCCGTCCTGGAGAACGGCGGCAACGCCTACGACGCGGCCGTGGCCGCCGGGTTCGTGCTGCACGTCGTCGAGCCGCACCTCAACGGGCCCGCGGGGGAGGTGCCCCTCGTCCTCGCGACGGCGGAGGGCGAGGTCCGCGTCCTGTGCGGACAGGGCGTGGCGCCCGCCGGGGCGACGATCGAGCACTACCGGGGACTCGGACTGGACCTGGTCCCCGGCACGGGCCCCCTGGCGGCCGCCGTCCCCGGCGCGTTCGACGCGTGGATGCTCCTGCTGCGCGACTACGGCACCAAGGACCTCGCCGACGTCCTGAAGTACGCCATCGGCTACGCGGAGGACGGGCACGCGCCCGTGGAGAACGTCGGCGCGACCGTCGAGTCGGTGCGCGACCTCTTCGAGAAGGAGTGGGTGTCGTCGGCGGAGGTCTACCTGCCCGGCGGACGGGCGCCCCGCCCCGGCGAGCTGTTCCGCAACCCCGCCCTGGCCGCGACCTGGCGGCGGCTGCTCGCCGAGGTCGAGGGGGCGGGCGACCGCGAGGCCCGCATCGAGGCGGCCCGGGAGGTGTGGCGCTCGGGCTTCGTCGCCGAGGCCCTGGTCCGGCAGGCCGGGCGGCCCACCCTGGACACCAGCGGCGAACGGCACACCGGCACGCTCACGGCGGCCGACCTGGCCACCTGGTCCGCCTCCTACGAGCCCCCGGCGACCTACGACTGGAACGGCTGGACCCTGTGCAAGGCCCGCCCCTGGAGCCAGGGCCCGGTCCTCCTCCAACAACTCGCCCTGCTGCCGGACGAACTGCCCGCGCACGGGTCGGCCGACTACGTGCACCTGCTGATCGAGGGCTGCAAGCTCGCCATGGCGGACCGCGAGGCCTGGTACGGCGACGCGGCGCCGGTGCCGCTGACCGAGCTGCTGTCCGACGCGTACAACGCCGAGCGGCGGGCCCTCGTCGGCGACACGGCCTCCTACGATCTGCGGCCCGGCAGCCCCGGAGGGCGCACCCCCCGTCTGAGCGCCCACGCGCGCGTGGTGGCCACCGACCCGCCAGGTTTCAGCCCCATGGGGGTCGGGGAGCCCACGGTCGGCGGAGCCCGCGCGGGCATCGGCGAGCCCACCGTCGCCAAGAGCCTCCTTTCCCGGGTGCCGGGGGAGCCCGAGGTCGGGGCGGACGGGAGCACGCGGGGCGACACCTGCCACCTGGACGTCGTCGACCGCTGGGGCAACATGGTCGCGGCCACGCCCAGCGGAGGGTGGCTCCAGTCCAACCCCGTCGTGCCCGAGCTGGGTTTCCCGCTCGGCACCCGGCTTCAGATGACCTGGCTGGACGAGGGACTGCCGAACTCGCTCACCCCCGGCCGCCGGCCCCGCACCACACTCACCCCGTCGCTGGCGCTGCGCGACGGGGTGCCCGTGATGGCGTTCGGCACGCCCGGCGGAGACCAGCAGGACCAGTGGCAGCTCCACTTCTTTCTCGGCGTCGCCCTCAGCCCACCGGTCCGGGGCGGCCTCGACCTCCAGGGCGCCATCGACGCCCCGAACTGGCACAACGACGGCTTCCCCGGCTCCTTCTTCCCGCGCGGCATGCGCCCCGGCAGCGTCACCGTCGAGTCCCGCATGCCCGCGGAGGTCGTCGCGGAACTCCGCCGCCGCGGCCATGACGTCACCGTCGGCGACCCCTGGTCCGAGGGCCGCCTCTGCGCGGTCGCGCGCGACCCCGCGACCGGAGTGCTCTCGGCGGCGGCCAACCCACGGGGCATGCAGGGGTACGCGGTCGGACGCTGAGCGGGAGCCGCCGCCCTGCCGCGGCGGACCCGCTGTTCATGGTGATTCCATGCGGAGTGCACCCTCCCGGTGGGGATTGTCAGTGGTGCGTGCTGTGATGGAGGCATGATCGAAGACAGCGAAACCATCGACGAGTTTCTCGCCCGGCACGCCTCCGACGTCGAAGAAGCGATCCGCAAGGCGGCGGCCGCCGAGATCATGCCGCGCTGGCGGCAGCTCGCCGAGCACGAGGTCGACCAGAAGAACGGCCCCCACGACCTCGTCACCGACGCCGACCGCAAGGCCGAGCTGTACCTCACGGAGGCGCTGCCCGCGCTGCTGCCCGGCTCCGTCGTGGTCGGCGAGGAGACGGTCCACGCCAACCCCGCGTCCTACGAGGCGATCCACGGCGACGCGCCGGTCTGGATCGTCGACCCGGTCGACGGCACCCGGCAGTTCGTGCGCGGCGAGCCCGGCTTCTGCACGCTCGTCGCCCTCGCCCTGGACGGCGTGGTGCGCGCCTCCTGGACGTACGCGCCCGCGCTCGACCGGCTCGCCGTGGCGATTCGGGGCCGGGGGGCCACGCTGGACGGCGAGCGGCTGCACGCCGGTTCTCCCGAGCCCGGCCGTGACCTCGACGTGGCCACCTCCCACCCGGACTACACCACGGAGGAGCAGAAGGCGGCGCTGCTCGGCCTGTGGACGGAGGGCGTCGCCCCACGCCCGTGCGGGTCGGCGGGGCTGGAGTATCTCGCCATCGCCCGAGGGCGGTTGGACGCGGTCGCGTTCTCCTGGGAGGCGGCCTGGGACCACGCGGCGGGCCTCCTCCTCGTCGAGGAGTCCGGCGGCGCCCATCTGACGCTCGCGGACGAGCCCTTCCGGATAACCGGCGGCAACACCCTGCCGTTCACCGCGGCGCGGGACGCGGCCACGGCTCGCCGGGTGCGGGGGTTGCTGTCGGCCGGAGCCTGAGCTGCAGTCCCGGGCATGTGCCGGGTTCCAGGTAGAAGCGGATGGTGACGACCTCGAACTCGGTCACGGTGCCGACCGCAGGCCAGTCCTCGGACTCCCGGGGGAGGTGGAGCACATCCACGAAGGCTCCCACGGGCTGCCCGATGTCCACGACCATGCCGGTCAGCCCCGGCCCCCAGGGCAGTGCGGACACCGTGCCCGTGAGCCGGGCGCCCTGGGGGAGCGGCCCCGTGTCGTAACGGCTGAAGTGCCGGTCCCGTAGGGCGGTCCTCCACGCCTGCTCGAACGCCTCCTCCGTGACGGGCACCGCCTCCGGCGGCTCCTCGACGGGCCCCTCGTCGAGGACGCCGTACACGGCCTCGTAGAGCTGACCGGCGAGCGGGCCGTGTTCCTCGCGTGTCGCGGTCAGGTACGCCCGAGAAGCGGCGACCGACGCGGCGCCGGTCGTCTCGTCCGGGCGCTTCGTGAGCCATTCGGGCAGCGGGGGCAGTTCCCGCCTGCTGTCGAAGGTCGCCTGCCGCAGTACCCGCCCGTCGTCCCCCACCTCGAACCAGTGCTGGAGATCCTGCTCGGGGTCGGTGCGGCGGAACCGGCGCGTCATGCGGCGCAGCCTACCCATGCCGTGGCTGTCGGTGGGCGGGCATATCCTGAGCGCAGGTTCGCCGCCGGGCGGAAACCCGTTCGCGGCGCTCGATGACCATCGGCTGACGAAGGGGTCCGAACGTGCCGGCGATGCTCGACGCGGTGGTGGTGGGGGCGGGGCCGAACGGCCTGACGGCTGCCGTGGAGCTGGCCCGCCGCGGCTTCTCCGTGGCGGTGTTCGAAGCGAAGGACACGGTCGGCGGCGGTGCCCGCACCGCCGAGCTGACCCTGCCCGGCTTCCGGCACGACCCCTGCTCGGCGGCCCACCCCCTGGGCGTCAACTCGCCCGCGTTCAACGGGATGCCGCTCGCCCGCTACGGCCTGGAGTGGCTGCACGCCGAGCTGCCCATGGCGCACCCGTTCCTGGACGGCTCGGCGGCGGTGCTGTCCCGCTCGGTGGGGGAGACGGCCGCCTCGTTCGGGCCGCGGGACGCGGGCGCGTACCGCAGACTGATCGAGCCGTTCCTGCCGAAGTGGGACACCCTGGTGCGGGACTTCATGTCGCTGCCGCTGTCGGCGCTGCCCCGCGACCCGGTCACCCTCGCCCGCTTCGGCCTCGCCGGACTGCCCCCCTCCACCTGGCTGATGCGCCGCTTCAAGGACGAGAAGGCGAAGGCGCTGTTCTCCGGGCTGGTCGCGCATGTCATCGCTCCGCTCGGCGGCCTCGCCACCGGCGCCGTGGGCCTGGTCTTCGCGCTGGCCGCGCACGCCGCCGGCTGGCCCGTCGCCCGCGGCGGCTCCCAGGCCGTCTCCGACGCGCTCACCGCCTATCTCAAGGACCTCGGCGGCACCGTCCACACCGACTACGAGGTCAAGCGGCTCGACGATCTGCCGCCGGCGCGCGCCTACGTCTTCGACACCTCGCCCACCGCCCTGGCCCGGATCGCCGGCTTCGGAGGCTTCTACGAGTCGTACCGGTACGGCGCGAGCGTCTTCAAGGTCGACTACGCGCTGGACGGCCCCGTGCCCTGGACCGCCGAGGAGGCGCGCGCCGCGGGCACGGTCCAGGTCGGGGCGAGCAAGGCGGAGATCAGCACCGCCCTGGACGCCGCTTCCCGGCACGGCCACGCCCCCGACCGGCCGTTCCTGATCACCGTGCAGCCCAGCCTCGTCGACCGCACCCGTGCCCCCGAGGGCAAGCACGTCTTCTGGGCGTACGGCCATGTGCCGAACGGCTGGACCGGAGACTTGACCGACGCCGTGGAGCGCCAACTGGAGCGCTTCGCACCGGGGTTCCGCGACCTTGTCCTCGCCCGCGCCACCGCCGGCCCGGCCGAACTCGCCGCGCACAACGCCAACTACGTCGGCGGTGACATCGCCTGCGGCGCCGCCTCCGGCCTGCAGCTGCTGCTCCGTCCCAAGCTCACGCTCCGGCCGTACCGCACCCCGCATCCGGCCGTGTTCATCTGCTCGTCGGCCACCCCGCCCGGCCCCGGAGTGCACGGGATGTCGGGGCACAACGCGGCCAAGGCGGTGTGGCGGAGACTGCGTCAGGAACTCTGACGACCGATAGCACACAGAGGCGTGCACCAGTAGGCAATATCAAGTCACGAAACGACAAAGGTCTTCACGCTTTCTCCACATGAATGTCCGAGCGGCAGGGGTAGGTTGCCGCCATGAAAGATCGGAGATGGGATGTCCGCTCCGGCACGCGGCCAGCCGTGCGCCTCGCGGATCTCGCTCAACTCGTACGTGCACCGGCCGCGTTGAGCGTGCCGGGTGACATCCTGGCGGGGGCCGCAGCGGCTGGGCGCCCGCTCGGCGCGCCGACGCTGGGAGTCATGGGGTCATCCGTCTGCCTCTACTGGGCCGGCATGGCTCTCAACGACTATGCCGACGCCACGATCGACGCCGTCGAACGCCCCGAGCGGCCCGTCCCCTCGGGCCGCGTCCCCCGCAGTACCGCCCTCGCCGTCGCCGGTGCGCTCACCGCCGCGGGCCTGGGGCTCGCCGCCGCCTCCGGCGGTCGCCGCAGCGTGCTGGCAGCGCTGCCGCTGACCGGCGTGATCTGGGCCTATGACCTGAAGCTGAAGTCCACCCCCGCGGGAGCGGCCGCCATGGCCTCGGCCCGGACCCTGGACGTCCTTGCCGGCGCGCTGGCCGCCGCCCGCCCGGGCGGAACCGGCCGGGCTCTGCTGCGCGGCGCCGCACCGGCCGCGCTCGTCGGCGCCCACACGTACACGCTGTCCGCCCTCAGCCGCCACGAGATCTCCGGCGCCCCCGCCCGGGTGCCCGCCTCGACCCTCGCCGCCGCCACGACCACCGCCCTCGCGGCGGCGCTGCCCGCCGTCCGCACGGCGATCGCCTCCGCGCGGGCCGGCACGGCGGAGCCGTCCCCGGGGCGCACGGCCGGGTCCGCCGTCCGGCGGTACCCCGGCAGCCATCCCACCACTCGGTCGGCCGTCACCCGGGCCGCCGTCGTCGGCGCGGGAGCCCTCGCCTACCTCGGCACCTACGGCACGGCCCAGATCCGCGCGGTACGGGAGCCGTCGGGCGAGAACGTGCGGCGGGCCGTCGGGGCCGGGATCCTCGGGTTCCTGCCACTCCAGACGGCGCTGACCGCGCGCAGCGGCGCCACGGCCGTGGCGGCCGCCCTCGGCGTCGCCCACCCCCTGGCCCGGCGGCTCGCCCGGCGTGTCTCCCCCACCTGAACTGAACCACCCCCTCGACCAGCACAGACCTCCGCAGGAGGAACGCCGGCATGACCGTGCCCCCCACCCCCCCCCGATTCGGTTACGGCACCAATGGCTTCACCAACCACCGCTTAGGCGACGTCCTCACCGTCCTCGCCGACCTCGGCTACGACGGGGTCGCCCTCACCCTCGACCACGGGCACCTCGACCCGTACGCCCCCGACCTGCCCCGACGCGTCGCCGAGATCGCCCGGGACCTCGACCGGCACGACCTCGACGTGACCCTGGAGACCGGGGCGCCCTACCTCCTCGACCCCTGGGGCAAGCACCGGCCGACCCTGATGTCCGACGCGGCGGAACACCGGATCGACCTGCTGCGGCGCGCCGTACGCGTGGCCGCCGACCTGGGCTCGCCCACCGTCCATCTGTGCAGCGGCCCCGCACCGCACGATGGACTCCAGGCGGGGGACGCCTGGAAGCGGCTCGCCGCGGGCGTGGAGACCGTCCTGGAGACGGCAGAGGAGTACGGCGTCTCCCTGGCCTTCGAGCCGGAGCCGTACATGTTCGTCGACACCGTCGAGCGATGCCTCGAACTGGCCGAACTCGTCGGCGGGCACGAGCTGTTCGGGATCACCCTCGATGTGGGGCACGCCCACTGCGTGGAGGAGCGGACCGTCCTGGAGTGCGTGCGGCTCGCCGCGCCGCATGTCCTCGATCTGCACGTTCGAGGAGGTGCGGCGCGGCGAGCCGCACGC
>NZ_LIQX01000430.1:2933-3419 GCF_001418475.1 Streptomyces ossamyceticus | reverse complement strand
GGGAGCCCGTGGGGACGGGGGACGGCCCTCACGAGGTCTTCACTCAGGAGGACACGGCTGTGAGCGGACCCGGGTTCAGCCGGGGAGCGGCCTTTTTTCGGCCCGGCCGAACCGCGGTGCCGGCCCGGCCGCGGCGGACCTCAGGGGTCCGGCCGCGGCGACCGTCCGGAACCGGCCGTCAGCTCAGGTGGAGCTGCTGGCCGGGGTAGATGAAGTCGGCGTCGTCGATGATGTCCTTGTTCAGCTCGAAGAGCTTCTCCCAGCCACCCTTGACGTCCTTCTTCGCGGCGATGCCGCTGAGCGTGTCACCGCTGACGACCTTGTACTCGCCGTCGCCCTTCTTGACCTTCTTGCCGGTCGGGGTCTCGACGGTGGCGCGCTCGGAGGAACGCGAGGCGCGGGTCTCCTGGGTGCTCTCCTGCGAGGAGGAAGAGGACGAGGAAGAGGAGGAGTCCGAGCCGGAGTTGCCGGAGGAGGCGGCGGCAC
>NZ_LIQX01000430.1:357-2894 GCF_001418475.1 Streptomyces ossamyceticus | reverse complement strand
CCGCCGTAGTAGCCGTTGCCGGTGTTGATGGACCAGTCGCCGCCGGACTCGCACTGGGCGACGGCGTCCCACTCGGACTCGGTGGCGGCGGAGGCGCTGCCGGCCGCCATGAGCGGGGCGGCGATCGCGGCGGCACCGGCGACACCGGCGACGGCGATGGCGCGGGCGGTCTTGGACGGACGGCGGTGCTTGCCCTTGCTGGAAAACAGCATGGAGTGATCCCCTCACCGACGCCTACGAGGTGAGCTGTCGGGTTCGGGCCGGTTGAGTTGCCCGGCCGCACCCGCTCGCCTTCCGGCTCACGTGATGCGGCTTCACCCCGAGCCGGTGCCGGCGGTGTGACCCCGAAGGGCCTCAACCGCCGGACCCGGCGCAAACCTTGGGTCCCCCGCTCCTGCCTACGGCGCTTGACGCGTCGACTGTTCCGAGCGGTCGTCGGCAGGATTCGGCGTGACGACCGCAAGGGCCCGCTGTGGCGAGCGGTCACGACCGTAAACACGTGATTCGCCGAATTTCAAAGACGATCAGGGGGTCTGTGATTCATCTCCCACCGAGATCAAAACGGGCATTTAGGGGTGAATCATGACCCGAACTGTCGCTACTTTTCGCCCGTTTCGGCATCGACTTCCAGGGTCTGACCGGGAAGGATGAGGTCCGGGTCGGTTCCGACCGTGCCCTCGTTTTCGGCATACAGCTCCCGCCACCCGCCGCCCAGCTCAAGGGAGTCGGCGATGGCCGTCAGGTTGTCCCCGGGGCGGACGGTGTACGAGCCGTCGACGGCTTCGCGGGAGGCGTCGCCGCCGCGGGAGGCGTGCCGGCCGGTGGAGGCGTCGCCGCGGGAGTCGGCCGCGTCGGTGTGGACGCCCTCCTCGGCGCTGGCGCCACGGTGGCGACCGGTGCCGGTGTCGGCATCGTCGCTGATGGAAGGGGTGTCGCCGGACGCGGAGTTACCCGAGTCGCCGTCCTTGGCGTCAGCCTCGGCCGAGCTGTCGGATTCCTGCGAACCATCGGCACGGTCGGAGTCCGAGGACTCGGAGGAGTCGCCCGCGCCCGTGTCTGCCTTGGTGGAGCCCTCGGGCACACGGGAGGACGAATCCGACGAACCGGACGATTCCGGTGATTCACCGGAATCCGATGAGCCGCTGGACTTGGTGGAGTTGCCGGACGAACTGGATGAATCGGAGGAATCAGAGGAATTACCCGAACTGGATGAATCCCCCGCCACCCCGGTGTCCACGTCGGCCGAGGCGGAGTCGCCGTCGAGGTTGTGGAGGAGTCCACAGGTCGACCAGGCGCCCACACCCTGGTCGTCGAGGATTCTCTCGGCGACCGCGATTTGCTGCGAACGGCTGGCCTGGTCGGGGCTGGTCGCATAGGCGAGGCCGCCGTGGTTCTCCCAGTCGGCCTGGGAGATCTGGAGGCCGCCGTAGCGCCCGTTCCCGGTGTCGGCGCTCCAGGAGCCGCCGCTCTCGCACTCCGCCACCTGGTCCCAGGTGGTTCCGCTGGCCGCACTGGCGCCGGTGGCGCCGAGGAGCGGGATGGCGATGGCGGAGCCTGTCACTCCGGCCGCGACGAGGAGTGCCGGAGCCTGACGGGGGCGACGGTGACGACCGTTCCCGGAGAGCATGCGGTTGCCTTTCACGCGACAGCAGAGATCTGTGCAAGGGATGTGACGACCCTTCGCACTGACGTGTGAACGTATCCGTAGACGATCAGTTGTCACAAGTTAATGCAGCGGAGATCACGTGAAGATCACGAACTTGAGGGTGTGTCACCTTCGGTCGCTGTTCCTGATAGGGGTACGGGCCGTTCATCAGCCCTGACGCGGTGTGAACTCGACGGGAAGGGTGCGCAGTCCGCGCATGATGAGCCCGCCGCGCCAGCGCAGGTCGGCCGGGTCGGCGGCGAGCCGCAGATCGGGCAGCCGGGTGAGGAGCGTCGCCAGCGCGGTCTGTCCCTCCAGGCGGGCGAGGGGCGCGCCCAGGCAGTAGTGGATGCCGTGGCCGTAGCCGAGGTGCTGGTTGTCACGGCGGGACAGGTCGAGCGTGTCGGGGTCGGCGAAGCGGGCCGGGTCACGGTCGGCTGCCGCGAGGACTACCAGCACCGGGTCGCCTGGGGCGATGTCCTGCCCGCCGACGGTGAGCGGCTGCGTGGCGAACCGCCAGGTGGCCAGCTCCACGGGGCCGTCGTAGCGGAGGAGTTCCTCGACGCCGGTCTCCAGCAGGGCCGTCTCGCCCGCGGCGAGGGAGGTCTGGAGGCGGGCGCGCTGCTCGGGGTGGGTGAGCAGGGNNTTCTCGGTGAGGTGCTCACCGTGGTCCGAGGCACGGATGAGACCGGAGATGAGGTCTTCGCCGGGGCCGGGTTCGGTGGGCAGCGCCTCGCGCTTGCGGTGGATGAGGTCCGCGAGATAGCCGCGCATCTTCTTCACCGACCTCGCGACCCCGCCGCGCGGGCCGCCGCCGTGCCGGATCATCATGCCCGCCCAGTCCCGGAAGTCGTCCTGGTCCTCGCGGGGGACGCCGAGCAGGTCGCAGATG
>NZ_LIQX01000430.1:0-336 GCF_001418475.1 Streptomyces ossamyceticus | reverse complement strand
CGGCGTGAAGGCCTTGGAGACGAGACGGCGCAGCCGGGTGTGGTCCGGTGGGTCGATGTTCAGCAGATGCGTCATCAACTCGGCCTTGCGCTCACCGGGGATCCCTGTCTTGCCCTTGGCGTGCGCGGGCTCGTCGTGGTGCGCCGGGTTCTTGGACAGACGCTGGTCGGCGAGGGCCTGCTTGGCGTCGGCGTACCGGGTGACCAGCCAGGCCTCCACGCCGCTGGGCAGCTTCGTACGGTGCACGGGCGCGTGCTCACGGAGCCAGGCGTAGGCGGGATAGGGGTCGGTGGCGAACTCCCAGGTGAACAGGGCGGGCGCCGGGGCCGGGGCGGC
>NZ_LIQX01000043.1 GCF_001418475.1 Streptomyces ossamyceticus | reverse complement strand
CGAGATCGACGGACTGACCCGGGCCTGGCGTGAGCACACCGACCGCGCCCAGTTCTGCGCGATCGGCTCGCTGAAGTCCAACGTCGGTCACCTGGAGCCGGCGGCGGGCCTCGCGGGCCTGGTGAAGGCCCTCCTCGCGATGGAGCACGAGGTGATCTGGCCGACCCTGCACGTCACGCGCCCCAACGACCGGATCCGCTTCGAGGACACCCCCTTCTACCTCGCCGACCGGGCGCGGCCCTGGCCGCGCGAGGGGTACCCGAGGAGGGCCGCGATCAGCGCGTTCGGCATGGGCGGCGTCAACGCCCACGTCGTCGTCGAGGAGCCGCCGCCGCCCACCGGGCACACCCCGGTGCCGCAGGACAGCCACATCGTCCGCGTCAGCGCGGCCGACGAGACCACCCTGCGCGACCTCGCCGGCGCCTACGCCGGCCGTCTGACCCGCCTCACCGACAACCTGCTCTCCCAGGACCACGTCACCGAGAGCCCACTCTCCGAAGACCCGCTCGGCGATTTCGCCCGCACCGTCAACACCGCACGCACCGCTCACCCGTATCGCACCGCCGTCCACGGCACCACCGCCGCCGAACTGGCCGCCCGGCTCACCGAGGTCGCCTCCGGGGCGGCCCCGACGACCCGCCACACCCGGACGGCGACGACCACCGCCTTCCTCTTCACCGGGCAGGGCTCGCAGTACGCCCGCATGGCCGAGGGCCTCAGGGCGACCGAACCGCACTTCCGGGAAGCCCTCGACGAGTGCGCCGACCTGCTCCGCCCCTGGACCGACGTACCCCTGCTCGACCTGCTGTACGGCGACGCGCGGCACCTCCTGGACCAGACGCGGTACGCGCAGATCGGCATCGTCGGCGTCCAGGTCGCCCTGGTGACGTTCCTGCGGGCCGTCGGTGTCCGCCCCGACGTGGTCGCCGGGCACAGTCTGGGCGAACTGACCGCGGCCTGGGCGGCCGGCGTCCTCGCCCTGCCCGACCTGCTGCGGCTGACCGCGCTCCGCGGCGAGCTGATGCAGGCCCAGCCCGCCACCGGCACGATGGCCGTCGTCCACACCGACGCCGAGGCGCTGACGGCCGAACTCCGGGCTTACCCCGGCATCGAGATAGCCGCCCACAACGCGCCCCGCGTCCACACCGTCAGCGGCCCGGCGGAGGTGATGGCCCGCTTCCGCGAGCAGACCTCCTCACGCGTACAGCCCCTGACGGTCAGCCACGCCTTCCACTCCGCGGTGATGGAACCGGCCCTCGCCCCGTTCGCGGACGCCGTGGCCGCCACCCCGCTCGCGCCGCCCGCGCTCCCCTTCGCCAGCGCCCTCACCGGCACCTGGCACAGCGACGTCACCGCCACCGATCCCGGGCACTGGGCCCAGGCCATCCGCCGCACCGTCCGCTTCGGCCGGGCCGTCACCACGCTCGCCGAGACCGGCCCCCACACCGTCTGGGAGATCGGCCCGCACCCGCAGCTGATCCCCCTCGCCCGCGCCACGCTCGCCGAGGCGCGCCCGGACCTCACCCCCCTGTGGATCCCCACCCTCCAACGGGGCCGCGCGGACCAGCCGCAGCTGCACGCCGCGCTGACCTCCCACCACAACCACACCGGCACCGACCTGAACTGGACCGGCCTGCACCACGGCAAAGGCCAGAGCGTCACCACCGCCCCCGGCTACCCGTTCAGGCGCCGCCGGTTCTGGATCACCCCCGGCGCGCCCGATGCCCAGGGCCCCACACCCACGACCACCACCCCAAGTAATCACACGCACGAGACGAAGAGGCCCGAGCACCATGGCTAGCGAATACGGACTGAAGCGACACTTCAACGGCGAGGCCGCACGCCTCATCGGCGGCAAGGTCCGCGCCGTACACCCCGACTTCGACGTCGAGGGGTACGCCGCCGAGGTCGAACGGCGCATCCCCGGCAAGGAGCTGAAGGACCGCGTCCTCGTCCTCACCGAGGGCCTGCGCAGCCGGCTCCCGGAGGACTACCCCACGGCCGTGGCGGTGCTCCTGTCGATCCTCGGTGACGAACTCGCCGAGGGCGAGGGCATGTTCAACACCAGCTGGTTCCTGATGCCGGTGGCGAGGTTCGTGGAGGAGTACGGCCGGGACCACCCCGAGGCGTCCCTGGACGCCATCGAGGAGATCACCCGGCGCCACACCGGTGAGTACGCCATCAGGCCCTTCGTCGAGGACCACTACGAGCTGACGATGAAGCGGGTCGCGGAGTGGGCCCACAGCCCCAGCCACAACGTGCGGCGTCTCGCCAGCGAGGGCGTCCGGCCGCGCCTGCCGTGGGCGCGCACCCTCGACGTCTTCGTGAAGGACCCGCGGCCCGTCCTGGAGATCCTCGAACCCCTGCGCAGCGACCCCTCCGAGTACGTGCGCAAATCCGTCGCCAACAACCTCAACGACATCTCCAAGGACACCCCCGACCTCGCGCTCGCCACCGCGCTGCGCTGGCTTGAGGAGAGCCCCACCCCCGAGACCGACTGGACCGTGAAGCACGCCCTGCGCACCCTGGTGAAGAAGGGCGACCAGCAGGCCCTGGCCATCCTCGGGGCGACGGGCGGCGAACTCGTCCAGGTGTCCGCCCTGCGTGTCACGCCCCGCGCGGTCACCGTCGGGGACACCCTCCTCATCGACTTCACCGTGGAGAACGGCGACGACCGGCCGCACAGCGTGACCGTCGACTACGTCGTCCACCACGTACGCAAGAACGGCCGCAGCATCCCCAAGGTCTTCAAACTGACGACGCTCCGACTCGCCGCGGGGGAGCGGCGGACCGTACGCAAGTCCCACCCCGTCAAGGAGGTCCAGACCCGCCGCTACTACGCAGGCGAGCACACCGTGGACATCCAGGTGAACGGCCTGGTGAAGGCCACCGAGCGGTTCGACCTCCGCACATGAGCGGCTTCCGGGTCCACCTCGGCGTCACCGATCCGCTGGTCCGCGACCACCGCATCGGTGACACACCGGTCGTGCCGGCCGCCCTCCAGACGGACGCCGTCCTGACCGCCTGCGACACCCGACGGCCCGACCGCGTGTGGACGCTGGACAACCTCACCTTCCGCGCGCCGCTGCGGGTGACCGGGCCCGGCGTCGACCTACGGGTGACCACGGCCGACGACGGGCGGTGCTCGGTCCTCTCCGCCGGTGACGACGCGGGCGGCGCGCCCGTCGAGCACGGCTCGGCGCGCGCCCGCGGCGTGCCGATGCCGCCGCCGCGCTACGTCGACGTGGGAGGACTGCGGGCGGGCTGCACCCGGCCCGTCCCGCTGACGGACATCGAGGCGTGGCGGCAGACCAGCGGCATCACGTACGGGCCCGCCTACCGGGCGATCCGCTCCGCGTACCGGGGACCGGACCGCATGCTGGTGGTGCTGCGCGCCGACGACGACCTGCACACGGCCCGGTTCGTGCCGCCGCCGCTGCTCGACGGCGTCTTCCAGGCCCTCGGCATGCTCGACGACGGAACGGCCGGGGCGTGCCTGCCGTGGTACGTGGGCCGGCTCGTGGCCCGCCGGCCCTTCTCGGGCACGGTCCTCGCCCTCGTCGAACGGGACGCGACGGCCGGCGCCCGCGCCGGTGCCGTACGGGGACGGGCCACCGTCTGCAGCCAGCAGGGCGAGGTGCTGCTCGAACTGGAGCGCATCACCCTCAAGTCGCCCACGGTGGGAGCCCCGACCTGCGGGGCGGCGGAGGAGCGAACCCCTTCCGCCGCCGGTTCGATCGAGACCCCGGTCTGGCGGGAGGTCCGCCCCACCCGCACGCCACGGGAGCGCCGAGGCCCCCTGCTACTGGTCTCGCAGCGGCGGACACCGGCGCCGGACGGACCGCCCGTCATCCACATGACTCCAAAGGAGCTGACACCGGAACGCCTGGACGAGGTGCTCGACGGGACGCCCGTGGGCGCGGTGCTCTACGAGGCGCCGCGCGGACTGACGGACGAGGACCGGGTGGGCGAAGCCCTGCGGGGGGTCTTCGCCCTGGTACGGCGGCTGGCGGCCCGTCCGCCAATGCCGGACCTGCTCATCGTCACCGGCGGCGCCCACCGGGTGACGGGGGAGGAGACCGTCGACCCCTTCATGACCTCCCTGTGGGGGCTCGGCCGCACCCTGCGGGTGGAACACCCCCGCACCGAGGTGCGCCTGGTGGACCTGGAGCCCGGCGCCGACCTCACGACGGCGAACACGCCGACGGACCTCCTCGGGTACGCCGAGCAGGAACTCGCCCGCCGCCCCTCCGGCTGGTACCGGCCGACGCTGGAACCGGCCGGGCCCGCCCCGCTGCCGCCGAGCGGCGCCGACGCGTCGGCGCCCGCTCCCCGCTTCCGCGACGGTCGCTTCCTCATCACCGGGGGAATGGGCGGCATCGGTCTGCGGATCGCGGAGTTCCTCGCGGCCGAGGGCTGCGCCCATCTGACCCTCGTGGGCCGCACGGTCCCGGGCGCGGGGGAGACACGGGCACGGCTCGACCGGCTGGGCACCCGCTGCGACCTGCACACCCTCGCCGCCGACGTCCGTACGCTGCCGAAGGCACTCGACGGCGCCGAACGCTTCGACGGCGTGTTCCACGCGGCGGGAGTGCTGCGCGACGGCCTGGCCCGCACCCTGACACCCGAGCAGGTCACGGACGTCCTCGGCCCGAAGGTCGGCGGGGTGCACGCGATCGACGACCTGATCGCCGCGAGCGGCACCCCCGACTTCGTCGCCCTCTTCTCGTCCGTCGCCTCTGTCCGCGCCAACCTCGGACAGAGCGCCTACGCCACGGCCAACGCCTACCTCGACGGCTACGCCGCCCGCCGACGCGCCGACGGGGCCCCGTGGTTCAGCCTCGGCTGGGGCCTGTGGAGCGTCGGCATGGGCGAGGGCATCGCCCCGAAGGCCGCCGCGCACGGCGTACCGGTCCTCACGGCGGACAGCGGTGTCGCCCTGCTGCGCACCGTCCTCGGCCGTCCTCCCGCGCACTACGTCCTGTGCGCCGCCGCCCACGCGAAGGAAGAACCCATGACCGTTGTGACACCGGAAAGCGGACTGTGGCTGTCGCTGACCACGGCTGTGAAGAACGTGCTGCACGTCGACGCCGTGGCGCCCGAGGACGATCTGCTGGAACTGGGCCTCGACTCCATGATGGCGGTCGAACTGGCGGCGTCCCTGTCCGCCGACGGCTTCGAGGTCGACCCGATGGTCTTCTTCGAGCACAGCACGGTCGGCGGTGGCGGGGCGGAGGGTCGCAGGTGGTTCACCAGCGCGCCGACCGTGCTGTGCTCGA
>NZ_LIQX01000429.1:484-28093 GCF_001418475.1 Streptomyces ossamyceticus | reverse complement strand
CGATCCGCCGCACCTTCACCCCCGACGACCTGCGGACCACCGCCACCCGGACCGTCGCGGGCCGCCGGCTGCACAGCACGGTGGCCGTGCAGTGCATGCCGGACGTGCCCGAGACGGAGGACCTGCTTGCGCTCGCGGAGCGGGAGCCGCTGATCGGAGCCGTCGTCGGCTGGGCCGACCTGACGTCCCCGGCGATCAGCGATCTGCTCGACGGGCTGCTCGCCGGGCCGGGCGGGACGTATCTGCGGTCCCTGCGTCATCTCGTCCAGGGCGAGACGGACCCGGGGTGGCTGCAACGCCCCGATGTCGAGCGGGGGTTGGCGGCGGCCCGGGACCGCGGGCTCTGCTACGACGTGCTCGTCCGCAGCCACCAGCTCGATCAGGCGATCCGGCTGGCGGAACGCTTCCCCGGCCTGCCCCAGGTACTCGACCACGCGGGCAAGCCGCCGATCGCCGACGGCGACCTGGCCGACTGGGCACGCCAGATCCGTCTGCTGGCCGCGCACCCGCACGTGCTCTGCAAGGTGTCGGGGCTGATCACCGAGGCCGACCACGAGAAATGGACCATCGCCGACATCCGCCCGGTGTGGGACGTACTGCTGTCGTCCTTCGGCCCCGACCGCCTGATGTTCGGCTCCGACTGGCCGCTCGCGAACCTCGCGGGCGGCTGGAACCGCTGGGCCGCCACCATGGACGAACTGCTCGACGGCTGTTCCGCCACCGAGATCCACGCGCTCCTCGCCGGCACCGCGACCGCCTTCTACCGCCTCCCCGCCCGCAGCTGACCGTCGCCCCTCGTGCTGGACGAACCCTGGAGAACACGATGACACTCGCCGTCCGCTACACAGCCGCCCGCACCCTGGACACGGCTCCCGCGGACACCGGGCCGCCCGGCCCCGGTGAGGTGCAGCTGGCCCCCGCCTATGTCGGTATCTGCGGCACCGATCTGCACATCTTCCACGGCGACATGGACGCCCGGGTCGCCGCGCCCACCGTCCTGGGACACGAGATGTCCGGCCGCGTGGTGCGCGTCGGAGAGGGCGTCGAGGGCTGGGCGCCCGGTGACGCGGTGACCGTGATGCCGCTGCGCTGGGACGACACCTGCCCGGCCTGCCGCGCCGGCCACCAACACGTGTGCCAGCACCTGGACTTCATCGGCATCGACTCGCCGGGCGCGATGCAGCAGCGCTGGACCGTGCCCGCCTCGACACCCATCCGGCTGCCCGACTCGATCCCCTGGACCGGGCCGCGCTCGTCGAGCCGACGGCGGTGGCCGTGCACGACGCGGGCCGGGCCGCGGTGCGCGACGGTGAGAAGGTCGTGGTGGTCGGCGGCGGCCCTGTCGGCATCCTCATCGCGCTGGTGGCGCGGGCCGCGGGCGCCGAGGTCCGGGTGGTGGAGCTGAGCGCCCACCGTCGGCTGCTCGCCGAGGAGTTGGGGCTGACGACCTGGAACCCGGCCGACGACGACGTGCCGGCGCTGGTCGGCCAGTGGACCGGTGACGCGGGCGCGGACGTCGCGTTCGAGGTGTCCGGCGCGGCGGGCGGCGTGAACACGGCGGTCGACGTGCTGGGTGTGCGCGGCCGGCTGTGCCTCGTCGCCATCCACCCCCGCCCCCGCGAGGTCAACCTGCACCGCTTCTTCTGGCGCGAACTCACCCTCATCGGCGCCCGCTTGTACGACCGGACCGACTTCGAGAGGCGGTCGCCCTGGTCGCCCTGGTCGCCCTGGTCGCCGACGGCACGATTCCGGCCGAGCGGCTGATCAGCAAGGTCGTCCCCCTCACCCAGGCACCTGCCGCCTTCGAGGCCCTGGAAGGCGGCGGCGACGTGATGAAGATTCTCGTGGACTGCACCGACGACGCCCAGGGAGTGGCCGTATGAACGCCTTCGACCTCACCGGGAAGCTCGCCGTCGTCACCGGGGCCCGGCGCGGGATTGGACGGGCCATGGCCCGCGCGCTGGCCGAGGCCGGCGCGGACGTCGTCGGCGTCAGCGCCTCGCTGGAGGAATCCGGCAGCGACGTGGAGAAGGATGTCCTCGCCGCGGGCCGCACGTTCGAGGCGATCCGCACCGACTTCGCCGACCCGGAAGCCGTACGGGCTCTGGGCGCGGACCTCGCCGGGCGCGAGCGGCCGGTGGACATCCTGGTCAACAACGCGGGCACGATCCGCCGCGCCCCGGCTACCGAACACACTGACGCGGACTGGGAGTTGGTACTGCAGGTCAACCTGAGCGCGCAGTTCGCTGTGACCCGGGCGGTCGGTGGGGCGATGGTCTCCCGCGGCCAGGGCAAGGTCATCTTCACGGCGTCGCTGCTCAGCTTCCAGGGCGGCATCACTGTGCCCGGCTACACCGCCGCCAAGCACGGCGTCGCCGGTCTGACCAAGGCCCTGGCCAACGAGTGGGCCCCGCACGGGGTGAACGTCAACGCCATCGCGCCCGGTTACATCGCCACTGACAACACCCAGGCGCTGCGGGACGACCCGGTGCGCAGCAAGGCGATCCTGGACCGCATCCCGGCCGGCCGCTGGGGCGACGCGGACGATCTGGCGGGGGCCACGGTGTTCCCGGCCTCGGGCGCCGCCGCCTACATGCACGGCGTCGTCCTGCCCGTCGACGGCGGATGGCTCGGCCGATGAACGCCGGCCTCGACTCCGTGCTGTCCGGCACCAAGTCACCCCCGAGCCACGAGGTTGTGCCGCTCACCGACGCTCCTGAGCCCTCGGGACGCTCAAGGGCCGCACGCTGAAGATCCACGTCAACCGCACTGACAACACCCCCGGAGCCGCCACATGAACGCTTTCCCGACCGTCCGCACCAGCAGGGGGGGGAAGACGATGAAGACCGTCACCTCCACCACCCGCACCGTGTCAGCAGCGCTGGCGACGGCTCTCTCCGCGGTGTTGCTGGCATCCCTCACGACGCCGACCCCGGCCTCGGCCGCGACCCAGGCGACCTACTACGTCGCCCCCAACGGTAACGACGCCAACGCCGGGACGATCACCGCGCCGTTCAAGACCCTGCAGCACGCGCGGGACGTCGTGCGCACGGTCAACGACAACATGACCGGGGACATCAACGTCTATCTCCGCGGCGGCACCTACCCGGTGAGCAGCACGATCGCCTTCACGTCGGCCGACTCCGGGACGAACGGCCACCGTGTCGTGTACGCCGCCTACCAGGACGAGAAGCCGGTGCTGAACGGTGGCGTCCCGGTGACCGGCTGGACCCAGCACAGCGGGAACATCTGGAAGGCGTCGCTGGACCGCGACGACAAGCTCCGCGCGCTCTACATCGACGGCAAGCGCGCCCAGATGGCCTCGAAGACGATCGACTCGGCCGGATGCCAGGGGACCTACTCCGTCACGGCCGGCCAGGCCCCGTGGGCCTGGGAGTCGGGTTCGCACTGCGACGGGGCCAAGTACAGCCTCTCCGACCTGCCCGCCGTCGCCGCCAATCAGGACGACGTCGAGATCAAGTCGGCCACGACCTGGACCACGGCCATCGTGGGCGTCCGTCAGATCACCACGAGCTCGGACGGCGCCAACCGCGTGGCCCAGTTCCAGCAGCCGGGTGCGGCCATCGCCCAGGCACCGCCGTACGGCCCGTTCAAAGCCGGCGGCAGTCATACGTTCATGAACGCGTACGAGTTCCTGGACAAGCCGGGTGAGTTCTACTTCAACAAGACCACCCACACGGTGTACTACTACAAGTCCGGCTCCGAGGACATGACCACGGCGGAGGTCTCCGCGCCGAACAACGTGTCCACCCTCCTCAAGATCGCCGGCACGTCGAGGACCGACCACGCGCGGAACATCACGTTCTCCGGGCTCACGGTCGAGCACTCCGACTGGAACCTGGTCGAAGTCGCGGGCTCCGTCTTCCGGCAGTCGACGCAGGGCAACACCATCTCGACCGTGTACGCGAAGAAGAACTTCCACGCGTACACCTACCGCAACGTCGACCTGCCGCCGGGCATCATCCAGATCGAGAACGCCGACGGCATCACCCTGCGGGGCAACACGGTGCAGCACACGGGCGCCGACGGAATCAACATGGTCAACGACGTGACCGACTCGCAGCTGATCGGCAACGTCACCAATGACATAGCCGGCTCCGCGATCACCGTGGGGCACCCCCAGCACGTGTACATCGGGGACTACACCTCGACCAACAACGAGAAGTACCCGGTGAACGTCGAGGGGCTCTGCAAGAACATCTCGATCACGAACAACTACCTCTACGACAGCGGGGTGTTGTTCGAGGCCTCCAGCCCCGTGTCGGCGTACTTCGTGGACTCCCTGTCCGTGGAGCACAACCGGATCGAGAAGTCCCCGTGGGCGGGCATCACCCTCGGCTGGGGCTGGTGGAACTTCGACGGTTCGACGAACTCCATCAATCCGGGGAACCCGACCACCACGGCGAAGAACAACACCGTCCGCTACAACCAGATCGTCGACACGATGCAGACGCTCGCCGACTCCGGCCCCATCTACACCCTGGGAGCGCAGCCGGGAACCGAGATCAGCGACAACTACATCCAGGGCGTTCCGGCCGGCCACAAGTACGGCCTGCACCCCGATGAAGGCTCCGCCTTCATCGACTACCACGACAACGTGTTCGACGTGGACAAGGACGTCACGTCTGTCATCCACTCCGGCACGTGGGGCCGTCAGCACGACCTGAAAATCACCAACACCTACGGCACCGTCAACAAGATCTTCAGCAAGAGCGTCCCGAACAGCACCATCCAGGACGTGCGCGCGTACGCGGACGATGTGTGGCCGTCGCAGGCGTACAGCATCGCCGTGAACGCGGGTCTGGAGGACGCCTACAAGGACATCGTCCCCCAGAGCAACCTCGGCCCGCAGGACTACGCCCTGCCCGCGAGCACGTTCACCGGCAAGGGTGTGATGACCATTCCGGTGCGCAGCCCGGGAGACGGGACCAAGACCCTCTGGCTGGCTCCCTCCGGCACGACGACGTTCGCCGCCGGTCCCACCATGACCAGCGCGAGCGGAACCTCGACGAGCATCCGCGTCCCGCAGACGGCGGGTGACTACCGCCTCTACGTCGTGGACGCCCAGGGGAACGCCTCCGCCGCGTCGAAGGCGCTCGTGCGGCAGCGCTGGAACCACGTCGACGACAGGACGGCCGGCGTGACCTACTCCGGCACGTGGTCGAACTGGAACGACACCAAGGACATGAACGGGTCCGAGAAGTTCACGAGCACCGCGGGCAACTATGCCGAGTTCTCGTTCACCGGCTCGGGCGTCCGGTACCTCAGCATGACGCAGCCGAACATGGGCAAGGTCGACGTCTACCTCGACGGCGCCCTGGCGCAGGCGGGCATCGACGCCTACGCCTCGACGGTGACGAAGCAGGTGCCCCTGTTCGAGAAGACGGATCTCGCCGCGGGCCCCCACACCATCAAGGTCGTGTGCACCGGAACGAAGAACGCGGCCTCTTCCAACACCGTCTGCGCGCTGGACGCGTTCGCTTCCATCTCCTTCCCCTCCAAGAACGCGTTCTACAAGATCCTCAACAAGAACAGCGGCAAGGCGGTCGACGTCTCGGGCGGATCGACCTCCGCCGGGGCGAACGTCATCCAGTGGAACGACACCGGAGCGCAGAACCAGCACTGGCGGTGGGTCCCCGTGGGTGATGGCAGCTACGAGATCGTCAACCAGACCAGCGGTCAGCTGCTGGACGTCACCAGCGGGTCCACCGCGGACGGCGCGACCGTCGTCCAGCAGCCCGACAACAACGGTGCGAGCCAGCACTGGACCCTGGTGGCCACCGGAAACGGCTACTACAAGATCAAGAACGTGAACAGCGGCAAGCTGCTCGCGGTGTCCGGCTCGTCGACGACAGCAGGCGCCCAGCTCGTACAGACGACGGACACGAACGCGGCAAGCCAGCTGTGGCAAGCAGTCAACGTGGACTGATTCCCCCAAGGGCGAACATCGTGGACATCACCAGAAGATAGCTCGGCCGGCTCGCGGTCGTGGGCGCCGGAGGGCTCCTGCTGCCGGGTCCGCTGCCGGCGGGCAAGGCGGCGGCAGCCGCCTTGCCCGCCGGCAGGTGGGGCGACCAGGGTGACGGCACCAACGTCAACCCCATCCTCCCGGGCGACTTCAGTGACTGGGACTGCATCCGGGTCGGCAACGACTACTACGGCATCACCAGCACGTTCGGGTACTCGCCCGGCGTGGCCGTGCTGCACTCCAAGGACCTGGTCAACTGGCGCACGCTCGGCGGTGCGGTCAGTGATGTGACCCAGATCGGGCCACTGCTGAACTGGGACCGAATGAACCGCTACGGCCGCGGGGTGCGGGCCGGGGCCATCCGATATCACGCGGGCCGGTACTGGGTGTACTTCAACACGCCCGACGAGGGCTCCTTCATGACGTCGGCCCCCTCACCGGCCGGGCCGTGGGATCCGCTGACGGCGGTGTGGCGGACCTCGGGCTGGGACGATCCGTGTCCGTTCTGGGACGACGACGGCCAGGGCTACCTGGTCGCCACGCACTACTCGGACGGCTACAAGATCAACACTGGACGCCGTCGCGAACATCCAGCCCCTGTGGGCCGCGCACGAACCCCAGATGGACGAGTTCACCATTCCGGTCATCGGCCCCGAGCGCGCCCGCCGACAGTATCTCTTCGCCGCGCTCCGCGAGGCGGGCGCGAGGCTGGCCGCCGACAGCGACTGGCCGGTGACCAGCCCCGATCCGATCAGCGGCATCCATGTGGCGGCCAACCGGATCCTGCCCCCACTCAACGGCCGAGCCGTTCCTGCCGGAACAGCGGATCGCCCTCGACACCGCCCTGGCCGCCTACACGGCGGGGTCCGCCTGGGTGAACCACCTCGACGACACCGGTTCCCTCGTCGTCGGAAACCTCGCCGACCTGGTCGTCCTGGACCGCGACCCCTGCGCCGGGCCCCCTGAGGAGATCGCCTCGACGAAGGTCACCGCCACGTACGTGGAGGGCTCGGCGGTCTACATGGCACCCTGACATCCGCAGCGAGGGGGAACAGTCTGCCCGGCACGGCCCCTAATAAACATTCATACAAATGTCGGCGGACGGTAGGCTGGCAGGTGAGGGGGTCCGACGGGCCCGTCCAGCGGGAGGGCGAGAGTGCCACGAGGCAGATTCGCGGCGGAACAGGACGACGGCAGGCGTGTTACTCGTGCCGCGTCCGGGACCGAGGACCGACGGGAGCAGATCCTGCGCGCCGCCGCCGACGTCATCGGCGAACGGGGCTTCGCCGACACCCGCATCGCGCAGATCGCCGACCGGGTCGGTGTCAGCGGTGCCACGATCATCTACCACTTCCGCACGCTCGACCGCCTGCTGGTGGAGGCTCTCAAGCACGCGGAGGAACAGTTCTACGCCTCCGCCGAGCAGGTGGTCGCCGAGGGCGCCACCCCCGAGGAACGCCTGCGGCGCCTGGTCGAGTGGGTCTTCTCCGCGGAGCACGGCAACCGCCGGCTCTGGGCTCTGTGGCTCGACACCTGGTCGCAGGCGACGCGCCATGAAGAGGTCGCGGCAGCCCGTGCGGCACAGGACGAGCGGTGGCGGGGCATGATCGCCGACATTGTCCGTGAGCTTCCGCTCGAACCGGGAGACGTCGAGCGCTTTTCCGTGGGGTTCGGTGCCTTCCTCGACGGGCTCACCATCCAAGTCGCCCTCGGCGACCCGAGCATGACACCCGGGTTCGCGTGCGAGCTGGCCCTGTCCTACGCCAAGGCCGCACTCGGACGGTGAGGCACGTGCGGTGCTCCCGCTCCCGTCAGGACGCGCCCGTACCGGTCCCGAGGGCGCCGAGGAGGGCGACGACGTTGCCGAAGACATCCTCGCCACGCCCCATCGCCGCATGCGCCGCGGGGAGTTCGGTGAACGCGATGGTACGTCCGAGGCAGGGGTCGATCTTCCCGTCGCGGACGAGGTCGTTGTAGGCGACGGCCTGGCCGTCGTTGGTGCCGTGTGAGCCCTGCAGACGCTTCTGCCTCGTCCACTGGTAGCGCAGGTCGACGACGGCGTCGTATCCGGTGGTTCCGGCGCAGATGACGACCATGCCGCCCGGCCGGCAGACGAGGACGCTGGTGGGGATGGTGGCCGCACCCGGGTGTTCGAAGACGATCGCGGGATCCTTTCGCTCACCGACGATGTCCCAGAGCCGCTTTCCGAAACGTCGTGCCTCGGCGGTCCACTCCTTCTGACCGACCGAGTCGTCGACGAGGGGCGGGATGCCCCAGTGGGTGAATTCCCTGCGGTCGATCCAGCCGGCGGCGCCGTGGCGTTCGCTGTACTTGCCGCGTTCCTCGTCGGAGACGACGGCCACCGGCGTGGCTCCGGCGAGCCGGGCGAGCTGCGATGCCTGGGTACCCAGACCGCCCGAGCCGCCCCAGACGAGCACGACGTCACCCTCCTGGACGGTGTTGCCGGCCCAGCCGTGCAGCATGCGGTAGGCGGTGGTGCCGACGAGTGTGGGTGCGGCGGCTTGTTCCCAGGTCAGATGGTCGGCCTTCGGGAGCACCTGGTGGGCCTGGACGCGGGCGAACTGGCCGAACGACCCGTAGTTCGTGTCGTAGCCCCAGATCCGGGCGCTGGGCGCGATCATCTGGTCGCCGCCCTCCACGATCCAGGGGTCGTCCGCGTCCCACCATCCCGGGTGGATGACCACGTGGTCGCCGATGGTGATGCCGGTGACCTGGTCGCCAACGGCGTAGACGATGCCGGAGGCGTCGGAACCTCCGACGTGGAAGTCCTCGGTCTCGCCGCGCTTCTGGCGGGTGCCGATCTGGTCGACGGGGTAACCGCGGGCGGCCCAGACGTTGTTGTAGTTGACGCCGGCGGCCATGACGGCGACGAGTACCTCGTCCGGTCCGATGGCCGGGGTGGGCACGAGCTCGGGCCGGAACGCCTGGGCCGGGTCACCGTAGCGGTCGGGTCGTACGACCTGCGCGTGCATGTGCGTCGGCACCTGGCCCAAGGGGGGCAGGCTGCCGATGTCGACAGATGACAGGGCGGGAGTGGATACGGAACGCCGGTCGGCGTCTGTGGTGCTCATGTGCTGCCTCTCCGAAGGAAATGCCGGGGGTGGTTTCAGGGGAGTTGGATGGCCTTGGTCTCCAGGAACTCCTCGAGGCCGTGGCGACCGAGTTCACGGCCGTTCCCGGACTGCTTGTAGCCACCGAAAGGCGCCGCGATGTTGAACTCGGCCCCGTTGACGTCTACTTGGCCCGTGCGAAGTCGCCGCGCGATCGCCAGGCCGCTTTCCGCGGTCGCGGCCCAGACGCCGCCGTGCAGCCCGTAGCGGCTGTCGTTGGCGAGCGTGATCGCCTCGTCGAGGGTGTCGTAGGAGAGGATCACCAGCACCGGGCCGAAGATCTCTTCCTGGGCGATGGTCATCGCCGGGGTCACGTCGCCGAAGACGGTCACCTTCGCGTAGTTGCCGTCCGGCCGGTCGTCGGGGTGCCCGAGTCCGCCGGTGATCAGTGTCGCTCCGGCGTCGAGCCCGGCCGCGATGTGGGACTGCACGCGGTCGTACTGGTCCCGCGACACCAGCGGGCCCAGCTCGGGCTCGATCTCTGCGGCGACGCGCGCGGCGATCCGGGCGACGTCGTCCCTCGCGGACCGCGGGACGACGAGACGGGTCCAGGCATTGCAGCACTGACCCGAGTTGGTCATGCAGTACCGCACAGTCGCGGTGACCGCCTGCTCCAGGTCCGCGTCCGGTGTGACCAAGCTGGCCGATTTGCCTCCGAGTTCGAGCGCGACCCGTTTGACGGTCGCGGCGGCGGCCTGGCCGACCAGGGCGCCCGCACGGGTCGATCCGGTGAAGGAGACCATGTCCACGTCGGGATGACGGCTCATCGCGTGCCCGACGACGGGGCCGGTACCGAAGACCAGGTTGAACACGCCCGCTGGAATGCCCGCATCGTCGAGGAGTTCGGTGAAGCGGCAGGTCGCCAGGGGGGTCAGCTCGGCCGGTTTGGCCACGACCGTGCATCCCGCGGCCAGGGCCGGGACGATCTTGGCGACGAGCTGGTAGAGCGGGTAGTTCCAGGGCAGGATCGCGGCGACCACGCCGATCGGTTCCCGGGTGATGAGCGAGTTCCCGATGCGCTCCTCGTCGGGTTCGTGGGCGAGCCCGGCCACGTAGTCGTCGATGATGGCGATGGGTGTGCCAACATGCTCGCTCAGCGCGAACGCTTCCGGCGCGCCCATCTCCGTCTCGACGAGCCGGGCCAGCTCCCCGGCATGCGAGCGGAGGAGTTCGCCCAGCGCGCCGAGCAGCCGGGCCCGTTCGGCCCGTGGTGTGGCCGCCCAGCCGGGGAAGGCCGAACGGGCGGCGGCGACGGCCGCGTCGACGTCGGCGGCACCGCCGGCGGGCGCCGATCCCACGACGAGGTGGGTGGCCGGGTCGACGACGGGTATCCGGTCTGTGGTCGTCGGCGGGCACCAACGGCCGTTGATGTAGTGGCACTTGATGTCGGTCATGGTGAGTCCTCGTCAGGGGAAGCGTCGGCCGTCAGCACGACCAGTGCGTCGACCGCTCGGGCCGCGCCGTCCGGAGCGCAGACGACGGGGTTGATGTCCATCTCGCCGATGCGTGGCGCGTCGCGCGCCAGGGCATCCATGGCCAGCAGCGCTACGGCCAACGGTGACTGCCATGTCTCGAGCCCGGCCCGGCTGATCATGAGCCGCACCAGCTCGGGGGTGAGAGGGCCGACGAAGGTGACCGGTGTGGTGCTCTCGACCTGGGTGCCGCCACGGCCCAGGGCGTAGACCGGCCCCCAGACCGGATCGCGCACCATGCCGCAGAACACCTCAAGGCCTGGGGCGACCTGTTCGGCCACGAGCACGCGGCCGGCCAGTCGCGTCGCGGCGTGGGACACCGCTTCGGGGCCGTTCAGGTTGAGCAGGACGCCACCCTCGCGTGCCTTGTGGGCCGGGCCGTCCGTCTTGACGACCACCGGGAACCCGAGCGTCCTCGCCGCCTCGACGGCTTCGTCGGGCGACTCGGCGATCAGGCGCCGGGCGAAGGCGACGCCGCCCCGTTCCAGCAGGGCCGAGGAGTCGAACTCGGAGAGCGGCCCCCCGGGCAGCCCGGCCAGTCCGCCGGCGATGTCGGCGGCGCGAGGAGGTGACACCGCCGCGTCCGGCAGGACCGCTCCTGCGGACCAGGTGGCGGCTCGGGCGATGGCAGTCAGGCCTGGTCCGATGCCCTTGAGCAGGCAGACGTCATGCTCGGCTGCGTAGCGGGCGAGGGCTTCGGGAGGGTCAGTGTGATGCACCGTCGTCACCGCGGTGAAGGTGTTCGTACGACGGCCCGCCTCGGCCAAGGCGCGTACGACCGCGCCGCACCACGTCTGCTCGGTCTCGCCCCGGTGGCGCGAGAGGTCGACCTGCCCGATCAGGAGGTCGTACGCGCCGGCGTCGGCCAGTGCTTCGATCGCGGTCGAGAACGCGGCCACCGGTTCGGCGATCGCCCACGGGTCCAGCGGGTTGTCCGTCGGCAGCAGCGGATGGTCGGCGCGCAGTCGCCGCTGGATCGATTCCGGGAGAGCGGGAAAGGTCAGCCCGTTGCGCTCGGCGTGGTCACCCAGCAGGGCCGCTTCGGCTCCGGACTCGGTGACCGCGCCGATCCTTCCTCCGGTGGGCCTGCGTGCGGTCGAGAACACGCCGAGGAGTTCGATCATCTCCGGCAGGTCGTCCACCTGGAGGACACCGTGGGAGCGCAGCACGGCGGAGAAGGCCGCGTGCGACCCGACGATCGCGCCGGTGTGCGCGAGGGCGGCGCGACGGGCCTGTTCGCTGCGCCCGATCTTCAGGCACACCACGGGCTTGCCCGCCTCGGCCGCGACGCGCAGGGCTCGACGGAACGCGTGGGGCCGCCGCACCGTCTCCAGGAACAGCCCGATCACCCTGGTCGCCGGATCGGCCGCGAAGTGGGCGACCCAGTCCGCGGCGTCACGGTTCAGTTCCGCGCCGCAGGAGACGACGCCGCTGAAGCCGTAGCGCGGGCCGAGCGCGAGGAACGCGTCGGCTATGGATCCCGACTGGCTCACCATCGCCACCGACCCCGGCAGGAAGGACGCGGGGATGGTTCCGAGCCAGGCCGAGGGCGAATCCGGGCTGGCGGAGCCCATGCAGTTGGGGCCGAGGACCGCGGCTTGGGAGTCCTCGGCGATCCGGTGCAACTCCCGTACGGCGGCCGGGCCGTCGGCTCCGGATTCGACACCGAGGCCGGGGACCACGAACGACCGCACGCCGAGCGCGAGAGCGTCCCGCATACTCGCCGCGATGGCCGCCGGGCCGACAGCGAGCACCGCGAGTTCGGGTGGTGCCGGCAACGCCGACAGCGACGGGACACACGGCAGTCCGGCCACTTCGGGGTTGCTCGGATGGATCCCTACGGCTTCGGCCGTGCCCCGTCGGACGTTGGCGACAAGTTGGAGGTTGCGCCGTGACGCGCCGACCAGCGCGACCGACCGCGGCGCGAGGATGGCGCGCAGGCCGCTGGTACGCAGCGCGTCGCGTGGGGCGTCGGTCGGTGGCTTGGTGCCGGGCGGCGTGGCGGGCCGGGCGGTGGACTGCGCACTGCTCATGGTTCTCCCGTCCGTTCCTCGTCGGGAAGTGGGTGACCGCAGGACTCGGCGGGTCGGGCGAGATCGGCTGGGATCGGCTGGGATTCGACAGCGCCCTGAAGGGGCGCGCCGAACCGCGCAGCGGAGCGCTCAGCGCGACACCGCCGCCACGAAGGTGCGGAAGTTCCGCGCGAACAGATCGATGTCCGCCTGGTCGTGCTGCGCCGACAGCAGCCACTGCTCGACCTTGCCCCACGGGGGCAGGAACGCCCCTCCGTTGTGCTGCACCAGCCAGTGCGCGTGGCTGTAGCGGTCGTCGACGCCGAGGAAGTCACGGAAGTCACGGACCCGCTCCGGCTTGAAGATGACGCATCCCTTCGCGCCGACACTGACGACGTTCCACCGCACACCCGCGTCCGCGACGGTCCGCTCCATCTGCTGTTGCAGAGAGGAGGCGAGACGGTCGAGGCGGGCGTACGTCTCGTCGGTCAGCACCTCGGCGAGGGTGGCGCGGGCGGCGGCCATGGCCAGGGGGTTGCCGTTGAAGGTGCCGACCTGCTCGTAACGGCCGTCCACGATCGCGCCCATGACCTCGGTGGTACCGCCGATCGCGGCGACCGAGATGCCGCCGCCCAGGGCCTTGGCCAGGCACACGATGTCCGGTACGACGCCGTAGCGGGCCGTCGCCCCGCCGGGTCCGGTGGTGAATCCGGTCTTGACCTCGTCGAAGGTCAGCAGTGCGCCGTGCCGGTGGAGCAGGGTGCGCAGGCCGTCCAGGTAGCCCGGGTCGGGAGGGATGATGCCCGCGTTCATCATGACCGGCTCAAGGATCATGCCGGCGATCCGGCCACGGTGCTCGACGAGTGCCCGCTCGACCGCGGACAGGTCGTTGAAGGGGACGATCACGGCCAGATCGGTGATCGCCCGCGGAATGCCGCCATTCGCGGTCACGCGGTTCGGGCGCTCACGGCTGCCGATCTCTTCGGCGGCGGGCATTACCGAGACCTGCACCGAGTCGTGATGGCCGTGGTACCCGCCCTCCAGCTTCAGGTACATGTCCCGGCCGGTCACGGCACGCATCAGATGGATCGCGTCCATGGTGGACTCGGTGCCGGAGTTGCCGAAGCGCCACAGCGGGAGGCCGAAGCGGCGCGACAGTTCCCGGCCGACCCAGATGGCGTCCTCGGTCGGCTGGGCGAAGTGGGTGCCTCGGCGGACCCGGTCGGAGACCGCCGCGACGATGGCCGGGTGCGCGTGGCCGGCGATCGACGCGCCGTAGCCGCCGTGCATGTCCACGTACTCGTTGCCGTCGACGTCGTACACCTTCGACCCGGCGCCGTGGCTCATCCAGACCGCCTGCGGCTTGGCGATCTGCCAGCTCGACGTCGCGCCTCCGGCGAGGTACCGGCTCGCTTCCTCGACCAGCTCCGCGCTGCGCGGCTGGCGCTTCAGAAAGATTTCCTGCTGCTCGGCGATCACCTCGTCGACGGTGTCGACGCAGGGTGATTCCTGGGTTTGGGGCATGGGTGAACCTGACCTTCCCGCACATCTACTAAACGTTCATTTAGAAGTGTGGAAGCGGGTGGATGCGCATGTCAAGGGCCCTACAGACCAGCACGGCACCCGACCTACTTGGGCGCGGACACCCTGGACAGCCGATGAACTGCAGGGTTGATGATCGGCGGGTCCCTCCGGATCGTGTGCCGTTCAGGAACGCGTCGCTGCAGTTCGCAGGGGTCTGGTGGTAGCCGAGGGCTCGATGGAACCATGCCCCGGGTGATTGTCCCGCTGATGTACCAGGTGACACGGAAGTTGCTGTCGGCCCCAGGGTGCTGCTGCGGGGTGCGTTGCTTCTTGAGTGATGGGTGGTGGCTGCGGTCACGCCGCGAGGGCGAGTTGCCCCTGGTAGCGGACGGCGTGGGTGTGCAGGTGGTCGAGTTCGGTGAAGTAGCGCCAGTACCGCTCGAAGTCGCCGTTGTCGATGACCGCGCGGCGCGTTCGGCCCCGTCTGATGGACCGAAGCGGCATTTCAGCAGGCCACGATCCTGTTGATGCCTGCCACTCGTTCGTGTGGGATCTCGACAGTGACTCGCAGAATTTGTGAGGGATCGCCACAATCTGCGGCTTCGTGTCAGATCCCGAAAACCGCGTACTTACGCCGGTCCGCCCGCCAGCGGATCCAGCGACGGTGTTGGATCCCGCGGCGGTGTCGGTCGAGACCGGCCTGGCGGACGTCATCACCCTCCAGCGCCGTCGGCAGGCGCGGGTGTCGGCCTATGACGAGGAGAGCTTCTTCGTCGACACGCTCTCGGTACCAGTGGGCCCGAGACGCGGCGGGATTGGCACCGACCTCGATCACCGGCTTGATCAAGCCGGTGATCGAGGTCTGCGAGTATTACGGCACGCTGCCGTGGCGGCTGACGCCTCGAGAGGTTGACAAGTACTTCGCCGGGCCGGGGAAGCGCGCCCGGTCCACTCTCCGCGAGAAGGTCGGCATTTACTGAGCTTGAACTCGTGGTGTCGGGGTGAGTTATCTGGGCCGGAGAGCGAGTCCGGTTTCTGCGAGGCAGCCGTCGAGGAGAGTGGGGCGGTACTGGATCTTGCGGAGGCCCTCGCGGACGGTGCGGATGAGGTGGTCTGGGTTGGTGAAGGCGACGTTGGCGGTGTAGCCGCGTCGCAGCAGCGACCAAACGCCTTCGACCGGGTTGAGCTCGGGCGCGTAGGCGGGCAACTGGAAGACGGTGAGCCAGTCCTGGCCATCGATGAACGCCCGCATGTCCGCACACACGTGGGTGCCGAGGTTGTCCCAGATGAGGACGATGGGGGCACCGAGCTGGCGGTGGGCGGCGATCAGCAGGTCGCGGTAGTCGCTCCAGGCGAAGCTCCTGCGGTCGCCGCGCCGATGGCTGTGCCGTCTGGGCCGGTAGATCAAGCGGGGCCGTTCACCTGATCTGTAGCAGGCCAGGGCGGCGACGGAGAGCTGGCGGGAGGTGCGTCCGCGGACCCGGATGACGGGCGTGTGCCCCCGGCGGGCCCAGGTGCGTGCGGTCGGCGGCGTCATCGAGAAGCCGGCCTCGTCCTCGAAGACGATCCATGCCCCGAGCGCCGCCGCGGTGCTTCCGCCTGCGGCCAGGTCTCCTTCACCCAGCCGCAGATCGCCTCCTCATCGCGCTCCACTGCCCGTCTGGCCGGCACCTGGCAGGAGAAGCCATGCCGGAGCAGCAGCTTGCGCACGCCCTGGAGGGTGTAGCTCTTGTGGAAGCGTCGTCCGATCACGGTCTTGACCCGCGCCAACGTCCACCGCTGATCGGGCCAGCCGTGCGCTACCGGTCCCTTGGCCAACTCGGTTTCGAGTATGGCGAACTGGGCCTCGCTCAGCCTGGGAAGCGAGGCCGAACCCGCCGACCGCACAGCCCGCAGGCCGCCTCTGTCCCAGGCCCGCCGCCACCGCTGCACCGAGCGGACACTGACCCGTAACTCCTTCGCGATCGCCGAACGCGGCTCGCCCACGGCGAACCGCTCGGCCGCCATCATCCGGATGCCCTCACGGAACTCCCGACGTTCATCCGTCAGCCCGCCGCCCTGCGCATACCTCATAACAACGGCGTACCGCGAGGATCAAGCCCTGTCAGCAGCTACGACAACCCGAGTTCAAGCTCAGTATCCTTAGGGTAGCGTATAAGTGCGGTCTGACCGTCTCAGCATTCAGCGACATTCTTGGGCGGTTGACCACTGCTGGGATCCTTGTTTCCTGGGGTCTGAATTCGGCGTCCGGCGATCTGCACTGGACGCTCGCAGGGCCCGCGGGCGCAATGAGTCAGTCGTAGTTTCACCCACTCTGCTGACGCCGGAGGGTCAAGTCCCGGTGAGCTGCCACTGCTCACATCTTTCGATTTAATCGGACGCTACCAGATCACGACCATGGCGAGGACCCTTTCGGCACCTCTCCCTCAAGGTCGATGATGGGCGCAAGGTGAGCGATATATTGATCCAAAAGCGCGAGGAGTTGATCATCAACTTGCCGCGTATTACCCTGCTCAATCCTGGCCCAGAATGCATAGTCACTCAGCCGCCAGGCATTACGGTTCTTGGGGTCCTGTCGGTCTCGTATGGGATGCGGAGCGAAGACATGCTCGCCCTCACTGAGCCTCGCCCAGACCACGATGGAAGCCGTCTGTCGCTTGCGTTCGCCCAGTTCGGGACGGTGCCCGGCGTTTTCCGGTTCAGGGATACGCGACGCGATCTCACGCCAAACGTTTTCCGGTATGCACCAGTTACGCAAGGCATTGCGGCGGCGGCGATAGTCGATCAGCGAGTCGCACTGGTCGAGATAGTCCGCAAGCGAATGAACCGCTTCCTCAAACTCCCCAGGATCAGGGCGCTGGCGTGCCCACTGATGCACACGCTTGGCACCGTCTGCCGCTCTATGTTTCCCCTCCGCGGTCAACGGAAAGTCGAGCATACTGGCCGCATTGTGCAGCGATCCGCCCACTGCAATTTGACATAGCCGAAGTGCCGCAGTCCGACGGATTGCAGATACAGCAATACCATCCATACCCCCAAAAAAGTTTTCATACCAGTCACACTGCAGAAACTGAGGAATGTTATCGACTCTATATGAGACTTTTCGAATAGGTTTTTTCACGGCTCTCGGCAGCCTGCTCCGCGCATACGTCTGAAGCACCGGCGCAAGAGCGCGAAGCAGCCCATCCGAGCATGCTGGCCTGGTTTCGAGAAAGTCACGGCTCCAGTCCGCCTTTCCAGGACGGCGAGGATCAAGAGACAGCAACTCTTTCACATAGGTTCCGAGTTCACGTGGCCGACTGGAGCGAAGCAAACTGTCCGCGCCCGCCAGAAGAGCCGCACATGGAATAGCCGCAAGTGGCGGAGAATCATGAACAATCCGCAGAGTGGACGACCTGGGCGAGTCCCCCGCGGCAAGTTCACATACTGCGGCTGCCTCCTTGAGTTGCCGGTCAGGTACGAATTCAAGGCAAGCGGGCCAGCTAGTCCGGAAGAGATGACACAGGACCCTCAGATCACTGAAGTAGTGGGCCACCGGGGTTATACGCCCAAGGATATCGACGAAATCCGGACCGTCAGGTGAGAGAAGTGCGAGAAGCCGATCTTGCAATTGCTCCATGTGTACGCTCGGAACGATTGACGGCGGGCTTACCTGGTCAAATCGCGCAGGACAGCCCATCTCCGGTGTGGATCGCCGACGCACACCGCCCTCTTCGTTCGTAGAGCGACAGCGTGCAGGATGTATGCCCGAGTCCCGCCAACGGGGCAACGATCCACGTACAGTGCCTGGATTAGTGGAGAGTGCGGACACATGGCATGCCGGACACTCATGTGCAAGGTAACGATGGTGCACAAGGCACGCGAAAACAGGAGGCAGACGCCAAGTACGTTTCCACGCCCCTCCAAAGGCGCGCTGCACGGGCGATCCGTCCCCAGCAAGGCACACCGGACAGAACCTGCTTGCGTTGAGGAACAGCCATCGGTTGTGCCTGCTGCCCATGCTGGTGCGATAGGTGCGCGGAAGATTGGATGCAGGAGGATATCTCTCCGCAAAGGTCGTCAGGAACATTCCAGCCGATTCCTCTTCCGTACTCCTGATCCGGCGCGCAAATAGTTCGATGACGCCATCAGGAGGCCGAAGCACTTGGGGTAGCGGATTACGTGCCCTTGCCGGAGTGACCAACCCTGTGGCGATCGCGATTTCTGCCGGTGACGTCTCCAGTCGACAGGAAAGCCGCATGAGGAAACCGGCTGCGGATTCATCCGGCAGAGGAGTTAGGCTACGGCCCAGCGGTCTGATGATTCCCACGATTCACCTCGCGCTTCAGGTGACAGCCGTACTCGATGCAGGAACTCCCGGGTCATCGAGGACCTTATTTCGTGGCTTGCGTCTACCTTTCATGGAAGCCGGTTGCGGTGGCACCTCGCCCTCCTCCCCCGAGGCTGCATCCCGCCTTGGGCCGCCGGCGCGGATGAGGACTCGGTCAAGAACTCCCTCATTGATCTCCTCGGTCCCGGTATCCATGGCAAGAGCCGCTCCGTCGCCTATGAGACGCTCGATGTAACCGACGACGCCGCCAGTTCGGCGATAGACGTACTCAGGCATGATGCCTCCGGTCAACATTCCTGGACGGGCGTTGAAGAGTCGGAGCTGACCTTCCAGTCCCGCGAGGTGGGTGACGAAGTGCGCGATGTCCTCGGCAGTTCCATAACGGAACGGCTCGAGATCGGCGAGGTCAAACCGGCGCTCCGTCTGGGTCGTCTCATCGTCAGCCCAATCAGCGTCAAGAGCGTACGGTTCAAAAGCCCACTGACCAGTTGCGTCTCGCTGCGCTCCGCGAAGCAAGCCAGATTTGGGAATACCGACTCCGACCAGAATGAGCGTAACGCGCATGCTCATCAAAGAACGCAGCAGGTCGAGGGTGTCCTGGTCGTCAACCCTGTGCATCCTGAGACGGGTAATGTCATCCAAGATCAAAACGCGGGTGCGGTGATCTCTCAGCGATGTCCGCACTTGCCGAATCAATTGGGTCAGTGTCGCACTTCTGCTGATGTGGTCCCCGAAAAAGTCCAAGATCGACTCACAGGTGGCCTTCGGGGTCGCCTTGACCGGTGTCTGCACATAGGCGACCGTGCATCGCACATCACGCACTCCCGGCAGGGGCTCCGGATCACAGCGTTGTCGTAGGTGCAGCCACATTTCCTCAAAGGAGGCTGCGGCCTCCGCAGTGGTCTCGGTCTTCCCCTGATTTCCACCCCCGTTGATCATTACTCCAGGACGAGTCGAAGGTCCAGCGTTCAGAGAGTTGGTCTGCATGCGCGAATGCAGGAGCCGGGAGACTGTGGCACTCATCGGCGTTTCCAGCATAGGCAAGTTGGCATGAGTGGCGCGCCTGTGCAGGTCGTGAAATGCCTTGTCACGAGGACTCAACGCACGGTAGGTCCTGAGATCCAGGAACGGGGCCGCGACAAAAGACCTCCGAGAGCGTCGCCACTGAGCCCATCCTTCAGCCGTCTCTCGGTCAGGGGGCTCATCCGGCAGAACGAAATCAGAAGAGGAAACGCCTGAGTTGGGGGAGGGGGAGATAGCTGCCACTGTACCGGCTCCTTACTGGGTAGGAGACGCTCTACGATGGATCGTCTTGCACGTCTTCCTCATCCGGAATCAGTGAAAGAGCCAGGCGCCGGTCAGACGCGCCAAGCGGCTGAGGACGTCCGGGTGATGAGGACACGGCGTCCTCACGTCTGCGCCGGCGCTCCATGTCAATGGCCTTCTCTGTCTCGCGCACACGGTCGCTCCAAGACACAGGTGTGGGCGGAGGATCGACGGCATCCGGGCGGTCTGCGGCGGCGGCCCTACCCTGGGCGATCTCTCGTGCACGTTCCTTGCGTCGCCCCTTCGGCATTCGACTCGGCCACTGGGCGATGGGGACATGGGCTGCCAACAGCTCAAGCAGCAAGGGGAGCAGTTCCTGATCAGTCTTGGGCCTCAGCCCGCACTGGTTCGCGGCGGTGAGAAGTTCCTGGACGCGAGCGTCGCTGAAACTCGGAATTTCCCCTTCCGGCGGTAGCCCGGTCCAGCGCAAGGTGTGCCAGTCATGGGTGCGGGGGTCCTGGAAGAACACCATTCGGGCGTCGCGGGGATCGTGGTGGATGTGCCAGCGGTCCCGGCGCCGTCCGCCCTGACCGGATCGCTGATGCCGGTATGGGTCCAAAGCGTCGCCGTTGTACCAGAGTCCTCGGATCTTCACTCCCCGCTCGCCGTGGATGACGACCACGTGCCGCGGGAGAATCTTGTAGTACAGATTCGGGGACGGGATCTCCATGTCCCATCCGCACTGGACCATGGCCGCAGCGAAAAGAGTGTTGGGACTGTGATCGCCGACCGGATCCCAGCAAGGCGCGTGTCCACCCAGCCTGCGGTTCTGCCAGATCTTCACGATCCAGGTCGCGAGCAGGTGTTCCATCTGGTCAACCGTCAGCGCAGCATCGCCGTCGGGGTCGGCTCCCCGATCGGCGACGTCAACTCCGACATAGCCTGGTAGATATTCAAACAGCAGAGTCCTGATGGCACCGAACGCGCGCTCCACAGCCGACTTGTCTGTCGGCCTCAGGATGCGCGCTGGAAGAATGCGGATGTTGAGGGTCTGCTGAACGTCGATGAGGTGGTAATTGCGGTAGACGCTGCCGTGATCGGTGGTCACCGTCTCCGGTGCGAAGAACGGCAGGGCGGCGACTTTATGCCCCGCGAACTCCGCCACCAGCGCGGCTGGCACGCCGGGGTAGGGCCACTCCATGTCGTCACCCCAGTCAGGGCGCATGGGCAACGGTGACATGACGTCCCGGAGCACCATGGCCACATCCGTCGAGGTGTCCGACACCAGCGTGAGCCTGAAGGCAAGGAGCGAGTGTGTGTATACGTCCATTGCCAGAGTGAGGTGGACCGCGACCGGGTCGTCGAACACGGACTCACGAACGAGCACCGGCAGGATGGTCGTGTCCAGGGCAACCACCTGACCGGGTCGCTGGACCACCACGCGCTGCCCACTGGTCTCCAGTGCTGCGGAGCGGTCGTACTTCTGCCGGGCGCGCCCTGTGCCGAACCACTCCATCCAGACGACACGGAGCGTGCCGTAGCTGGGCACCTCGGCTGCCGCCGCTTCACCGTACTTCTCCAGGACGTACTGCCGGATGAGATCGGCTCTCGCCTTCATCGTGATCTTGGAGCGATGTCGAGTCTCCTCGCGCACCACCAAGATCGCCTCGCGAATCGTCTCCGTGATACTTGGATGCCCACGGGTTCTCGGCGTCCAACGGTTGTCCGCGCAACCCATCACCGGGTCTGCCCGGCGTCCCGACTCCCAACGGATCAGCGTCCGATAGCTGACCTGGTCGAGGGCCAAGGCTTCGGCATGTACCGGATCCATCGCTCTCAGTTCCGCGACCTTGGCCCAGCGACGTTCGCTGACGGTAGTGCGGTCGGGGTCGTACTGGGGCCGCGGCTCTCCGGGACGAGCCGCAAGTGGATCCCCGCTGCGGAAGCCGGTCTCGACTTCGAGTAGATGTTCCTGCCGTACACGCAGGAGTTTGACCCGATCCGGTTCCAGATCGCTGAGAGCTTTCGGCTGGCGTCCCCGGAGAGCGGCCGGCGTCACAGTTCCAGCAGTTGAGCGTCGGCAGTTCGGGTGGTTGGCGAGCATCCGAAAGGAGGTGGTCAACCGCTCCCCGGTGTGTGAGGTCAGCACCGCCCGGCCATAGTGGGGTTCAAGAACGTCCACGCGCCATTCGGACTGATCCATGACGAGGACTTCACCCACAGCCAATTCAAGGAGTTCGACGGCACTCATGCGTAACCCTTCACGGATTCGACGGGCCACACCTGGCTCTTGTCGCAAAGCGGTTGCGACAGATCAACGCTGAGGCGGCGATGCCACAACAAGTGAATCAGGACCGCGCGCGCCAACGCCTCGATCCCGCTCTGCATAGCCAGGGTACGGAAAGCAACAGGACCACCCGCAGTTTGAACTGCGTCCAACAATTGCGGAATCAGACGCAGCGGATCCGTCATCGAACGGCGCCGGGAGTACAACGTATCGAGGTTCGCAGCCACGTGCGGTCGCCACCCGGTCACAACGGCGTATCGCCATCCCACCTCGATGGCGACCTCCTGTGTCGCAGCGAAGCGCAGCAGGTCGTCCTCATCCGTACGGTCTGCTCGATGGACATCGATCACCCAGTGGCCACCTCGTGTAACAGCAAGGAAGTCAGGGACGTGTTCCCGCAAGCGGCCTTCCGCTTGGAAGCGGAGCAAGAAGGGTTGAGACAGGAGTTCCAATAGGCCCCCAGCGAAGTCGAGCGCAACCAGCAACTCGTCCTCCATCAGCGACTCGAATGCATGTCGACGCCCAGTAGCGACAACAGGCTCAAGTCCCGGACGGTGACGCTGCTCCGTTCGCCAACTGAAAGTTCGCCAGGGACGCATCCCCGCCAGGGGAAGCGTCTTCACCGCATCGACCGGGGCGACGACCTCCCCATGGGCGGTACGCCACGAGGTCGTCCACCGCCCTTCCCGCCCAGGACCCAGCGCCAGTTCACCCTGCCGCGACGCGATATCTGAACGGACAATCGCCAGCTCATCCCAACCGCAGGAATGAGACCACAGAGGGCTCACGACCGCGTTCGGGCCTGCCGTACGCGCCGCCACCGGGTGCATGCTCAACTCCATCGCAAACAGAAGAGCAAAAGCATTCTTCACCATTGTCGCATTAATTTATTTATGCGACAACAAGACTAAAGGTGCGCTAACGCGCCAAATCACCTTGTCAATCGGTGCCAGGTACCACTGAAAATTCCTGACAAGTTCCCAGCTAAAGGCATTGCTGAGTGACAACTCTCGCTGAAAGTCTCAGGACCCGTCCCCCACCGGTCGAGGCAGCGGGGCGGCCGAAAAATCTCGGCGGTCCCGGCCCTGGCGCAGGAATACTGGCCGCCCTCACCGCAGCCCCGAGAGAGACGGCCGTGCACGACGACCAACTGGACGTGACCACCGACATCGTTGCGACCTTGATCCGCGATCAGTTCCCGCAGTGGAGCGGCATGCCGATGCACCCCGTGTCGTCCACGGGGACGGTCAACGCGATCTTCCGCATCGGGGACGACCTCTCCGCGCGCCTCCCCCTGCGTCCGTCCGATGTCGCGGAGGCGTCGGCGGTCCTGGAACGGGAGGCACGGGCGAGCGCCGAGCTGGCACAGGTGTCCCGGCTCCCCGCCCCGGAACCCGTCGCCCTGGGAAAACCGGGAGGGGGATACCCCATGCCATGGTCGATCCAGACCTGGATACCGGGAACGGTCGCCTTCGATGCCGATCCGAGCGGCTCGGAGGCGTTCGCCGAGGACCTAGGGGCCTTCATCGCGGCCCTCCGGAAGGCGGAGACGCGGGGGCGGCGCTTCAGCGGCGAGGGCCGTGGCGGTGTCCTCACCGACCACGACGACTGGATGGCGCAGTGTTTCGCGGAGAGCGAGGGACTGCTCGACGTGGCCCCGCTGCGCCAGGCGTGGAGCCACTTCCGGGAGCTGCCCCGCACGGGTCCCGACGTGATGAGCCACGGCGACCTGATCCCCGGCAACGTCCTGGTCGCGGGAGACCGCCTCGCCGGCGTACTCGACACGGGCGGCTTCGGCCCCGCCGACCCCGCGCTGGATCTGGTGAGCGCCTGGCACCTGCTGCGGCGGAGCCCGCGGGACACGTTCCGGCGGACACTGGGCTGCGACGACCTGGAGTGGGAGCGCGGCAAGGCGTGGGCGTTCCAACAGGCGATGGGCCTGGTCTGGTACTACGTCGACAGCAACCCGGCGATGAGCGGACTGGGGCGCCGGACCCTCGACCGCGTCGTGGAGTCACTGGGGTGAGGGCGCCCCGATCGTCGGATCCGGTGATCGGTCCAGTGCCCGTGGATTGGCCTTGGCCCGCGCTTCCATCGGCCCTCTAGCGTCGTCCCATGCGTATTCATATCGTCGACGCCTTCACCGACCGCCCCTTCCACGGCAACCCTGCCGGTGTCCTCCTCCTCGACTCCTTCCCCGACGACGCCTGGCTCCAGAACGTCGCCCGGGAGGTCAACCACGCCGAGACCGCCTTCGCGCACCCGCTCCCCGAAGACGGCGAGGCCGACTGGGCGCTGCGCTGGTTCACACCCGTCACGGAGGTGGACATGTGCGGCCACGCCACGCTGGCCACCGCGCACGTGCTGGCCTCCACGGGCTCGCACGAGGGCCCGGTACGGTTCGCCACCCGCAGCGGCGTCCTCACCGCGACACCCCGGCCGGACGGCTCCCTCACGCTCGACTTCCCGACCGCGCCCCTCACCCCGGTCACCGCCCCGGACGGCCTCGCCGAGGCTCTGGGCGCCGAACCGCTCACCGTGCTCGACACCGGCCCCCAGGTCGGAGACCTGCTGGTGGAGCTGGCCGACGAGAAGACGGTCCGCGGCCTCGCCCCCGACCTGAGGGCCCTCGGCCGGCACTCCCGGCGCGGCGTCATCGCCACCGCCCGCGCCGAGGACCCCTCCGCCGGCCACGACTACGTCTCGCGCTGCTTCTTCCCCAACGTCGGCATCGACGAGGACCCGGTCACCGGCAGCGCCCACACCGCCCTCGCCCCGTTCTGGTCCGGGCGCCTCGGCAGCCCCGCCCTCACCGGCCTCCAGGCCTCCGCCCGCTCGGGCCACGTCCGCACGGAGCTCCGCGGCGACCGCACCCTCCTGAGCGGCCGAGCGATCACGGTGATCGACGGCGAACTGCTGGCCTGACGACACACCACCCTGACGACACACCACAGGGCACACGAACACCACAGCGACGCAGGAACACCACAGGGGCGTACGCAATCCGCCGTACGCCCCTGCCCGCGCCCTGGTCACGGCGCCCTCGCCCGTCAAGGCGTCGGCAGCCACCCCACCTTGCCGGCGAGCAGCCCGTATCCGACGAACGCCCCGATGTCGAGCAGCGAGTGCGCCACGACCAGCGGGCCGACACGGCCCCACCGCCGATACAGGTAGACGAAGACCACGCCCATCACCATGTTGCCGACGAACCCGCCGATGCCCTGGTAGAGGTGGTACGAGCCGCGCAGCACCGAACTGGCGGCCAGCGCGCCTCCCGGCGACCAGCCCAGTTGCTGGAGCCGGCGCAGCAGATACCCGACCACGATCACCTCTTCGAGGACCGCGTTCTGGATCGCGGAGAGGATCAGCACCGGGTACTTCCACCACACCTCGGGCAGCGCCTCCGGCACCACGGTGAGGTTGAAGCCGAGGCCACGGGCTGCCAGATAGAAGGCGATGCCCGTACTGCCGATCACCGCGGCGATCGCCGCCCCCCGGGCGAGGTCGAACCATGGCTTCGTACGGTCGAACCCGAGCGTCCGCAGCCCCGCGCCCTCCCTCATCAGCAGGTGCGCCACCAACGCCACCGGCACCAGGGCCGTCGTGATCCCGAACAACTGCCACGCGAGGTCGAGCCAGGGACGGCCGGGCGCCGCCGACGCGTTCATGGTGGCCGCCTGGTCCTTCAGCCCGCCCGGCTTGGTGACCGAACCGATGAAGCTGATCAGCGCGGACACCCCGCTCGCGCCGAGCGAGAGACCCAGCACGAGCAGCGTCTCGTCCCTGAGTATCCGCCGGGTCGGCCGCTCCCCCGGCCACGCACCGTCCACCGACTCCGCCTGACCCCGCACCCACGCCTCCACTGGTCCGTTCCCACCGAAGGACCATCATCGCCTGCGGCGCCACGGATCTTCCCAGGGGCGTACGTTCAGGGCTCGGGACACCGGCGGAGCTGGCGGCGGGGCCCGGCTCCTCAGCCCATCGGCACCGGCTCCGGCAGCCCCACCGGCCATGTGTGGACCGGCTCCCCGGCGTGCATCAGCTCGCAGTACCTCCGTGTGGTGGCGGCCAGCGCCGCGTCCCGCCCGAGGCCCTTGTCCAAGCCCTGGTGGAACGTTTCGACCTGCCAGGACGCCCCGTTGACCCGCCGCCGGCAGCGTTCCTCGATCACCCCGAGGTAGAAGTCCCGGTCGACCGGCTCGACACCCCACGCGTCGAGCCCCGCCTCGGCGAGCGGCAGCAGCTCCTCCCGTACGAGGTTGACGGCGTCCACCGGACCCACCCCGCCGTACCGGCCCCGGCGCGGCCACTGCAACTGCGCGTCGATGCCGTGCCGGCACGCCTCGTCGAAGTTCGCGGCCGCGGTCTCGAACGGCATCCGCGTCCACACGGGCCGCGACTCCTCGGCGAGAGCGCGAACGACCCCGTAGTAGAAGGCCGCGTTGGCGATCACGTCGGTGATGGTGGGACCGGCGGGCAGCACCCGGTTCTCGACCCGCAGATGCGGGACCCCGTCGGCGATGCCGTACACCGGCCGGTTCCAGCGGTAGACCGTGCCGTTGTGCAGAGTCAGCTCCGCGAGCTTCGGCACGCCGCCCGCGTCGAGGACGCCGAGCGGATCCTCGTCGTCACAGATGGGCAGCAGCGCCGGGAAGAAGCGCAGGTTCTCCTCGAAGAGGTCGTACGCCGAGGAGATCCACCGCTCCCCGAACCAGGTGCGCGGCCGCACCCCCTGGGCCTGGAGCTCCGGCGGCCTGGTGTCCGTGGACTGCTGGAACAGCGGCGGCCTCGACTCACGCCACAGCTCGTGCCCGAACAGGAACGGCGCGTTGGCGCCGATGGCGACCTGCGCCGCCGTGACCGCCTGGGCCGCGTTCCACACGTCCGCGAAGCGCTCTGGGGTGACCTGGAGGTGCAACTGCACGGAGGTGCAGGCGGCCTCGGGCGCGATCGACTTCGAGGTGCACACGAGCCGCTCCACACCCTCGATGTCGAGTGTGAAGTCCTCGCCCCGCGCGGCGACGATCTGATCGTTGAGCAAGGTGTAGCGGTCGCCCGCGGAGAGGTTGGACGAGACCAGATCGTCCCGGCCGAGCGTCGGCAGAATGCCGATCATCACGATGCCGGCATCCACCTCCCCGGCCTTCCGGTCGGCGTACGCCAGGGACGTACGCAGCTCCTCGGAAAGCTGGTCGAATACCCGGCCGCCCAGCCGGTGTGGAGCGATGTTGACTTCCAGATTGAACATGGCGAGTTCTGTTTGGAAATCTCGGCTCGCAATCCGTTCGAGTACTTGCGCATTCATCATTCTCGGCAGACCGTCCGCCCCGACGAGGTTCAGCTCGATCTCCACACCCATCAGGTTCTTGGGGCGATCGAACCGCTTCTCCTCCAGCAGGCGCTCCAGTCCCGCCAGACACTGCCGCAGCTTGTCGCGGTAGAGCTGACGGTCGGACAGGCCGAACGACCCCGCCACGACCTTCTCCCCCATCGAAGTGTCCCTCCTCGGATGGGCAGGCCGATGAGCCGGCCACGACTGCGGTTCACGGATGATGATGCCCAGGCAGAGCCGCCGATAACGTCCCGCCGGAGACCTGC
>NZ_LIQX01000429.1:0-469 GCF_001418475.1 Streptomyces ossamyceticus | reverse complement strand
GCGCGTTCACCCTCCATGCAATGGACGCGACGTGCTTCTGGCACATTCACGCGGCACGAAAGAGCACGCGCTTTCCATGCCGGGAGATTCGTGAAAAGCGCCGATGAGAACCGGCCTACCACTACGCGACGGTAATCCGAGGTCATCCTCTCACTCCCAAGAGAAAATCGGGATGATTCCCGCGATTCAGCGACCGGATACCGCCTTGCTCTTCATATCGAAGACAGCTAGACGAAACACTGCTTGAACACGCGTCGTATAAACTTCGCAAACGAGGCTGAGAGTCGGCTCTCGCGGTCCTCGGTCCTGTCGTCGGAGCTCGCACGACGGACCCCCAACCCACGCACCGGACCCCGGGCACCCGTCTCTCCGACCCCCGAGAGCTGACAGCGCCGTCCGCCCCCGCCCTCGCGCCACCGTGCCTGTCGAATGAGAGGCGACCCACCATGCCGCTGCTTGTCCCCCCGGC
>NZ_LIQX01000428.1 GCF_001418475.1 Streptomyces ossamyceticus | reverse complement strand
AGGGGCGGGTTCGGCGGGCGTTGGAGACGGGGGTCGGCGACGATCCGTTGATGCGGACCCTGGTGCACACCATGGAGGCGTATCCGCGGCTTCGCGGTGTGGTGGAGGCGTATCTGTCCACGGCCACCGCCGAGTTGGAGTTCGACGGTTTCGCCACCGAGACGGATTTCCAGGCGTACGTGGACGCCTACTCGCTGCCGGGCTTCATGCTCGTCGCCTCGTTGATCGGGCCGGACGCCGACGACGGGTCGTTCCGGGCGGGGTGCCGGACGTTCATCGAGGCCGGTCAGCGGCTCGACTTCGTCAACGACCTCGCGGAGGACCTGCGGGAGGGGCGGCTCGGCGTGCCGATGGAGACGCTCAAGCGGTTCTCCGTCAGCGTGGAGGATCTCGCGGCAGGGCGTGAGTCCGCGGGGGTACGGGAGTTGGTGGAGGAGCAGGTGCGGGCGGCCCGTGCCGGGTTGTCGGCGTCCAGAGAGCTGTCGGCTCATGTTCCCGGGCCCAGTAGGGCGTTGGTGGAGGCGCTCGTCGAGATCGAGTTGCTGACCGCCGACTCTGCGCTGCGGCGGGGTGCCGAGCTGCTGCGTGGCTCGGCGTCCCCGCCTCCGCTGGGCACCCTGCGGGTGTTGGCACGCGCCTGGCGGAGGGCTCGCGCGGAGCGTTGAGCCGTCCCGGCCGGGCCCTGCGCGGACAAGGTCAGGTGTCGCGGTCGGCTTCCTTCGCCGCCTCTTCCAGGCGGTTTCTGTGCTTCTCCCACCAGGCCGGATCCTCCGTCGGCAGGCTCGTGTTGCTCACGCTCATGCCCACGGAGCCGTCCAGGAGTTCCCTGACGATGTCCGCGTGGCCGGCGTGACGGTGGGTGTCGGCGGTCACGCGGACCACGGCGTGGTGGAGGGTCACCTCGTTGCGGTCGTTCGGCCACCACGGCACCCTGCCGATCGTGTCGAGAGGCAGCGCGTCGATCGTCGCGTCCGCGTGCGCCCAGGCTCGGCGGTAGAGGTCGACGACGTACGCGCGGGACTCCTCCGCGGTGGCCCACATGTCCGCATTGAGGTCCGCCCCGTCGTCGAGCCACGGCAGGGGCTCACCCGAGGGGCGTGCGAAGGTCTCGCCCAGATAGCCGAGTTCGATGCCGGCGCAGTGCTTCACCAGGCCCAGGAGGTTGGTGCCGGTGGGGGTCATCGGGCGGCGGATGTCGTACTCCGACAGCCCCTCCAGCTTCCAGAGCAGGGCGTCACGGGCTTCCTGCAGATAGAAGCGGAGGTCGGCCCTGGGCTCAGTGGGGCCCGTGGGGACGACACGGACTGTGGGACCAGCCGTATCGGTGGGGTCTGATGAGGTCATGGGTGACAGTCTGCCGCTCCTGCGATCTCTGTCCATCAGCCCACCGGCCCATCGGCGTTCGGGGCGCCGGCCCGCGTTCGGCACGGTCGTCGTCGGGTGGGGGCTGTCGTCGTGGGGTGTCGGCTACGGCGTGCGGCCGAGGTAGGTGACCGGCCCGGGGTTCGGGACCTCGATCTCGTGGAAGCCGAGGCGGTCGTAGAAGGCGCGGGCCGGTGTGTTGGCGGTCAGCATGGAGAGGTGGACGGCGTTCACCTCTCGCTCGCGCAGGGCCCCCAGGAAGGCGTGCATCAGGGCTCGGCCGTAGCCCTGCCCCTGCCAGGCGGGGAGCAGGTCGATGTGCAGGTGGGCGGGGTAGGCGGCGACCTCGGGGACGAGCATGCGCTCGGGGCGGTACAGCAACTCGGTGATCGCGTCGTCGGGTGTGCGCGGCGGGGACGGCGGTACCGGGAAGCGGTTCGCCACGCGGGGGAGCCACTTCGTACGGAAGTTCTCCACGAAGGCGGGGGTGTCGGCGGTGCCGAGGACGTAGCCGACGGCCCGGCCCTCACCGTCGTCCAGGACGAACGTGAGGTCCGGTTCGAGGTGGGCGTAGGGCGTCGCGAAGATCGCCGGAAAGATGTCGGGGTCGGCGTAGTGAGGGCGGCTGTCCTTGCCGACGTGGGCGGTGCGGACGCAGATCTCGTGGAGCGCCTCGGCGTCCTCGGGGCGGTACGGGCGTACGGCGGCGGGCACTGCGGGTCGAGTCACCGCAGCATCCTGTGCGGTCCGGGGTCGTTACGGCAACCGTCGCTCCTGTGCGGTCCGGGGTCGTTACGGCAACCGTCGCTCCTGTGCGGTCCGGGGTCGTTCCCGCGCCCGTTGCTTCTTGTCGCCCCGGGCCCGATCCGCCGACCGGCGCTCCCGGGCGCACCCCCCTCCAGCCGCGCGGGGGCGGCACCGTTCGGGAGGCCCTGGAGATGGTGCGGCCCGGGTGAGGGGGCTCACCCGGGCGTGTGGGGGCCTCCCCGCTGCCGGTCAGTCCGCCAGGCGTCGGCTCAGCAGCTGCTTGCCGAGTTCGGCTCCCTTGCGGCTGTCGGCCTGTGCCTTGCGGAACAGCTCGGTCACCTCGGTGTCGCCGGCCCGCTCCGCGTCCTGGATGTAGCTCTCGAGCCGCAGCGCGTTCTCCAGGCAGGCCTCGACGTACCAGATCAGGTTGTAGTCCTTGTCTGCCGTGCCGGTCACATGGCCGGTCTCAGCGGTGCTGGTCACGTTCTCCTCCTCCTCGGTCGGGGGCTGGGGCCGCGCCGGTTCGGCGCGGCTTCCGGAGCGCGGCACGGGTACCCGGACCGTGGAGGTGTACACGGCCCGTGCGCCGCCCGACGGCAAGGTGTCCCGACCCCGTGCGAGGGCACACGGCTGTCACCACCTCATGGGAGAAGGGCCAGATCACGTGCGTACCGTCGGAGTGGAAGAAGAACTCCTCTTGGTCGATCCGGAGACCGGTGAGCCGCAGGCCAGGGCCGCGGCGGTGCTCGCGCGCGCCTCGCGGGACGGCACGGGTCAGGACGTGTTCGAGAAGGAGCTGCACGACGAGCAGGTCGAGTTCGCGACGCATCCCCAGTCGCAGATGACGGACCTCGGGTCGGAGATCGTCCGCTGCCGCAAGGACGCGGCACGCCACGCCGAGGAGGTGGGCGGGGCCGTCGTGGCGCTGGCCACGTCACCGCTGCCCGTGCACCCGACGATCACGATGAACAGCAGGTACCAGTGGATGGCCCGGGAGTTCGGGCTCGACACGCAGGTGCAGCTGGTGTGCGGCTGCCATGTCCATGTGTCGGTGGAGTCCGAGGACGAGGGCGTGGCCGTACTGGACCGTATCCGGCCGTGGCTGTCCGTGCTGACGGCGCTCAGCGCGAACTCGCCGTTCTGGCAGGGCCGCGACAGCGGGTACGCCAGCTACCGCAGTCAGGTGTGGGACATGTGGCCGATGGCCGGTCCGACGGAACTCTTCGGCACGGCCGAGCGGTACCACCGGTGCGTGGCGGAGCTGACGGCCACGGAGGTCGTGCGCGACGAGGGGATGGTGTACTTCGAGGCGAGGCTCGCCCAGCGGTATCCGACCGTGGAGATCCGGGTCGCGGACGTGTGTCTGCACCCCGACACCGCGGTCCTCGTCGCGGCGCTGACCCGGGGGCTCGTCGAGACCGCGGCCCGGGAATGGCGGGCCGGCCGGGAAGCGCTCGGTCACACGGCCGGGCTGCTGCGGCTGGCCCGGTGGCGGGCCGCCCGTTCCGGTACCACGGAGAACCTCCTGGACCCGGCGACGATGCGCCCCCGGCCCGCCGGCGAGGTGATCCACTCCCTGGTGGAGCACGTCGAGGAGGCGCTCGCCGACCACGGTGACCTCGATCTGGTCCGCGACTCGATCGCCGCGCTCTCGCGGCGGGGCAACGGGGCCCGGGTGCAGCGGGAGGTGATGGAACGGACGGGGAGTCTGCGTGAGGTCGTCGCCGCCTGCGTCCGGCACACACAGGCGTGAGGTCTCCCTGGCCGGGCGGCCTTCCCTGGGCGAAAATGTCGTGCGCGTAGGTCGGCGCGGACGGGGTATTGCGTTCCGAACGTGCGTCGGCGCTCCTCCCCCGGTGGGGGGCCGGCGGCCCCGTTCGCTGAGTCTCGAAGGCGAGGATCCGAGCATGAACGCGTGGAATCCCGACCACACCGCCGGGCGGCGTCCCGGCCCCGCGGTGCGGTCGCCGGGCGATCTGCCCGACCTGGTGCACGCGGGCATGTATGTGGTCGACGACCACGGCTCCATCGTCGCCGTGAACGCTCGGGCCGCGTTCCTGCTCGGCCGGTCGGCCGACGCGCTCGTCGGCCGGGACGCCCACGATCTGCTGCACCGCGACGGCCTCGGCCAGAGCATGCCTCGGGCCGCCTGCCCCATGATGCACGCGTTCCTCGGCGGCAGTACGCGGGGCGGGGCGCACGAGTGGTTCACCCGCGGCGACGACACTCTGCTGCCGGTGTCCTGGCTGGTCACCCCGTGCAGGCTCGAAGGGGGTGTGCTGGGCGCGGCGGTCCTGTTCTACGAGACGGACCCCGAGGAAGGGGTGCCCTCGACGGCGGCCTCGCCGACGCTGTCGCAGCTGGACCGGCTGGCTCTGCTCGCCGAGACGACGACCCGGCTGACCTCCACGCTGGATGCCGAGGAGGCCGTGGCACGGCTGGTGCGGCTGGTGGTGCCGCGGCTCGCGGACTGGGCGGTGGTCGACCTGATCACCGAGAGCGACGACGTGTGGCGGACCACGGTGGCGACCCATCACGGCGGTGCCGTGGTGCGGTGCGAGGAACTGGAGGGGCCGCTGCCGCCGGTGCACGAGGAGTCGCTCATGCCGTTGTCGCGGGCGCTGCGCGGGGCGGCGTCCACCCTGGCCGGGCCACAGACGTACCAGGGGCCACCGGACTCGGGGATCGCGGTGGCCCAGCAGCGGCTGTTCAAGGTGACGGGCATGCACTCGGTGGCGATCGCGCCCATCCGGGGTCCGCGCGCGGTGCTGGGCGCCCTCACGCTGGGCCGTAACGCCGAGTCGGCGGCCATGACGGACGCCGAGCTGTCGCTGCTGGAGGACATCGCGCGACGGGCGGGGCTGGCGCTGGAGAACGCCCGGCTGTACCAGCGGCAGCGGCACATCGCGGAGACCATGCAGCGGCATCTGCTGCCGCAGCTGCCGGAGGTGCCGGGGCTGAGCATGGCCGCGCGGTACGTGCCGGCGTCGCGGTCGGCGCAGGTCGGCGGCGACTGGTACGACGCGTTCACGCTGGCGGACGGGGCGACGGCGGTGGCCATCGGGGACGTCGTGGGCCACAACATCGACGCGGCCGCGGGAATGGCGCAGGTCCGCAACATGCTCCGCGCCTACGCCTGGGCGCTGGAGGAGCCGCCGAGCGCGATCGTGGAGCGGCTGGACCAGGCCGTGGTGAACGTGACCGAGGCGTCCATGGCCACCATGATCTTCGGCCGGGTGGAGCGGAGCGCCGACGGGTGGGCGCTGTGGTGGACGAACGCGGGTCATCCGCCGCCGTTGCTGATCACGCACGACGGGCGGTCGGCCTTCCTCGACGACGAGCACGACCATCTGCTCGGCACCGGTCTCGTCCGCAGCCGCACCGACACAAGGACCCCGCTGCCGCCGCTGTCCACGCTGGTGCTGTACACGGACGGCCTGATCGAGTCCCCCGGGCACATCCTGGACCGCGGTATGGCCCGTTTGCGGCAGCACGCCGCCGCGCTGGCGCACCGTCCCCTGCACGTGTTCTGCGACCTGCTGCTGGAGCGCGCGCGTCCCGCGGAGAACGACGACGACGTGGCGCTGCTGGTTCTGCGGACACCTGGCGGAGAAGGTGAGTCGGCCGGGCGGTAGCGGGCACTCGTACGGGGAGAGCGGCAGGAGGCCACAGTCTTCCCCAATGCCCCATACATCCCTACCATTTCGAACGCGTAGCCGCTCTCATCGGGGGAAGCACGTGCCTCTGAGAGGGAACGCGAGTTCGCGTCAGCCTCGATGAGCCGAGCGGGGAAAGACGAGATGGCAACAGAGCCGTGTTGGGACGACAAACTGCCTTCCGAGGAGATCCAGAAGCGTCACGCCGCCTTCGACGGGGAACTCGGCGACGTGACGGGTGCCCGTGCGGCGGCCGAGGGGTTCCTCGGCACGCTGGCGCGCACGTCCCTGCCGACCGCGCAGGAGCACTGGGACGACATCCTGCTGGTGGTGACCGAGCTGGCCGCGAACGCCGTGCAGTACGCACCCGGGCCGTTCGAGCTCACCTTGCGCCGCACCTACGACGGGGTGCACGTGATGATGCACGACACCAGCGTCACGTCGCCCGAGCCGCGCCCCTTCCACCCGAGCAAGGGCGGCGGCGGTATCGGCTGGTACCTCATCCACACGCTGTGTGACGAGGTCAGCGTGGTGGTGCACGACCAGGGCAGGCAGCGCGGCAAGGACATCCACGTCTTCCTGCCCTGGTGAGCCCTGGCGAGGAAATGCGCCGCCCTGGTGGCAGACGACACGGAAGCGCCCCGGCCCGGTGGGTCGGGGCGCTCGCCTGTCGTTCGGGATCAGGTCAGCGGCACGAGGACACTGATCGTCTTGCCGCCCTCCGCCCGGCCGCGGACGTCGACCTGACTGGACAGCCGGTTGATCAAAGGCCAGCCGTATCCGCTGCCCTCGTGGGAGCGGGGCGGCATTCCGGGGCCGTGCGCTGCGGCGGGGACGGCGGGACTGTAGTCCCGCACGTCCAGCCGTACGCCGTCCTCGGTGACGCGCACGTCGAAGCCCGCCAGTCCGCCGCCGTGCCGGACCGCGTTGGTGACCAGCTCGGAGACGACCAGCAGCAGATCGATCATGGCCGCCTCGGTCGGCGGCCCCGACGGCGCGCGCCACCCCTCCCCCACGACCGAGCGCACATAGCGGCGGGCGGCCGCGGCACTGGTGATGGTGACCGGCGGGCGCGCCGCCTCGGCGGACAGGCCTTCGGCGGAAGCGGTGCCGTGCTCCCCGACCGGTCGGCGTTCCATCGCCGTCATGCTGTGCGCGGGGCCGGCGAGGCAGGACAGGGGTGTGCGTCACTGTTCATGAAGCGCCGCATACCCGCTCCTGCCCGGACCATGACTGCCGACATCGCCACTCGTTCCCATCCCGTGCCCGCACAGTTCGGCCGTCGCCGTGGCCTGCGCGGCGGCGAGCTGCCGACGCGCGGCCTCCAGGGCCTGCCGGACGTCGCGGGTGCCCGTGGACACGCACAACGTGTACGCGAGGTCCTGCGTTCGGCGCGTGGACTGCGGGTCGCTCTGCTCGCCCTCGTACGACTTGAGCGCCTCGTACTCCTCGACGAGTCGGCGCAGCGTCGCGGGATGGGGCATCAGCATCTGGTTCGCTCCTGGGTGAACTCGACGACAGGATTCATGGACATGAAGACTGGTTTCCGGACGGATCGGTCCCTGGGTGCGGCGCGCGGCCGGGGGCCCGGGCGGTCGCTCAGCTGTCGCGGGTGCGCCGGACGTCGCGGTCGCCGGTCCGGGCGGCCTGGCCGAGGGCCTCCTCGCGGACCCGTGCGCAGCTGCGGCTGATGAGGCGGGAGACGTGCATCTGGGAGATGCCGAGGCGGTCGGCTATACGGTTCTGGGTCATGTCCTCGAAGAAACGCATATAGAGGATGGCGCGCTCCCGTTCGGGCAGCCGGCGCAGCCCTTCCTTGGCCGCCTCCCGGTCGACGACGACGTCGTACGCCTCGTCGCACGAGCCGAGGGTGTCGGCGAGGCTGTAGCCGTCGTCCCCGGAGGACATCTCGGCGTCCAGCGAGAGGGCGCTGAAGCTCTCCAGCGCCTCCATGCCCGCGTTGACCTCTTCCTCGGTGAGGCCGGTGTGGGCGGCGATGTCGGCGATGGAGGGCTCGGTGGCGCCTGAGGTCTGGCTCAGTTCACGGCGGGCGACCCGCACCTTGTTGCGCAGGTCCTGCACGCGGCGGGGGACCCTGAGGGTCCACATCCGGTCGCGGAAGTGCCGTTTGATCTCTCCGGTGATGGTGGGTACGGCGTAGCTCTCGAACGCCCCCCGTTCGGGCTCGTAGCGGTCCACCGCCTTCACCAGGCCCATGGCGGCGACCTGACGCAGGTCCTCCAGTGACTCTCCCCGGTTGCGGAACCGGCCCGCGATGCGGTGTGCCATGGGCAGCCAGGCCTGTACGAGTGCGTCTCGTACGGCGTCCCGCTCGGGTCCTTCGTCCATCGCGGCCAGCCGGGTGAAGGCGGCGGTGGTGTCGGGGGCGTCGTCGTGTGACCTTCTGTCGATGGTGCCGGGGCGGGCGGACGTACCGGATCCGTTTGCGGACACGTTGACCAGCATGCGGAATCGCTCCTGAACGACGCTGTCAGGGACTCGCGGAGGGGCACGGCGGGCGGGCGATGAAGACCCGGACGCGAACACCGTTTCCTCCGGCGCGCCTCCGTCACGGAGGCGTGGAGAACCGATTGCCCCTCGATTCGGGAGGCAAACAACCGTGCGCCGCCTTCTTCGTGCCGGATACACGTACCGGGTGGCGGTGCCGGTGGGGCGGCCGGGCCGACCGGGCGGAGCCGCGGCGACGACTTCCGGCCAGAGTGCGGAGCCGGAGCGTCCCTTTCGGGGCGGAGTGGGACTGACTTGGGAGGACGGGGGCAAGCGTGGGGTGGCAGCAAGCGTTCGGGTGAGAGGGGTGGACAGCATGGCAGCCGTGACGGCAGCGCGGACAACGGCCACGGCACGGGAGAAGGTCCTGACCAGGGGGGCGGCCCTGCCGTGGATCGAGGACCCGTCACAAGTCAAGCCGAAGGACGCGCGGGCGATGTCGCGGCAGTTCTTCGACCGGCTGGCCATGCTGGACGAGGGGACCCACGACTACCAGTACGTGCGCAACACGCTGATCGAGATGAACCTGTCGCTGGTGCGGTACGCCGCCTCGCGCTTCCGCGGCCGTGAGGACTCCCAGGAGGACATCGTCCAGGTCGGGACGATCGGGCTGATCAAGGCCATCGACCGGTTCGAGCTGTCCCGTGAGGTGGAGTTCACGACGTTCGCCGTGCCGTACATCGTCGGCGAGATCAAGCGCTTCTTCCGTGACACGAGCTGGGCCGTCCATGTGCCGCGGCGGCTCCAGGAAGCGCGGGTGGAGCTGGCGAAGGCCACGGACGAGTTGCAGTCCCGGCTGGGCCGCATGCCGACCACGCGTGAGCTGTCGGAGCTGATGTCCCTGTCCGAGGAGGAGGTCATCGAGGCACGGAAGGCCTCCAACGGCTACAACACCTCCTCGCTGGACGCGGCGCTCACCTTCGACGGCGGGGAGGACGGCGACACGGTGCTGGGCGACCTGATCGGCGAGCTGGATCCGTCGCTGGAACTCGTCGAGGACTTCCATTCGCTGGCGCCGCTGATCGCCCAACTCGACCAGCGGGAGCGGCGGATCATCCATCTGCGGTTCGTCGAGGAGCTCACCCAGTCCCAGATCGCCGCACAGCTCGGTGTGTCCCAGATGCATGTCTCCCGGTTGATCAGCCGCATCATCAAGCGGCTGCGCAAGGGACTCCTGGAACCGGGAGTTGCCTGATCACACCCCGTGTGGACGGATGATTCGCGGGTATGCGCACGGGCGCGTCGCCGAGCGATGCATCGAATTCGTTGATCGGGGCACCCGGCCCCGATCGGTAGCGCCTGTGGGAGGCCCTTGTGTCCGTTGCCCAGAACCCCCTGTCGATCAAGGTGGATCTGCCGCGCGAGGACGCCGTTCTGCTCACCATCGAAGGGGAACTGGACATCGATACGGCGACCGAGTTGCAACATCATCTGGCGAATCAACTGAGCCACGGTCGACGGCATTTCCTCCTCGACGTGTCGGCCGTCCCCTTCATGGACTCGTCCGGCATGAACATCATCCTGCGGACCTATCAGGAGGTGCGGGAGATCCCGGGGGGTGTGTACGTCATCGCCCCGACGCCGGCGGTGCGGCGGATCCTCGATCTCACGGGGGTCAGCCTCACCGTGGCGACGATGGACAGTGTCGACGAGGCGCTGGCGGCCGTGGACTCCGGTCGGCTGCCGAGCCGGCCGGACGAGCCGTCGACCGGGGCGTAGCCGTCGAAGGGGTTGGTGGGCGGCGCCGCTCGGGCGGTGTCCGGGGACGGGCGGGGTCACATCGAGGGCCAATAGTTGTCGTTTGACAACTGTCGCCGGAAGCAACAGAGTGAGCGCGAGGCAAGCACGTGGGAAGGGTTCGGATGCCTTTCGGACCAGGGCCGGATCGACGGTCGGACGCTCCTGGCGTCGACGGCGTCCCCCTCGTGGATCCGTGCCCCGGCGGTGTCGCGCGACGCGCGACAGAGCCGTCCACGCCGACCCGTTCGCGGGCTCGGTGCGCACCGACCGACGACGCCGGACCCACCCGCGTCGTATCCCAAATCCTGGAACCCGTCGCCGAGTCGGCCGGCCGAAGGGGGTGCCGGGCAGCGGGTGCGCGGGGCGGTGCAGGCCCCGGGAGCCGCGTCGGGCGGCCGGCACCTCCTCAGGAGTGTCGGACCGTGCGACGCCATGTGCGCCGCCCCAGGACGTCGCCCCCCACTCGTTCCCCGCAGCGGGAAGTCACCACAGCACGTGAGGAGAGACCCGTGCCGGAGCAGGACACGGCAGCCCATCGCAGGACACCGGCCCAGGAGGTGGCGGGTTTCCTGCGCGACAGGCAGGAACAGATCGCGCAACGCTGGGCCGACGCCGCGCTGTTCCGTACCGTCTTCACCCACTCCCGGGACGAGGCGGTGGAGGCGGGCCGGGCCGTCGTGGACGCGCTCGCCGCGGTGGCCACCGCGGACTCGGTCGAGGACGCGGAGTCCGGCGGCTTCCACGTCATCCGCGACCAGCTCGCCCGGACGGCTGCCTCCCGGGCGCGGGCAGGTTCCAGCATCACCGAGATCTCCAGCGAGGTCGACGCGCTACGGCCCCCCGTCACGGAGCTGTTCCTCGCCGAGTTCCCCGACGCACCGGCGGAACACATCCGCGAGTGCACCACGACCCTGACGGTCCTCATGGGCACGCTGCGGCTGGTCGTGCTGGAGACGGCGCTGAGCGAGGGCGAGGAGGTCATCCACCGGCAGCGGCTGCAACTGCTCGAAGTCGCCACTCCGGTGATCAAGTTGTGGGACGGCATCGTCGCCGTCCCCCTGATCGGCACCCTGGACAGCGCGCGCAGCCAGGTCGTGATGGAGACGCTGTTGGACTCCATCGTCGAGCAGCACGCCCGGTTCGCCATCCTGGACATCACCGGCGTCCCGACCGTCGACTCCCTGGTGGCCCAGCATCTGATGAAGACGGTCGCGGCGGCACGGCTGATGGGGGCCGAGTGCATCGTCTCCGGGATCCGGCCGCCCATCGCGCAGACCATCGTGCACCTGGGCATCGACCTCAGCTCGGTGCTGACCCGGGCGAGCCTCGCGGACGCCCTCGCCTACGCGCTGGGGCAGCTGGGCGCGGACATCGTCGCGCGCAAGGGCGCCGGTTCGGAGTACAGGTGAGCGGCGCCTTCCCCTCGCCGTACGGCGGGCCGTCCCCGTATGCGGCTCCCGTCCCCGTCCTCAGACTGGGTGACGTGCTGCTGGTGACGTTGCAGGGCGATCTGCACGACGGCACGGCGGAGCAGCTCCAGCAGGACATCAGCGACACGGTGGCACGCAGCGGGGCCACGGGGGTGGTCATCGACCTGTCGGGGGTGGAGATCGTCGACTCGTTCCTGGGGCGGGTCCTCGGTGACATCGCCGCCCAGACGAGTCTGCTCGCCGCCCGGACCGTCATCGCGGGCATGCGTCCGGCGGTGGCGATCACCCTGGTGGAGCTGGGACTGACGCTGCCCGGGCTGCGTACCGCGCTCACCACCGAGGACGCGATGTGTCTCCTCGGCGACCGGCGCCCGACCCTCCCCCGCCCGGGGCACACCCGCCAGGAGAGTGTGTGATGCAGACCGCCGGCAGCGTCTCCGCCTGCCTGCCGATCCACTCGGACCTGGATCTGGTGTGGGTACGGCAGCATGTGCGGCAGGCGGCCGCCCAGCTCGGCTTCGGCCTGGTCGAACAGACGAAACTGGTGACGGCGGCCAGCGAACTGGCCCGCAACACCCTGATCCACGGCGGCGGGGGCCAGATGGAGTGCGCGCCGGCGGCCAACGGTGGCGTACGAGGGCTGCGGCTGGCGTTCAGCGACGAAGGGCCGGGCATCCCGGACCTCGACCGGGCCCTCGTGGACGGTTTCACCTCCGGTGAGGGTCTCGGCATGGGGCTCGGCGGTGCGCGGCGACTGGTCCATGAGTTCACCGTCGACAGCCGGCCCGGCGGGGGCACCACCGTGACGGTGACGACCTGGCTGCCGGGTCCGCCGCGGCCACGCGAGGAGCGGTGATGTCCCGCGTGTGGGAGGTGCCGGTGCGTGACTCGACCCGGGTGCGCGACGCCCGGGTGGCGGCGGAGGCCGCGGCGGTGCGGGCCGGACTGGACGAGGACCGGGCCGCCGAAGCGGCGCTCGTGGCGACCGAGTTGGCGACCAACCTGCTCAAGCACGCCGACGGCGGGCTGATACTGCTGGACGTCGTGGACGGGCTACCCGCGGGCGACGACCGGATCCCGATGGTGCAGATCGTGGCGATCGACCACGGGCCAGGGATGCGGGACGTGCGGGGCGCGCTGCGGGACGGTTACTCGACCACGTCCTCCCTGGGCGCGGGGCTCGGCACCTGTCGTCGGGTCGCCGACGACTTCGATCTGCACAGCACGGTCGGCCGGGGCACCGTCGCCCTGGCGCGGCTCGGTTCCCGTCGGCGGCGTGGTGCCGCGGCGCGTTCCGACGGGCACGGCGTGCGGGCGGGAGGCGTCAACATCCCGCTGGCGGGCGCGGAGTTCTCCGGCGACGCCTGGGCGTGGGTACGGGCGGACCACCTCACGACGCTGGTCCTCGCCGACGGGCTGGGGCACGGCCCCGAGGCGGCACGCGCCTCCGCGGCGGCGGTGGAGGAGCTGCGCCGGGTGCCCGATCTGCCGCCCGGGCAGGTGATGCGCCGACTGGAGGGGGCGCTGCGCGACACCCGGGGGGCGGCCGTCGCCGTCGCCCAACTCGACACCTCGGCAGGCCGGTTGCTGTTCACCGGCGTCGGCAACATAGGGGCGCGGCTGCGGACCGGCGCGACGTGGCGGCCCCTGCTGTCGCGGCCCGGGATCGTGGGCGCGCACCGGTCGGCGACCATGCCGCAGCATGAGGTGCCCTGGGGGGACGACTGTCTTCTCGTGCTGCACAGCGACGGGCTGCCGAGCCGTTGGAGCCCCGGCCCGGCAGCCCACAGCACCGCTCTCGACCCCGCTGTCGTGGCCGCCGTGATCGTGCGTGACGCGAGCAGCTCCGCCCGGCCGGTCCGCGACGACACCAGCGTCGCGGTGCTGAGCCCCTCCCCGCCGGATCACCTCCCATGACCAGAACCTGGCACATCAGTTCCGTCACCGACGCGGCGCGGGCCCGGATCGCCACCGCCCGGCTGGCCACGGCGCACGGCGTGTCCCCGACCGAGCGCGCCCGGCTGGTGACCGCGCTCACCGCGCAGTTGCGGCAGTGCCTCACCAAGGGCGGCACCTGGTTGCTGAGCGCGCGGGCCGCGGCAACGCCGCCGGCCGGCAGCCGGTTCCTGGTGGAGGTGACGTCGGCGACACAGCGGCCGGGCGAGTTCCGGCAGCCGTGGCGGCTGACCGTCGGCTGCGCCCAGGAGGCGGGGCTCCCGGACTCCGGGCATGTGGGCGACGATCCGGTGACGCTGGCGGAGGCCCTGTTCGGCGCGGACGAGGACGCCGCGCTGCTGCTGGAGAAGCTCGACGAGCAGGAGGCGCTGGTCGCCTTCCACCGTGAGGAACTGCACCAGACCAATCAGGGTGTGCTCGCGCTCCACGCGGAGCTGGACGCGGCGGGACGCGCGCAGCGGGAGCTGTTCGCCGCCGAGCAGAAGGCCCGTGAGGAGGCGGAGAACGCGCGGGGCCGGCTCACGTTCCTCGCCGACGCCAGCGCCGCCCTGACGGCGTCGTTGAACCATGACGAGATCGTGCGGCTGCTGCCGACGCTGCTGGTGCCCCGGTACGCGCGCACCGCCGACGTCTGGCTGTTCGACGGCGACGACGACGCGCGTCTGAGCGGTCCGCGCCCGGGGGCGGCCGTCCTGGCCGCCCGCCGGGGTCGCCCCCAGTACGCGGCGGACCACCCCGGTGGTCTTCCCGGGGTCGACGACCAGCCGCCCTCGGCGCTGGACCCCGAGCGGCCGTTGCTGTGTGTGCCCCTGATGACCCGTGGTGCCCCGCTCGGGGTGCTCACCCTGTCGCCGCCGGGCGAACGCTGGGACGCCGACGACGCGTTCATGCTGATCGAGCTGGCGCGCCGGGCCGGTGTCGCCCTGGAGAACGCCCGGCGTTTCGAGCACAACCGGGACATCGCCGAGACGTTGCAGCGTGCCCTGCTCACCGAGCTGCCCCTGACACCGGGTCTGCGGCTCGCGGCGCGCTATCTGCCGGCCACCCGGGGCCTGAACATCGGCGGTGACTGGTACGACGCCTTCCGCCAGCCCGACGGCGGCCTGATCACCGTGATCGGCGACGTCACGGGGCACGGTCTGCACGCCGCCGTGATGATGAGCCAGCTGCGGACCGCGCTGCGCGCCTACGCGGTGGAGGGCAAGAGCCCCGGCCAGCTCCTCACCCAGCTGCATCTGCTCCTGCACCATCTGCAGCCCGACCTGTACGCCACGGCGGTGATCGCCCGTTTCCATCCGCAGGAGCCGACCCTGACGTGGGCGGCCGCGGGCCATCCGCCGCCGGTGCTGCGCTCGCCCGACGGCGAGGTGCGGGTACTGGACGCCAAGCCGGGAGCGATGCTCGGTATCCCGCTGCGCCAGGAGATCGCCGACCACACCGTCCCGCTGCCACCCGGTTCGACGCTCGCGTTGTACACGGACGGTCTGGTGGAGCGCCGCGCCCAGGGCATAGACCCGGGCATCGACCGTCTGGCCAGGACGCTGGGCGCGCTGCGGCCGTCGACGCTCGACGAGGACCTGGAGCGCTCCGCCGACCTGCTGCTGCACCCGCTGCTGGACGACTCCGAGCACGAGGACGACGTCTGCCTGCTGCTGTGCCATGTGGACGGCGACGCGGGAAAGGTCACGGCCCCGCTCCGGTGAACCCGCGGAGCGAGGCGGGGCCCCGGGGTGGCGCGCCTTCAGGCCGGGCGGGTCACGGCTTGTACGCCACTCCCCCGTACACGTCGGTCGGCTCCGGGGTGCTGCCCGGCTCGGGGCGCCACAGCGGGCAGGAGACGATGCCGGGTTCCAGCAGTTCGAGGCCCTCGTAGTAGGCGGTCAGCTGGCGGGGGCTGCGCAGCACGTAGGGGACGGCGCCGGTGTCGTCGTAGCCCTCCTGGGCGCGCTTGAGTTCGGCGTCGGTGTCGGTGCTGTCGTAGTGGACGAAGTAGCTGCCCGGGGGCAGTGCCGCCTGGAGGCGGCGGACGATGTCCTTGGCCTCCTCGTAGTCCTGGATGTGGCCGAGGATGCCCATGAGCATGAGGGCGACGGGCTTGCCGAAGTCGAGGATCTTCCCGGCGTGTTCGAGGATGGCGTCGGGGTCGTGCAGGTCGGCGTCGACGTAGTCGGTGACGCCTTCGGGGGTGCTGGTGAGCAGGGCCTGCGCGTGACGCAGGACCAGGGGGTCGTTGTCGACGTAGACGATGCGGGACTCGGGGGCGACCTTCTGGGCGACCTGGTGGGTGTTGTCGTAGGTGGGCAGGCCGGTGCCGATGTCCAGGAACTGGCGGATGCCGCGTTCGCGGGCCACGAAGGTGACCGTGCGGATGAGGTAGACGCGGGAGGCCCGGGCCATCGTCTCGATGTTGGGGGCGATCTCCCGGTAGGCGTCACCAGCGATCCGGTCGACGTCGTAGTTGTCCTTGCCGCCCATCCAGTAGTTCCAGATACGGGCCGAGTGGGGCACCGTGGTGTCGATCTTCGACAGTGCTTCCTGGTCGGGAGTGGGGTGGCCGTCTGGCATGGGACTCTCCTGCCTCACATCGCTGGTCGTCGCTAACCTATCGTCAACTGCTCTGTGTCGCCCCAGAGTTGGTGGGGCCGGGCCTCGGTGGCCCGTGTGGGGCGGCTCGCCTCGCCGACGTGGACGGTCACGACCGGCACGTGCTGGGCGAGGGTGTCGAACGCGCGCGTGTAGGCGCCGGCGGTCTCCGCCGCCTCGGTGGCCTGCTCGTCGCCGGGCCGGTGGCCCCGCTCGCAAGGGGCGCGGCCGGTCGTGGTCAGGTGCAGCATGGCGCCGTCGCGTTCGGCCACGGCCTCGGCGAAGTCGAGGGCCTGGATCCAGGTGACCCGGGACCGGCCGCGCCGCAGCGGCCCGTGGACCAGCTCGGCGATCAGTCGGCTGTCGACGGCCAGGCGGCCGGGTCCGGCGAGGAGTTCGCGGTAGGGCAGCGCGGGGTCGAGGTGGTGGAGGCCGGGCGGCATGTGCCGGATCTGGAAGCCCAGCCGGGCCAGCGCGGCGATGAGCAGGCCCCGGTCGGGCCCTTCGTGGCCCTCGACGATCAGGGTCCGGTAGCGGGTGAGGGTGGGGGGAGGGGTCATCCCCGCCCCTCGGGAGCGGCCCGGCCGGGGCGGCCGGCGTGTCGGTCGGTCGGCATGGCTCGACCGGGGACACGAGGCGGCGTGCGCATGCCGCTCCCTTCGGGTGGTGCGCCTGCGGTGGTGTGCTCGCCCCGCGTGGGCGGGGTTCCCCAGTGTGCGCGGGGACCGGGCGCCGGGGGGAGTCCGTGCGGGCGTTGTCCGGTTGTGCGGGCGTAGTGGTCCGGGAGCGCGGGGTTCCGCCGGTCAGGCGATCAGGAAGTCGGCCTGTCCGGCCTTGGCGCCTTCGAGGAACGCGACGACCTCGTCGCGCGAGTACACGAGGGCGGGGCCGTCGGGGTCCTTGGACTGGCGGAAGGCGACGCTGCCGTCGGGCAGCCGCTTGGCCTCGACGCAGGATCCGCCGTTGGTGCCGCTCCAGGGCTTGTGCCAGCCCTCGGCGCCGAGTTCGGGGGCGGGGATGCCACTGTGGACGGGGCGGTCGGGTGTGCTTGCCATGTGGTCACAACTCCTTGCGTAGTGCCGCCAGGATGTCCCTGGTCCGGGCCACCGGTTCCGCCTGCACGGACATCCGGTCCAGGACCTCCAGGTAGGTCACGACCTCGGCGGGCTGGTCGACGTACTGGGCGCCGGCGAGGCCCTCGGTGTAGACGATGTCGGGGAGTTCGGAGAAGCCGAAACGGAAGTAGTGGAAGGGGCCGTACGCGCCGGGGTGCGGCCCGGCGGCGAAGCGCATGATCTGGATTCTGATCTTGGGTCGTTCCGTGGCCTCGACGAGCCGGTCGATCTGGGCCCGCATCACCTCGGACCCGCCGACCGGGCGGCGCAGCACGGTCTCGTCGAGAATGGCCCAGATGGCGGGCGCTTCGGGTTTGACCAGGAGGTCCTGGCGTCTGAGCCGTAACGCGACCCGGCGGTCGACGTCCTCGGGGCTCGCGTTGGGGAAGCCGACGCGCAGGAGCGCGGCGGCGTAGTCGTGCGTCTGCAACAGGCCGGGTACGTACTGGGGTTCGTAGAGGCGGATGACCTGGGCCTCGCTCTCCAGGCTCACGTACGCGCTGAACCATTCGGGCAGCACGTCGCGGAACTTGTGCCACCAGCCGGGCTGGTTGGCTTCCCGGGCGAGGGAGAGGAAGTCCTCGATCTCGGTGTCGGAGACCCCGTAGGTGCGCAGCAACTCCTTCACGTAGGGGATGCGGAGGCCGACCTCGGCCTTCTCCATGCGGCGGACCGTCAGCGCGGTGACCTCGATGGCGCGGGCGGCCTCGTCGAAGGAGACACCGGCCTGCTCCCGTAACTGACGGAGCCGCTTTCCGAGAACCATGCGCAGGACCGTGGGCGCCGCCGGGGCGCTCCCTCCGACGCGGGTCTCACTCACGTGCAACCTCCCGGGGCGGGATTCACAGCGTGCAGTGTGCCACGCGATCCATTGACAAGGACAGGTCCTGGGAGTTCATTCTGAAATTATCAGAACGCCGGTTGCGGGCTGAGTTGTTCGGCCACCATAGTGATCGAGCGACCTGCCGCACGGAGCGGTCAGTGTCCTTCGAACTCCTCCGGCCCGCCCCGGAGTTGGCGCAAGGGTGGGTACGGGTTCGCAGCCGCGCGCCGACACGATGCGACTCCTGGATGGCCGCCGTGACCAACGGATTAGCAAGGACCCCGGCGAAGACCCCCGGCGGGCCCAACAAGCCGCTCGCGGCCGCCCTGAAGGAGGCCGGCTGTTCGTACGCCTCCCTCGCCCTCCGGGTCAATGAGCTGGGCCGCTGCCAGGGCTCGGAGACCAACTACGACAAGGCCTCGGTGACCCGCTGGTTACAGGGCCAGCAACCGCGGGGCAACACCCCGGAGTTGATCGCCGCCGTCCTCGGCGAACGACTGGGCCGTGCCCTGACTCCGGCGGATCTCGGCTTTCCGCTCGACCGGGGGCGGCCGGTGACGGGACGGGCGCTGATGTACGGGGAGAACGTGGCGGAAACCCTGCACACCCTGGTCGAGCTGGGGTCGACCGACATCTCACGGCGGAGCCTGCTGGGGTCGGTGCCGTTCGTGCCGGGCGCGCTGACGAACCCTCAGCGGGCGTGGCTGCTGTGGTTGGTGGAGAGCAGTGACGCGCCCCGGCTCGCGTCCGTGTCCGGTGGGGGTCCGGTGGAGCAGGTCCACGCGATGATCCGCATGTTCGACGAGATGGACAACCAGTACGGGGGCGGCGGGGTCCGTACGAGCATCGTGCAGTACCTGACCACCGAGGTCATCCCGATGTTGCAGCAGCGCGGCATCCCGGCGAACCAGCGGCGTGAGCTGTTCGCCACTGCGGCGCGGCTGGCCGCCATGGCGGGCTGGAGCTCGTACGACGCCGGGGAGTACGGCCTGGCGCAGCGATACATGACGCAGGGGCTCCGGTTGTGCGCGGAGGGCCGCGACCATGTGCTCGGCGGGCAGATCCTCGCCGGGCTGTCGCATCTGGCGACGAGTCTGGGCCGTCCCGACGAGGGGGTGGCGCTGGCGCGGGCCGGTGTCGCCACGGCGAAGGACGCGGGCAGCCCGCTCGGGCTGATGCGGCTGCACGCCATGTCCGCTCGGGGTCATGCGGCGCTCGGACGGCCGCGCGAGACCGCCGAGGCGCTCCGCGCGGCGGAGAAGCAGCTGGACGCGAGCCGGGGTGCCGCCCAGGAGTCGCCGTGGGTGCGGTTCCTCGACCACCACTATCTGCAGGCCGAGTCGGCCGTCTGCTTCCGTGACCTGGGGCTGGCCGCGCAGGCCGAGCACACGGCGAGTGAGTCGGTGCGCGCGCACACGGACCGGCGGCGGCGCCAGGCCATCAGCCGGTCCGTCCTGGCCACGGCCCACCTCCAGCAGAACCGCCTCGACGAGGCCGTCGCCACCGCCACCGACGCGCTGGAGGCGCTCAGCGGGGTGCACAGCGAGCGGTCGATCCAGGCCCTGCGCGACTTCCGGGGACGGCTCGCGTCCCGCCGACACGAGCCGGTGGTGCAGGAGTTCGAACGCCGGTCGCGGGTGGTGCTGGGGGCGGCGGCCTGAGGG
>NZ_LIQX01000427.1 GCF_001418475.1 Streptomyces ossamyceticus | reverse complement strand
CCCCCCCTCGGGCCGGTCCGTGGGGGGGAGACGGACCGGCCCGAGGGGGGGTTTCCACCATAACCCTTCGTGAGTGATGCTGCGTGCATCGGCGTGCCACAACTACTCTGCGGAGTCGGACGACAGCGCGAGGGTGAGTGTGGAAGCGTTCATTCAGGGTGTGATCGAGGGGTGATCATGGCTGAATCGCGACCGATTCCAAGGGGAAGAGAAGGAATCCTGATGGATTCATGAGGTTCGCGCATTCTTGTGCGACTCTCGGGGAGAGAAGATGGAGCGCGCCCATGTGGGTGAAGCGCCCCCGGAACGCCCGCTTGACGGACGACCGCCGTCACGGTCGGCGCGGCAGCTGGTTCACGGCACCGCGCAGCCCCCTCCACTGCACGGTGCCGTCCCGCGCAGCTTTGCTCACGCGAATTACCTTGGTCTGAACCTACGCGGGAGAGGTCATCCAAGCCAAGTCGTGAGCGATAACGATGTGGACACCAGGGAGGGAACGGGCGTGCGCGAGGTGCCGACGCCGGGCGGCGGCGGACGCCCCCTCACCCGGACGGCTCACACGCAGGCGCCCCGAAGTGCCGTTGTCCCCGGTCGAAGTTGGCGAATGGGAAGGCCGCGAGCATGGCTTCCGGGGCGCAGGACCGGCTAGGCGTCCGTCGGCTTGCGGGCCTCGAAGAGGTGCCGGGCGCTGTGGGCGACGAAACACCCCTCGCTCCGGATCCGCTCGTGGAGGGAGCGCAGCTGGGGCAGATACGCGTCGACGGTGAAGCCGGGCACCATCCAGACGACCTTCTTCAGGAAGTGCACGACGGCGGCGATGTCGTAGAACTCCATCCGGAGCCGCTCGGCCCGCAGCTCCACGATCTCCAGTCCCGCCGCCTCGGCGTCGGCGCGCTCGCGTCGCGGTTCCCGGCCGGCGCGGACCTCGTCCGGCAGGGGGCCGGTGAAGTGCTCGACGAGCTCGAAGACGCTGGCGGGCCCCACGTGCTGGGCGAAGTAGGTGCCGCCGGGCCCGAGCACGCGGGCGATCTCCGTCCAGTGCGCCTGGACCGGGTGCCGACTGGTGACCAGGTCGAAGGCCCCGTCCGCGAAGGGCAGCGGCGCGTCCTCCGGGCAGGCGACGACCACTGCCCCGCGCGGGTGCAGCCGGGCGGTGGCCTTGGCGACGTTCGGCGGCCACCCTTCGGTGGCGACGGTTAGCCGGGGCAGCCGCGGGGCGGAGTCCAGCACCTCGCCGCCCCCGGTCTGGATGTCCAGCGCGGCCGACGCCCGCCCCAGCCGCTCGGCCATCCCCCGCGCGTACCCCCACGAGGGCCGGGCCTCGGTGGCCCGCCCCTCGAACCACGAGAAGTCCCACCCCTCGGTGGGCACGGCATCGCCTTCGGCGACGAGCTCTTCGAACGTGGGGGAGGGGAGGTCGGCCATGGGCAGGGATTCTGCCGAGGGGGTGCCCGGGACGCGAGCGCTTTTCCGTGGGCCCGCACCCCGGTGCGCCGGGCGGCCTGCGCGCTGAAGGGCCCGCAGGCCACCTTCAGGGACGCGGGGAACCGCGCGGCCAACCACGACGTACCCGCGGACGCCGACGCACCCCGCACCCCCGACCCCCCGAGGCGCGGCGGCCTAGTCGCAGAGAATCGACTCCGCCTCCAGCGTGACCCCCACCGCCTCGATCACCGACGCGATCTTGAACGCCTCCTGCACGGTCTCCCGGTCGACCCCGGCCTTCCGCAGGATCTGCTCGTGCGAGTCGAGGCACAGCCCGCACCCGTTGATCGCGGACACCGCGAACGACCACAGCTCGAAGTCGACCTTGTCGACCCCGGGGTTGCCGAGCACGTTCATCCGCAGCCCGGCCCGCAGATTGCCGTACTCGTGGTCCGAGAGCAGATGCCGCGTCCGGTAGAAGACGTTGTTCATCGCCATCACCGCCGCCGCGGACTTCGCCGCCGTGTAGGCCTCGGGCGACAGGTTCGCCCTGGCCTCCGGCGCGAGCTCCCGCAGCACCACCGCCGACCGCGAGGCGATCGCCGTGGCGAGCACGGTGCCCCACAGCTGCTGGGCGGGCAGCTCGGAGTTGCCGATGACGGACCCCAGATTGAGACGGAGGTCCTTGGCGTAGTCCGGTATCGCGGACTTCAGAGCGTCGAGGGACATGGCGGCCTCACTCCCCGGCCAGCAGCTTGACGGGGTCCAGTGTCTCGTCGCCCTTGCTCCAGTTGCACGGGCAGAGCTCGTCGGTCTGCAGGGCGTCCAGGACCCGCAGGACCTCCTTGGGGTTACGGCCCACCGACCCGGCGGTCACCATGGCGAACTGGATCTCGTTGTTCTGGTCCACGATGAACACCGCGCGCTTGGCGAAGCCCTCCTCGTCCTCGATGCCGAGGTCCCGCATCAGCTCGTGCCGGGAGTCGGCCATCATCGGGAACGGCAGGTCGCGCAGGTCGTCGTGGTCCTTGCGCCAGGCGTGGTGGACGAACTCGGAGTCGCCGGAGAAGCCGAGGACCTGGGCATCGCGGTCGGCGAACTCGTCGTTCAGCTTGCCGAACGCGGCGATCTCGGTGGGACACACGAAGGTGAAGTCCTTGGGCCACGCGAACACGATCTTCCACTGACCCTCGTAGGTCTTGTGGTTGATCCGCGCGAACTCCTTGCCCTTCTCCAGCGAGACGCAGGCCATCAGATCGAACTCGGGGAACTTGTCACCGACAGTGAGCACAGGCTCTCCTTGCAACGCGAAAACACCCCTTGGACCAGGGGTTTCCGGCGGGTTGGACGATCACGATGGTGGCACAGGGTGCATTGATCAATGAAATAGCTACACTCGGTCGGGTTGATCGAATGCAGTTATCAGTGACATTCAGTGAAAGGTGGGGTCATAGGTGCGGCCTTCCGTGAACGGCGCCGTCCGTCGCCGGCCCAGCCTCTCCCAGTTGCGGGCCTTCGCGGCCGTCGCCGAGCATCTGCACTTCCGGGACGCCGCGACCGCGATAGGGATGAGCCAGCCCGCTCTGTCCGGCGCCGTCTCCGCGCTGGAGGAGGCGCTGGGCGTGACGCTGGTCGAGCGGACCACCCGCAAGGTGCTGCTCTCGCCCGCCGGCGAGCGACTGGCCGTACGGGCGCGGGCGGTGCTGGCGGAGGTGGCGGCGCTGATGGAGGAGGCCGAGGCGGTGCGGGCGCCCTTCACCGGGGCGCTGCGCCTGGGGGTGATCCCCACGGTGGCGCCGTATCTGCTGCCGACGGTCCTCAACCTCGTCCACGAGCGCTACCCGGACCTCGATCTCCAGGTCCACGAGGAGCAGACCGCGAACCTGCTCGACGGCCTCACCACCGGCCGTCTCGACCTGCTGCTCCTCGCCGTGCCGCTGGGGGTCCCCGGCGTCACCGAACTGCCCCTGTTCGACGAGGACTTCGTGCTCGTCACCCCGCTCGGCCATGAACTGGGCGGCCGACAGGGCATCCCCCGCGAGGCGCTGCGCGCACTGAACCTGTTGCTGCTCGACGAGGGCCACTGCCTGCGCGACCAGGCCCTCGACATCTGCCGGGAAGCCGGCCGCGACGACGTCCCCGTCACCACGACCGCAGCCGGTCTCTCCACCCTCGTCCAGCTCGTCGCCGGCGGACTCGGGGTGACCCTGCTGCCGCGTACCGCCGTGACGGTGGAGACCAGCCGGAACCCCCAGCTGCTGACGGGACGCTTCGCGCACCCGGCACCGAGCCGCCGCGTCGCCCTGGCCATGCGGACAGGGGCGGCGCGGGGGGCCGAGTACGAGGAACTGGCCGCAGCGCTCGGACAAGCGCTGCGGCCGTTGCCGGTCCGGGTGCTGTGACCGCACCTCGCGAAGGTCCGGGTGCGGCCACAGAACCCGGCGGAGGCACTGGGGCCGTGGCCGCACCCCGCGGACATGGGCCCGACTACTCGGTGCGGAGCCCCTCCGGCCGCATCATCCTCAGCAGCGGCGGCATGCTCAGGGCCGTGACCAGGACGACGACACCCGCGCCGATGCCGGTCATCGACAGCACGCTCGCCCAGTCGACGCCCACCTCGACGTTCGTCATCTTCAGCAGGACGGCGCCGAGGGTCAGGCCGACCGCCAGGGCGAGGACGAGGCCGAGGGCGATCGGGATCGCCGTCTGCCACAGCACGGACAGCCCGAGGGTGCGGCGGCGGGTACCGAACGCGACCAGCGCGGACAGCAGCTTCCTGCGTTCCCTCAGCTGTTCCAGCTGGGAGACGAGGAGGCTCGCGCCGATCAGAACGAGTACGGCGGTCGCGCCGACCATCAGCCCGGTGCGGATGTCCGTGAACTGCTCCGCCTGCTGGGTCGTTTCCCACTCCCAGGTCCGGATGAGCGGATCGATCGCCACGGCCGCGTTGCGCACCTCGTCGAGCGCGTCCGGGACTGCCGGGTCCGTCCGTACGAACACGGTGCTGGAGAAGTCCGACTCGGTCTTCGCGGGCAGGGCGCCCGGGGTCACCATCAGCCCCGCCGACCCGGGCCGCAGGGAGTCGGGGCGCTCGGTCACTTTCCTCATCCCGGCCGGCAGCTTCCAGGCGATCTCGGCGCCTGCCTCCTCCCCGCTCCAGGACGGGTCGAAGTACACGGTGCGGCCCGCCGTGGCGAGGTTCGCCGATGTCGGGTCGGCCCGGTCGGGCGCCACGAAGACGTCGCCGTCGTGGCACGAGGGGATCCTCGCGAGCTCGCGCAGCGCGGCGCAGTCGCCGACGGTCACCCCCAGCCACCGCTCGGGGTCCTTGGCCGCGTCGGACACCTCCGTCGTGGACAGTGCCGCGGTGGCCGCCGCGCCCTTGGCCCGGCTCAGTTTCTCCCCGACGGCGATCATCGAACCGTCCTGCGGGAGGGCCAGCTCCAGCCGGGCGCGGCTGGTGTCCTTGCCGGTCGACGCCGTGAACCGGCTCTCGATCCCGGCGAACAGCATCTGCAGGGCGATCGCGCCGGCCACCGCCACCGCGATGCCGTTGACCATGCGGGCCGCCGAGCCGCTGCTCAACTGGAGTCGGCGGACGGCGAGCTGCCAGGAGACCGCGCCGGAGCCGAGCCGGGCGACGAACGCCTCGACGACCCAGGGCAGCAGCGCCGTGATGCCGAAGAGGAGCAGGACGACACCGCCGATCACCAGGTACTCGTTGAACTCGCCGTTCTCCGAGCCCTGGCCGAGCATCGGGTAGAGCAGGGCGAGACCGCCGAGCGGCAGCAGCAGCCGCCACCAGAGCCTGCGGCGGGCCGGCTTGGCCGTGCGCACCACACCGAGGGGTTCGATGACGACGCCGCGCAGCGCGAACAGCGTGACGAGGACGGCGGCGGCCGGCACGGCGAGCGCGACCAGCAGCGCCAGACCGGGGGAGGGGTTGAGGTCGCTGGGGAACACACTGACGCCGAACACCTCGACCGAACCGGCGACCTCCCTGCCGATCAGGAAGAACCCGGTCCCGAAGAGAAGCCCCAGCACGGACCCGGCGAGGGCCTCGCCCGCCGCGATCCGACGGGTCATCCGGCTGTCGGAGCCGACCAGCCGAAGCGCCGCGAGCCTGCGGTCGCGCCGCTCGCCGCCGAACCGTACGGCCGTGGCGATGAAGACGGCGACCGGCATCAGCAGCACCACGAAGACGACCACGGTGAGCAGCAGCAGGATCGGGTCGACCTCCTCCTCGGGCTGGTCCGTCGACGCACCGAAGCGGTCGATACGGGCCACCACCGAGCCGTCGAGCCGCTCGGCGAGCCCCTTGCCGCCGGCGTAGTAGGTGAGGTCGCCCGAGCCGATGAGCCCGGCCTGGCCGACGGTCCCCACCGTCTTGTACGGCAGCCGCTCGCGCAGCAGCTTCCCGGCGTCGGAGCGCAGCAGTTCGGAGAGGGCGGGGGAGACGACCATCTCGCCGGGAGCGGGGAACTTCGCGACCCCCGGCGGCAGCGGCGCGTCGGCGCCCTCGGGTTCGAGGAGCCGGCCGCGGATCTCCTGGTACCGGTACTCGGTGTCCGTGTCGGCGATGAGCAGACTTCTGTCGGTCGGCTTGGACGTGGTGTTGTTCTCGAGGTAGCCGATGCCCCGGTCCTGCCGGGCCTCCTCGCGGGCGTCCCGCGCGGACAGCACGTTCGGCACGGCCGTGGTGAGCAGGAGCAGCGCCACCCCGAGGCCCACACCGAACGCGGTGAGCACGGCGCGCACCCATCCCTCACGGCCGCCGGTGAAGGTGAACCGCACACCCATCGCCAGGTCCCGGTACCACTGGCCGACCACGGCGGACCTCATATGACGCGCTCCATGTCCCGCGATTTCCCGTCCCGTACGACGATCTCGCGGTCGGAGTACGCGGCCACCCGCGCCTCGTGCGTGACCAGGACGACCGCCGCGTTGGTGGAGCGGGCGGCCTCCGTGAGCAGCTCCATCACCCGCTCGCCGTTCAGCGAGTCGAGCGCGCCGGTGGGTTCGTCCGCGAACAGCACCCGCGGGCCGGTGACCAGCGCCCGGGACACGGCGACCCGCTGGCCCTGACCGCCGGAGACCTCGCCGGGACGCTTGCGGGCGAGGTCGTCGACCTCAAGACGTGCCATCCAGGACAGCGCCGTCCGCTCGGCCTCCTTGCGGGAGGTGCCGTTCAGCCGCAGCGGCAGCGCCACGTTCTCCACACAGGTCAGCTCGGGCACCAACTGGCCGAACTGGAAGACGAACCCGAAGTCGCTGCGGCGGAGCGCGCTGCGCTGGGCGTCGTTCATGGTGGCCATCTCACGGCCGTTGTAGGTGATCGACCCGGAGTCGGGCGGCACGATCCCGGCGAGACAGTGCAGCAGGGTCGACTTGCCGGATCCGGAGGGCCCCATCACCGCGACGACCTCGCCGGGGTGGATGGAGAACCCGGCGCCGTCCAGCGCGGTGGTCGGGCCGTACGCCTTGCGCAGATCGGTCGCGACGAGCAGGGAGCCGGCGGGCGGCGGGGTCATCGGGTCACCACCTCGGCCAGCTTGCCCAGTCGGGCGGCGGTCAGCTCCAGCCATCGCAGGTCGGCCTCCAGGTGGAACAGGGCGTGGTCGCAGATCAGTTGATCGGCGAGGTCGCCCTTGCGTTTGCGGTCGGTGAGGATGCGCATCATGCGCAGGTGCTCGGAGCGCTGGGTGTCGAGGATGTCCGCCGCGTCCCGGTGGGTGAGCAGGGCGAGCACGACCTTCGTGTAGAGGGTCGACTGCAGGTACGGCTCCGGCTTCTCCGGCGTCGCGAGCCACCGCTGGACGTCGGTGATGCCCGCCTCGGTGATCGCGTACCGCTTGCGCTCGGGACCGCCGCCGGGCTCGATGCCGTCGACCTCGACCAGGCCGTTCTTCAGCAGCCGGGACATCGTCGAGTAGACCTGGCCGTAGTGCAGGGGCCGGTCATGACCGAACTTCTCGTCGAAGGCCCGCTTCAGGTCGTAACCGTGTCGGGGCCCGGACTCCAGGAGTCCCAGGAGTGTGTGACCGATGGACATGACACGACTGTACACACCGCGTATACACACCACGTATACCTGCGGTGTATAGGTCGCGACGGCCGGTGGATCCGCCGCAGGTCACGCGCGAATGTCACGGTTCTGTCACCGCTGCGGCCCGCAACTCGTGGGCCTGCTGGGGCAACCATCGGGCCTGCTGGAACGTCCGTTCCGGTGGGACGAGGTATGTGACCGTCCGTTGCGCGTGCGCATTGTCACGCCGGACGAGGCCCTATCGACTCCTCTTTGTCACAGTCCTCGGTGTTAGCTTGCTGAGCTGGCATTGACCTGAGTGACGTACGAGACCGAGCAGAGGCGGAGCGGACCGGAGTCATGGGACGAGCGGAAGAAAGACGAGCGCGGCAACGCGGCGGTCGCCGCGCGGCGCCCAAGCGCTCGTCCGGTGATGAGGCAGGGACGACCGCGGTCATAGAGCCGCCCGCGGGGGGCGGACGGGCTGCCGCCCGGGCCGCTGCCAAGGGCGGCAAGGGCGGC
>NZ_LIQX01000426.1 GCF_001418475.1 Streptomyces ossamyceticus | reverse complement strand
GGTACGTCGACGAAGACCGGCTGCGAGCCGCCGGTCTTCGTCGACGTACCGGACCACCGCACCGAGGTGCTCGGGCTGGAGCTCGCCTGCGCCGACTATCTCGCCGAGGTGCCGTGGATCCTCGTCGAGCGCGGCGGTGACATCTGCCACGAACTCGAAGAGGTGGGGCGGGAGTACGAGGCCGACGCGATCGTCGTCGGGTCCACGCACGGCCTCGTCGGCCGGATCTTCGGCTCCGTCGCCGGACGCCTCGCGAAGCGGGCACAGCGGCCCGTCATCGTCATCCCGTAGACCACGCGCGCCGTAGGCCGCTGTCCCGGCTCCCCTTCCGTCCCTTCCTTCGCGTTCCTCGCCCTCCGCAACTCCCGTTCCCCGCAGGTGGGATGGGTGGAGGTCCGTGTGGGTCCCCTGTGTACCGCCGCGTGAACCTACTGACGCGTAGAGGTGTTTGTGCCCTTGTGAAGGGCATAACCCGATCGCCGCACCACCGCACACGCACGAAGGGAGCCCGCTGTGGACAACGACGTCTCCGCGGGAAGCAACACCACGACTCTCGGCCAACTCGCTCTCGGACTGACCCTGTTGGCGTTCGGTCTCGGACACACCCGGATGATCGACGGCCTGACCGAGGCCGACGCCGGCCCGCTCGCCGCCTATGTCGGCGGCGTCGCGCTCTTCGTCGCCGGTCTCCTCGCCCTGCGCGACCGCGACGGATTCACGGGCACGGCCTACGCCGGGCTCGGCGCCCTCTGGTTCACCTGGTCCGTGGGCGACCCCGGGTCCGCCGACGCGACGGGGCTGTTCCTGCTCCTGTTCGCCCTCCTCGCGCTGAGCCTGACGCTCGGGGCGTCCGGCGCGGCGACGCTCACGCGGGCGACGTACGGGCTGCTGTGCGCGGCGATGCTGCTGCTGGCCGTCGCGTCCTTCGGTGACAGCGGCGGGCTCGCCAAGGCGGGCGGATGGGTCGCCGCCGTGGGCGGGTTGGTCTCCTGGTACGCGGCCACCGCGGCGTTGGCCCACTGGCCCACGACGCTTCCCAGGCGGGCTGCCGGACGGGGTGTGACGGCCACGGGTTGACGGCAGCCGGTGTCGGGGAGTTGGGCGACCCCGGCGACATGAGCGGACCCCCACGGGTGAGATG
>NZ_LIQX01000425.1 GCF_001418475.1 Streptomyces ossamyceticus | reverse complement strand
GGTGACGACCTTCACGTCCGTCTCGGTGCGCCAGCCGAGGAACTACTCGATCTTGTCGGCCCCGGCCCGGTGTCCCTGCGCGGTGGTGGATCCCGCGGCCTTCGCCCAGCGCCGGTTGCCGTCCATGATGACGCCGATGTGCTTGGGCACCTGGGCGTGGTCGAGGTGCCCCTCGACCCTGCGTGCGTAGACCTTGACCAGCAGGCCGCGCAGTGTGTCGCGCAGGTTCACGTGAAAGCCCCTCCGGTGTCGCGGCAGTCCCCTTGGCGGACTTGGCCTCCACCACCGGTAGGCTCTGGCAACCAAGGGGACTGCCGCGACACCGGAGGGGCTTTCACGTGAACCTGCGCGACACACTGCGCGGCCTGCTGGTCAAGGTCTACGCACGCAGGGTCGAGGGGCACCTCGACCACGCCCAGGTGCCCAAGCACATCGGCGTCATCATGGACGGCAACCGGCGCTGGGCGAAGGCCGCGGGATCCACCACCGCGCAGGGACACCGGGCCGGGGCCGACAAGATCGAGGAGTTCCTCGGCTGGTGCACCGAGACGGACGTGAAGGTCGTCACCCTCTGGCTGTTCTCCACCGACAACTTCGGCCGCCCCCAGGAGGAGCTGGTCCCGCTCTTCGGCATCATCGAGGACGTCGTACGCTCCCTCGCCGCCGACGGCCGCTGGCGGGTGCACCACGTGGGCACCCTCGACCAGCTCCCCGGGCAGCTCCAGACCGCCCTCAAGGAGTCCGAGGAGTCCACGGCGCACGTCGACGGAATACTGGTCAACGTCGCCATCGGGTACGGCGGCCGCCAGGAGATCGCCGACGCCGTACGGTCCATGCTCCTCGACGCCCAGGACAAGGGCACCTCGGTGGAGGAGCTCGCCGAGAGCGTCGACGTCGACATGATCGGCCGCCATCTGTACACCGGGGACCAGCCCGACCCGGATCTGGTGATCCGTACGAGCGGCGAGCAGCGGTTGTCCGGATTCATGCTCTGGCAGACCGCGCACTCCGAGTACTACTTCTGCGACGTCTTCTGGCCGGCCTTCCGCAAGGTCGACTTCCTGCGCGCGCTGCGTGACTACGCGGTGCGACACCGGCGCTACGGAGGCTGAACCTCCGCATTTCTCCCGCGTTACCGATGAGGTGTCCGCCGCCCCTTTCGCGGCAGACGTAACGAGGAGTTCACCGGGGCACCCCCGTACGGCGTGGCATGGCGGCGCATGTTCGAGGGCATAAGCCAGTCAGGTCGACACCCGAACCACGGGTGTCGGATCTCAGCGGGCGGCTCGGGGCCGTCCGCCCGGGAGGCCCTTTGCACCAGCCCGATCGTGCGGTCACAGCACGGACGAAGCAGCGGAGGGCCGGTCACCGGCCCGTGCAACGGCGCCGTCGACCGGCCCAGTTCCATCCCGTCGCTCCCCGACCTCATCCGAGGGGGTACGTCCTTCCGTGGTGACCAGCACAAAGCGCCACAAGCCAGACCGGCGCACCTACGTCCTCGACACCAGCGTCCTGCTGGCCGACCCGAACGCTTTGAGCCGCTTCGACGAGCACGAGGTCGTGCTTCCGATCGTCGTGGTGACGGAGCTGGAGGCGAAGAGGCACCATCCCGAACTCGGCTACTTCGCCCGGCAGGCCCTGCGTCTGCTCGACGAGTTCCGGGTCCGGCACGGCCGCCTCGACGCCCCCATCCCGATCGGGGACCTCGGCGGGACCGTACGTGTCGAGCTCAACCACTCGGACCCCAGCGTCCTGCCGACCGGCTACCGCCTGGGGGACAACGACTCCCGCATCCTGGCGGTCGCCCGCAATCTGCAGGCCGAGGGCTACGACGTGACTGTCGTGTCGAAGGACCTGCCCCTCAGGATCAAGGCGTCCTCCGTGGGCCTCCTCGCCGAGGAGTACCGCGCGGAACTCGCCATCACGGACGCCTCCGGCTGGACCGGGATGTCCGAGGTGACCCTGCCGGGCGACCAGGTGGACATCCTCTTCGAGGAGGGGACGGTCTACGTCCCGGAGGTCAGCAACCTCCCCGTCCACACGGGTCTGACGATCCAGTCCGAGCGGGGCAAGGCCCTCGGCCGGGTGACGGCGGACGGCAACATCCGGCTCGTCCGCGGCGACCGTGAGGCCTTCGGCATCCACGGCCGCAGCGCCGAGCAGCGCATCGCGCTGGATCTGCTGCTCGACCCGGACATCGGGATCGTGTCGATGGGCGGCCGGGCCGGCACCGGCAAGTCCGCGCTCGCGCTCTGCGCGGGACTGGAGGCCGTGCTCGAACGGCGCCAGCACCAGAAGGTGATGGTCTTCCGACCGCTGTACGCGGTGGGCGGGCAGGAGCTCGGCTATCTGCCCGGCAGCGAGGCCGAGAAGATGAGCCCCTGGGCGCAGGCGGTCTTCGACACGCTCTCGGCGGTCACCTCCCGCGAGGTCATCGAGGAGGTCACCGCGCGCGGGATGCTGGAGGTCCTTCCGCTCACGCACATCCGCGGCCGTTCGCTCCACGACGCGTTCGTCATCGTGGACGAGGCCCAGTCGCTGGAGCGGAACGTCCTGCTGACCGTTCTGTCCCGGATCGGGGCGAATTCACGGGTGGTTCTGACCCATGACGTGGCGCAGCGCGACAATCTGCGCGTCGGTCGCTACGACGGTGTCGTCGCCGTGGTGGAGAAGCTGAAGGGTCATCCGCTCTTCGCCCACGTCACGCTGACGCGGTCCGAACGCTCCCAGATCGCCGCCCTGGTGACCGAAATGCTGGAGGACGGGCAGATTTAACGGTTCCACCGGTTCCGGGCGATCTGACCATTTTTGGTCAAGCCCGGTCACCGATGGATCTCTTGGCGCCGTCCGGCAAAGGCGATGAGCCTAGCCGGGCGGCGCCTCGGCGTGTGGGCGTTTCCGTGAATCCCTGGGGCCAAACGAGGTGTGAGCTTTCACACGCAACCACGAATTGCCTTGCGACGCCGGGTTACGGCAGAGTCTCACTCCTGTCAGGCCCCGCATACGACACAGCCGTACCCCCAGCGGTACGGAACCACGGCAACACCACGGTCAACTCCATAGCGTCGTCGTATGCCGCCCGAGCACCACGCGGCGCTCCCCCGCAAGGGAGTTGCCCACCGGGCCCGCGCCTCCGTGACCCCGCAGTTGGGAGGCCAGCGCCAGGGGCACGATTGCGTCCGCCAGGGTCACCGAGGCGGGCGATGCTGGAAGGAAACCGTGTGAGCCGGATTTCGGTCCGGGGATTCGCAGTGGCTTCGGCCACCGCGGTCACCGCAGTCGGAAGTGTCGTCGGAGTTGCCTCGGGCAGCACCGCCCAGACCACGGACGACGCCGAGGCGGTCGCGAACGACACCACGTTGCTCGCTGACATTCCCGTGGGCCAGCAGGCCCAGGTGCAGACCGCATCCCTGACTGCACAGGCCGACGCCCAGGCCATCGCCGCCGACGCGACCGCCCGCAAGGACGCCGAGGAGACCGCCCGTAAGAAGGCGGCCGAGGACGCGATCGCGAAGCAGAAGCAGGCGGAGAAGGCCGAGCAGGAGCGCAAGGCGAAGGCGGAAGCCGAGACGAAGGCCCAGGCGGCCAGCTCGCTCGACGACGCCCCGACGCAGACCTCCTACTCCATCGCCGAGATCCAGGCGATGGCGAAGGCGGTCGTGGCGAGCGACCAGTGGACCTGCTTCAGCAACATCGTGAACCACGAGTCCACCTGGAACTACAAGGCCGTCAACCCGTCCTCGGGTGCCTACGGTCTTTTCCAGGCGCTCCCCGGTTCGAAGATGTCGTCCGCCGGCTCCGACTGGCAGACCAACCCGGCCACGCAGATCAAGTGGGGCCTCAACTACATGGAATCGCGCTACGGCAGCCCCTGCGAAGCGTGGTCCTTCTGGCAGGCCAACCACTGGTACTAGGCCCGCCGCACCGCCGATGACCAGCCGCGATCTTCGTCGGCGGGGCCTCGTCGGCCGCTCGACCCCCGGAAGCCCCCCACCGTTCTTCGGTGGGGGGCTTCCGCCATGTACGGTCGAAACCCCCGGGAGGAATCGCGACCTCCGGGGCAAGAGGTGGACAACAGGGGCGACGGGGGAAGAGGACGAATGAAGTCGCGGGTGCCAGGGTGGCTCGGCCGGATCGGCTCCGGCCTGAGCGGTTGGGGCGAGCGGTTGGAGCGCCGCCGCGCGGAGATCGAGTCCGAGTCCTCGGAGTCGTCCGGGGCTTCGGGATCGTACGGGTCTTCGGGGTCCTACGGGTCTTCAACGGGGTCCGGGGCTTCGGCGGGTTCCGGATCCTCAGCGGGGTCGGGATCCGAGAGCGCCTCCTCGCGCCCGTCCGGAGGCGCTGACCCCAAGAGGCTCGAAGGGGAATCGCAGGGTTCCCCCGCCGGCGGTCCGGCCGACGCGCCCACCGCCGTCCTCCGCCCGCGCCCCGACCCGGCGTCCGCGGTGCCCTGGGGCATGCGGGTCGCGGCCGAGGCCGGCTGGCGGCTGCTCGTCCTCGCGGGCACCGTCTGGGTGCTGATGCGGATCATCAGCTCCGTCCAGCTCCTGGTGCTGTCGTTCACCAGCGCGCTGCTCATCACGGCGGTGCTCCAGCCGACGGTGGCCCGGCTGACCCGGCACCGCGTACCGCGCGGCCTCGCCACGGCCCTGACCGCCGCCCTCGGCTTCGTCATCATGGGGCTCATCGGCTGGTTCGTCACCTGGCAGGTCATGGAGAACATCGACGACCTCTCCGACCAGGTCCAGGACGGCATCGACGAGTTGCGGCGCTGGCTGCTCGACAGCCCGTTCCATGTAACCGAGAACCAGATCAACGACATCGCAGGGAACCTCCGCGAGGCCATCAGCGACAACACGGACACGATCACCACGGCGGGTCTGGAGGGCGTGACGGTCATCGTCGAGGCGCTCACCGGCATCCTCCTGACGATCTTCTCCACGCTGTTCCTGCTCTACGACGGCAAGCGGATCTGGCAGTGGTCCCTGAAGCTGGTCCCGGCGGCGGCCCGCCCCGGAGTCTCCGCGGCCGGGCCCCGTGCCTGGCGGACGTTGACCGCGTATGTGCGCGGCACGGTGATAGTCGCCCTGATCGACGCCATCTTCATCGGCCTCGGCATCTACTTCCTCGATGTGCCGATGGCCGTCCCGCTCGCCGTGTTCATCTTCCTGTTCGCCTTCATCCCCCTGGTCGGCGCGGTCGTCTCGGGCGCCCTCGCCGTGGTCGTGGCGCTGGTGACGCAGGGCGTCTTCACCGCCGTCATGACCCTCGTCGTGGTCCTCGCGGTCCAGCAGATCGAGGGGCACATCCTCCAGCCGTTCATCCTCGGACGCGCCGTGCGCGTCCACCCGCTCGCCGTCGTCCTGTCGGTCGCCGCGGGCGGGATGATCGCGGGGATCGGGGGCGCGGTGGTCGCGGTGCCGCTCGTCGCCGTCACCAACACGGTGGTGGGGTCCCTGCGGGCGTACGCGCAGGACAGACCGTACGGGGACGACGAGCCGCACGGCCGTGGGGCGCCGTCCGACGGCGGGGCCGGGGCTGGGAGGACCGGGTCTGGGAGGACCGGGTCTGGCGAGGCTCCGTCCGGTGGGGGCGCCGGTTAGTTCCTTCCGTGGCGGAGCAGGACGACTCCGTTGCCGAAGGTGCGGGTCTCGATCAGGTGCAGGTCGGTCTTCGGCAACTCCTCGGCCTGCGAGAACAGCGGCCTGCCCCGGCCGAGGATGACCGGGTGGATGTAGAGCCAGTACTCGTCGACCAGGTCGTGCCGCATGAACTCGGCGGCGAGGGTGGCGCCGCCGAGGGCGAGGTCACCGCCCTCCTGGGCCTTCAGCGCCATGATGTCCTCCACGACGACGTCCCGGACGATCGTGGTGTGCCACTCGGCGCGGTGCAGCGTCCGCGAGAACACGAGCTTCGGCTTCTCACGCCAGATACGGGCGAAGTCCGCGACGGGAGCGGGCGCGTCGGGGTCCCGGTCGGCCGTGGGCCAGTAGTCGGCCATCAGCTCGTAGGAGACCCGGCCGTCCAGGAAGACGCCCATGTCCCTGAGGACGTCGTTGAAGTGGGTGTGCAGTTCCTCGTCGACGAGATGCCAGTCCAACTCACGGTTCGGGCCCTCCATGTAGCCGTCGAGGGACAGGGACATCATCAGGACGATCTTTCGCATGTGTGGGCTCCCGCGCTTCTCGGTGTCGACCTGGGACGAGGATGGCGCGGGAAAGGCCCGGTCGCTTGGATTTGGCGAGGGTTGAACGGGAAGACGTGGTCGGCGGTCAGTGGTCGGGGTCGGCGGACTCGCCGGGGGCGACGAGCCCGGTCTCGTAGGCGAGGACCACGGCCTGGGCCCGGTCTCGGAGAGTCAGCTTGGCGAAGATCCGCGCCACATGGGTCTTCACCGTCGCCTCGCTCAGGGTCAGGTGCCGGGCCAGCTCGGCGTTGGACAGCCCTCTTCCCATGAGGGTCAGCACTTCCCGTTCGCGCGGCGTCAGGAGGGTGAGGTCGCGGTGGACGGCGGGGTGCGCGGGTCCGGGAGCGGTCCGTCCGGCGCCGGAGGCCCAGCGTTCCACCAGGCGGCGGGTGATCGAGGGCGCGAGCAGCGCGTCACCGGTGTCGACCAGGCGTACCGCGGCGGCGAGATGGGCCGGGGTGACGTCCTTCAGCAGGAAGCCGCTGGCACCGGCGGCGAGGGCCGCGTAGACGTAGGAGTCGAGGTCGAAGGTGGTCAGCATGATCACTCGGCAGCCGGGGGTCTGCGCGAGGACGCGGCGGGCGGCTTCCAGGCCGTCCATGTGCGGCATGCGGATGTCCATGAGGACGACATCGGGACGCACTCGGCTCACCGTCCGGACGGCCTCGGCGCCGTCCGCGGCCTCGCCGACCACATTGATGCCGCGAGCGGTCAGGATCAGGCGGAAGCCGGTGCGGACCAGTTCCTGGTCGTCGGCGATCACCACCCGGGGGCCGGGGCCGGTGGGTGTGGTCATGGCCGGTCCAGCGGGATGCGGGCGCGGACACGGTACCCGCCGCCCAGGCGGCGGGTACCGTGTCCGC
>NZ_LIQX01000424.1 GCF_001418475.1 Streptomyces ossamyceticus | reverse complement strand
CGGGATCGGGTCAGGACCCGGTCCCTCGACCCCCGGGTCCTGACCCGATCCCGGGAGAGCCGACCCCCAAACCCCTGTCGTAGCGGGCCCGATGGCCGACGATCGACCGTGGCCCGACCAACGGCAGGCGGCCCGACGATCGACCAGCGGCCCGACGAACGACAAGTGGCCCGGCGTGAACCACTTCACGCCGGGCCACTGCCCTGTCACTCGAAGGAGGAGACAGGGGACCGTCGAGCCCGACCACGACCGGCCGGCCCCGGCGACGTCCCCGAGGTCACCCTCCTACGCCTCGACCTCCGACCGGTCCCCGCCCCACAGCGTGTGGAACGAGCCCTCGCGGTCCACCCTCCGGTACGTGTGCGCGCCGAAGAAGTCGCGCTGGCCCTGCGTGAGCGCCGCGGGCAGCCGCTCGGCGCGCAGGGCGTCGTAGTACGCGAGCGCCGCCGCGAAGCCCGGGGTCGGCACCCCCTGCCGGGTCGCGGCCACGATCACCTCACGCCAGTCGTCCTGCGCCGCCGCGATCTCCTGCGCGAACGTCTCGTCGGACAGCAGGCTCGGCAGGTCCGGCCGGGCGTCGTACGCGGCGCGGATACGGTCGAGGAAGGCCGCCCGGATGATGCAGCCACCGCGCCAGATCGAGGCGACCTTGCCGAGGTCGATGTCCCAGTCGTACTCGGCGCGGGCGGCGTCGATCTCGTGGAAGCCCTGCGTGTACGACACGATCTTGGACGCGTACAGCGCCTGCTCGACCCGGTCGGCGAAGGCGCCCGCCTCGGCCGCGCTGAGCGGCGCCGCCTTCGGGCCCGCCAGCGAACGCGAGGCGTCCCGCAGCGCGGCGTGCCCGGACAGCGAGCGCGCGAAGACGGCCTCGGCGATACCGGAGACCGGCACACCCAGGTCCAGCGCGATCTGCACGGTCCAGCGGCCCGTGCCCTTCTGCTCCGCCTGGTCGACGACGACGTCCACGAACGGCTTGCCGGTCGCCGCGTCCACGTGCGCCAGCACCTCGGCGGTGATCTCGATCAGATACGAGTCCAGGCGCCCGGTGTTCCAGGTGCGGAAGATCTCCGCGATCTGCGCGGGGGAGTAGCCGGCCACATCGCGCAGCAACTGGTACGCCTCGCCGATCAGCTGCATGTCGGCGTACTCGATGCCGTTGTGGACCATCTTCACGAAGTGCCCGGCGCCGTCCGGACCGACGTGCGTCACGCACGGCGCTCCGTCGGCGGCCTTCGCGGAGATCTTCTCCAGCATCGGGCCGAGGGAGTCGTACGACTCGGCCGGGCCGCCCGGCATGATGCTGGGCCCGTTGAGCGCGCCCTCCTCACCGCCGGAGATCCCCGCGCCCACGAAGAGGATGCCCTGCTCGCGCAGCGCGGCCTCGCGGCGGCGGGTGTCGGCGAAGTGCGCGTTGCCGCCGTCGATGATCATGTCGCCGGGCTCCAGCAGCGGCGCGAACTCCTCGATCACCGCGTCGGTGGGGCCGCCGGCCTTCACCATCACCACCAGACGCCGGGGGCGCTCCAGCGCCTGGACGAAGTCCTTGGCGGTCTCGGCCGCGATGAAGTCGCCCTCGTGCCCGTGCTCCTCCACCAGCGCGTGGGTCTTCGCCGCGGAGCGGTTGTGGACGGCGACCGTGTAGCCGTTGCGGGCGAAGTTGCGGGCGAGATTGCTCCCCATGACCGCGAGGCCGGTGACGCCGATCTGGGCTGAAGTGCTCATGCGGTGGGCTCCTATGGATCCTGGAATCAGTGGTGCCGGTGAATCGGTCGAGTCGTGATGGTCACGTCGTGACGCACAAGTGGTGCCGGTAGGTCCTCATATCGGTGCTGCCGTCAGTGCTCGCCAGTATTGCCCTTCCGGTCATCCTGACGTGCGGCGGCCCCTTGCGCACCGAGCGGCACGTCGTTCTTGAGTACGCGGAAAGGGCCCCACCTGCCTCAATGGGGCGCGCAACCCGCGCGCTTCACGCGCCGCACCCGCTCACGCGTGCGCCGGACAGAGGTACTTACGCGCCGGGACAGGTCGCTTCCGCGCCACTCGCGGGGTGGCTGCGGCTGGATTTTCGTCTTGTCATGGCCTGTTCGCGGCGCTTACTTTTGCGACTTCGTGGCAGAGGCGAGGGGGGCTACTCCATGGCCGTACGCGGCCGGCACCGCCGGTACCAGCCGAACAGGATCAACCGTGCTTCACTCACGGTCACAGCCGGCGGCGCCGGCATCGCACTCCCGCTGATGGGCACGGGAGTCGCCGAGGCGGCCGACGTGGACACCTGGGAGAAGGTCGCGGCCTGCGAGTCCACCGGTGACTGGGACATCAACACCGGCAACGGCTACTACGGCGGCCTCCAGTTCAGTCAGTCGACGTGGGAGGCGTACGGCGGGAGGGCCTACGCCGCGCGCGCCGACCTGGCGACCAAGGAACAGCAGATCGCGATCGCCGAGAAGGTGCTGGACGGTCAGGGCCCCGGCGCCTGGCCCCACTGCTCGGTCCGCGCGGGCCTCACCCGCGGCGGCGACGCGCCGCGCACCATCGAGGACGTCAAACCGCAGACCACGCCCCAGTCGCAGGCGGGCAAGGTCGAGGTGTACACGGTCGTCCGGGGCGACACGCTCTCCGAGATCGCCGAGTCCGAGGAGGTCAAGGGCGGTTGGCGCGGGCTCTACAACGCCAACCGCAGGATCATCGGCTCCGACCCGGACCGCATCCTTCCGGGCCAGCGGCTGAGTCTCACCTCGGCGGCCCCGGAGAAGGAGCACAAGAAGGAGCAGCCGAAGAAGGAGCGGCCCGAGAAGGAGGAGAAGAAGGAGCGGAAGAAGGAGCAGAAGCGGGAGCAGCGGACCGACTCGCGCCAGGAGTCCGGGTCCCGGGTCGCCCCCGTGAACGCTTCCCTCGGCACCCCGTACCGCGCCTCCGGCTCCTCCTGGTCGAAGGGCTACCACACGGGTGTCGACTTCCCCGTGCCGACCGGCAGCACCGTCAAGTCCGTGGCGTCCGGTGAGGTCGTCACGGCCGGCTGGGGCGGCTCCTTCGGCTACCAGGTGGTCATCCGGCACGCCGACGGCCGGTACACGCAGTACGCCCATCTGTCGGCGATCTCCGTGAAGGCCGGACAGCATGTGAGCGCGGGCCAGCGCATCGGCCGCTCCGGTTCCACCGGCAACAGCTCGGGCCCGCATCTGCACTTCGAGGTGCGGACGGGGCCCGGCTTCGGCAGTGACGTCGACCCGATCGCCTATCTCCGGGCCGGAGGGGTGCGTCTCTGACGCGCCCGACGCAACCGCGCTCCGACGTACCGCGGGAGGCCCGCTCAGGGCCTCCCGCTCACGTCCCTACGTGGTCCCGATGCCGGTCGCCGTGCGGCCGCGGCACATACAGCTCGCCGTGGAACGGCCGCAGCTCCAGTTCGGGCCGCTCCTCGTCCCCGGAGCCACCGGCTCCGCGGAACGGCGCCGGTACGACGACCCGCTGGTCGAGGCCGATCGGCCCGTCGGCCGCCGCCGGGTCCCCGGCCGGCAGTGAGTGAAGCCCTGCGAGCAGCCGCTCGACGGCGAGGGCCGCCTCCCGGTCGGCGACCGTCGACGCGTCCGCCGTGTCCTCGGCCCCGACCCGCTCGGGCCGCGCCTCCTCGTGGAGCCGCTCGGTGGTGAGCAGGATCAGACCGCCGGCCGCGACGACCCCGCAGCCCAGGGCGAGGAGGGTGCCCGTGGTGCCGTAGCGGAACGTCTCGCCGAACATCGTGATGCCGACCGCCGCCGCCACCACCGGGTTCACGACGGTCAGGGTGGCGAGCGGGGCCGCGAGGCCGCCGTTGCGGTAGGCGGCCTGCGACAGCAGCAGACCGGCCGTGGCGAAGACACCGATGACCGCGAGGGTCGGCAGGTCGGCGAGCCCGACACCGTCCGTCCAGTCGACGGCCACCGTCTTGGTGAACACCGAGGACATGCCGAACGCGACACCGGCCGCCACCGCCAGCAGGACGCTGCGCGTCGTCGGATGCCGGTGCGCGGCGTGGGCCGCCGTCATCAGCGCCGCCACCGCGCCCGCGCTGACCAGGGCCACCAGCACGCGCTCGGCGGTGTCCAGGGACTGCGCGTCGGCCGTGCCGACCAGGGAGAGCAGACCCGCGAGACCCACCGTCGCCATGATCGCGCCCCGCCAGGCCGTCGCCCCGGCCCGGCGGCCGACGAAGAGAGCCGCCATGGGCAGGGCGAAGACGATGGTCAGCGCGCCCAGCGGCTGCACCAGGCTGAGCGGGCCGTACGCCAGGGCCACCACGTGCAGCAGCCCGCCGAGACCGTTCAGCCCGACAGCGCCCCACCAGCCCGGGCGGCGCAGCGGCGCGTAGGTCCGGCCGGGGGAGGTCACCGCGACACGCTCCTGCACGATCGCACCGCCCGCGTAGGCCACGGCGGAGACGAACGACAGCAGCACGGACAACGCGAGGGCGCTCATGAGCGGCTCCTCGACGAGGGGCGGGGGCGCTCGGCCCGCCGCTGCGAACGGTCGGCTTTCATGGTGACCACGATGCCTCGCGAACGTGTTCGCGTCGTCGTACCTGAGCACTCATTGAGTCGTACTGCCGATGGAGTACGACTCGCCGCCCGTCATCCTCAGGAGGGGCGACACGGAGTGCACCCCTCCTGGCGAACACGCCCGTGGGCCCTGGTACTACTCGATGTCGTGGACCACGCCGCCGACCTCACGGACCTCTCCGCCCTCGGCGGCTTCTTCGTACTACGCACGGGGGAAGCACCGGGGCGCCCGCTGCCCACCCTCGCGGAGGCGTACGCGGCACGGGATGCCGATGTGAAGAAGGAGGTTTACGCGAATCCCGTAATTTTCCGTGTCCGGAAGGTGGCGGACAGCGTCCGGGCCCCCGAACCCCGCGTCGCGGCCTCCATCGCGCACCTCGGCCTCGCCGCCCGGCTGTGGTCGGTGGCCCTCGGCACCGCCGCCCTCCACGACCGCGTCCCCGATCTCGACCCGCGGCTGCTGCGCTGGGACCCCGACGCGAGCGCCCCCGACGACCTCCGGTTGACCGGGGTGCGGATGCTGCCCGCCGACCGGCTCGGCGAGGTCGTACGGGAGGCGCATCTCGTCCCCCTGGCGGCGGCCCTCTGCTCCCAACTGCCCGTTTCCCCCCGTCTGCTCTGGGGGAACGCGGCCTCCGCGCTCATGGGAGCCGTCCGGCAGATCGACCGCTGGGCCGCCGTGCACGGACGCACTGAGGCGGCCGCCCGGGCCCGCCGGCTGGCCGCCGCGCAGCTCGCCCACCCCGATCTCGCGGGCACGCTCGACCCGGCCACCCACCGCCGCCGCAGCTGCTGCCTCTACTACCGGCTGCCCGGCGGCGGACTCTGCGGCGACTGCTGCTTCGACCGGCCACCGGCCCGGACCCGCCCGTCGGGCAGGACGGGCGGCACCCGGTAGGGACAGGGCGCCCTTCCCCAACCGCCCCGCGTGGGTGACCATGTGGGAACGAGCCATGTGAGACAGGGGGTTCCGGTGCGAGTCGGCCTGCTGACCCGGGAGTATCCGCCCGACGTCTACGGAGGCGCGGGGGTCCATGTCGAGTTCCTCGCACGGGAGTTGAGGTCCCTCGTCGATCTCGACGTGCACTGCTGGGGCGAGGGCGCCGCGGGCGGCGTCGTCCGCCATCGGCCCTGGTCGGCGCTGGACGGCGCCAACGACGCGCTGCGCACGTTCTCCGTGGACCTGTCCATCGCCGCCGGCCTCGCAGGCAGGGAACTCGTCCACTCGCACACCTGGTACGCCAATCTCGCCGGCCACTTCGGCAAGCTGCTGCACGGCATCCCGCACGTGATGACCGCCCACTCGCTGGAACCGCTGCGCCCCTGGAAGGCCGAGCAACTGGGTGGCGGATACGCCCTGTCCAGCTGGGCCGAGCGCACCGCGATCGAGTCCGCGGACGCGGTGATCGCGGTGTCCGGTGCCATGCGCGACGACATCCTCGGCTGCTACCCGGCCCTGGACCCGGACCGGGTGCGGGTCGTGCACAACGGCATCGACACCGCCCTCTACCGGCCCGACCACGCCACCGACGTCCTCGACCGCGTCGGCCTCGACCGGGCCCGCCCCTACGTCCTGTTCGTCGGCCGCATCACCCGCCAGAAAGGCGTGCCCCATCTGCTGCGGGCCGTACGGGCCATCGACCCGGACGTCCAGGTCGTGCTGTGCGCAGGCGCCCCCGACACCCCGGAGATCGACCGGGAGTTCCGTGACCTCTTCGAGGAGCTGAGCCGCGTCCGCGAGGGCCTGCACTGGATCCCGCAGATGCTGCCGCGCCCCGAGGTGATCCAACTCCTCACCCACGCCGCCGTGTTCGTCTGCCCCTCGGTGTACGAACCGCTCGGCATCGTCAACCTGGAGGCCATGGCCTGCGGGACGGCGGTGGTCGCGTCGCGGGTGGGCGGTATCCCGGAGGTCGTGGAGGACGGTGTCACGGGCCTCCTCGTGTCCACCGAGGACGACTTCGAAGCTCAGCTGGCCCGCGCCCTCGACTCGGTCCTCGCCGACCCCGCGACCGCCGCCCGTATGGGCGAGGCGGGACGGGAGCGCGCGGTGCGCGAGTTCGGCTGGGACGCGGTGGCCCGGCGGACGGTCCACCTGTACGAGGAAATCCTCAAACAGGGGTAGGCACACAGGACAGAGCACGGCACAACCGGGCGTAGAGGGGCGGCGGCATGCGGCGCGGTGGACCTTCGGTGCTGGGAATCGTACTGGCCGGTGGCGAGGGCAAGAGGCTGATGCCCCTCACCGCCGACCGCGCGAAACCCGCGGTGACCTTCGGCGGGACGTACCGTCTCGTAGACTTCGTACTCTCCAATCTCGTGAACGCGGACATCCTGCGGATCTGCGTCCTGACCCAGTACAAATCGCACTCCCTGGACCGGCACATCACCACCACCTGGCGAATGTCGAGCCTGCTCGGCAACTACGTCACCCCGGTCCCCGCCCAGCAGCGGCTTGGCCCGCGCTGGTACCTGGGCAGCGCCGACGCGCTGCTGCAGTCCCTGAACCTGGTGCACGACGAGCAGCCCGAGTACGTCGCCGTCTTCGGCGCCGACCACGTCTACCGCATGGACCCCCGGCAGATGCTGGCCCAGCACATCGAGGGCGGGGCGGGGGTGACCGTCGCCGGGATACGCGTGCCCCGCACCGAGTCCTCCTCCTTCGGTGTGATCACCCCCGGCTCCGACGGCCGGTCCGTGGAGGGCTTCCTGGAGAAGCCCGCCGACCCGCCCGGCCTCGACGACGACCCCGAGTGCGTGTTCGCCTCGATGGGCAACTACCTCTTCACCACCAAGGCCCTGGTCGAGGCGCTTCAGCGGGACGCCGAGGACCAGAACTCCGTCCACGACATGGGCGGCTCGATCCTGCCCCAGCTCACCGAACGGGGCGAGGCGCAGCTGTACGACTTCAGCGCCAACCACGTGCCCGGCGAGACCAACCGCGACCGCGGCTACTGGCGGGACGTCGGAACCCTCGACGCGTACTACGACGCCCATATGGACCTCATCGCCGAGCGCCCCGCCTTCAACCTGTTCAACCGCAGCTGGCCCGTCTACACCAGCTCCGGCCAGCTCTCCCCGGCCCGCTTCAATGCGGGCGGCATGGCCAGCGAGTCGATCATCAGTGCGGGCTGTCTGATCCGGGGCCAGGTGACCCGGTCCGTGCTGTCGCCGGGCGTGGTCGTCGATCCCGGCGCCGTGGTCCAGGGGTCGGTGCTGCACGACAACGTCCATATCGGCCGGGGCGCGGTCGTCCGGGGAGCCGTCCTCGACAAGAACGTCCAGGTGCCGCCGGGCGCCACCATCGGCGTCAACCCGGAGCGCGACGCGGAGCTGTACACGGTCTCCAAGGGCGGGGTGATCGCCCTCGGCAAGGGCCAGCAGGTGTCGTGACTCTGCACAGACGCGCGTCGAGCGGCTGTGCGGTTCATCACGCCGCGCTGGGCCGGGTGGGTTGAGATGACCCCCGAGTGACGGCAGATGTCCCAGTGGTCCCGTCTCTCCCCAGGAGGTGGGACTTAATCTGCTGTTAACTGAGCGTAGCTCGATCGTACTTGACCGTAATCGGTCCTCGGCGATTGACTGCAGACTCACCCGTCGTCGACGCGAGGCAAGCCATTGACTTCTGACGAGCTCGCACCACTCGACCTGGCCTTCTGGAACATCGAGTCCGCCGAACATCCCATGCACCTGGCGGCCCTCGGCGTCTTCACGGCGAACTCGCCCACCGCGGGCGCCCACGCCGCCGACCTGCTCGCCGCCCGCGCCGCCGGGGTGTCCGCGCTGCGGATGCGGATCCGGGACGTCTGGCGGCCCGACGTGCGCCTCCCGCTCACCTTCGGCGGCGCGACCCGCGAGCCCGTCGCCGACTTCGAGCCCTTCGACCACGTACGGCTCCACGCGCCGACCCGCGACTTCCACGCGGTGGCCGGCCGGCTGCTGGAACGCCCCCTGGAGCGCGACCGGCCGCCGTGGGAGGCACACGTCGTGCCCGGGGAGGACGGCACCTCCTTCGCCGTGCTGTTCAAGTTCCACCACGCCCTGGCCGACGGACTGCGGGCGCTGACCCTCGCCGCCGCCGTCATGGACCCCATGGACATGCCCGCGCCCCGGCCGCGCCCCGCCGAACCCCCGCGCAGCCTCCTCGGCGAGGTGCGCAAACTGCCCGCGCTCCTCCGCGGCACCCTCTCCGACCTGGGCCGGGCCGTGGACATCGGTACGTCCGTCGCCCGCACCACGCTCGACGCGACGCTCGGCGCGCAGGGCACCACCGCGCTGACCGCCGAGCCGAGCGGCACCCGCCGCACCGTCGGCGTGGTCCTCGACCTCGACGACGTGCACCGCATCCGCAAGACCGTCGGCGGCACCGTCAACGACGTCCTCATCGCGGTCGTCGCCGGCGCGCTGCGGCGCTGGCTGGACGAGCGGGGCGACGGCAGCGAAGGCGTCGCGCCCCGGGCGCTCATCCCCGTCTCCAAGCGCCGGCCGCGCACCGCCCATCCCCAGGGCAACCGGCTCTCCGGCTATCTGATGAAGCTGCCCGTCGACGACCCCGACCCGCTCGGCCGGCTCCGTACGGTCCGTACGGCCATGGACCGCAACAAGGACGCCGGGCCGAACCGCGGCGCCGGGGCGGTCGCGCTGCTCGCCGACCATGTGCCGCCGCTGGGGCACCGGCTCGGCGGGCCCCTGGTGAGCCAGGCCGCGCGCCTCTGGTTCGACATCCTCGTCACCAGCGTGCCGCTCCCGAGCCTCGGCCTGAGGCTCGGCGGCTGCCCGCTCGCCGAGGTGTACCCGCTGGCCCCCCTCGCGCATGGGCAGTCCGTGGCGGTGGCGATCTCCACGTACCGGGGGAGCGTGCACTATGGCCTCGTCGCCGACGCGGAGGCCGTGCCGGATCTGGAGGTGCTGGGCAAGGCGGTGACGGGGGAACTGGAGGAGCTGCTCGCGGCGTGCGAGAGCTGACCGGGGGCGCGGCTGGCCAAACGTGGGGCGCCCAGTAGCTCGGGGGTGCGCGGTTCGTCGGCGGGTGCGGGTGGTGTGTGGTTTCTCGCGCAGTTCCCCGCGCCCCCTGAAAAGCGCCCGGGGCTGCGCCCCGTGCTTTTCAACGGCGCCACCTGGTGAAGGGCGGGCCGCAGGCCCAAGCCTTCAGGGGCGCGGGGCCCTGACATATGCGGCTCCGCCGC
>NZ_LIQX01000423.1 GCF_001418475.1 Streptomyces ossamyceticus | reverse complement strand
GCTCGTGGACATCGCCCGGGGCCTCGATCTGGAGGCGGCGGTATTCGCCGCTCTCCTCGGCAAGGAGCTGGGCCCGGTGCCCGAGCCCGCCCGTTTCGCCGCGATCGATTTCTTCCGCATGCCCGCGGGGCGACTGCGCACGGTCGCGGGAATCGACAGCATCTGCGCCCTGCCGTATACCCAGGCGGTGAATTTCCCCTATTCCCCGGGCGACTCCGTTCCTTTTCCGGGCGGCACCGGCAACGGATATGTGGTCGTGTCCGGTGAAACCGCCCGGGAGGCGGCTCGGCGCAGCGATGGCGCGGTGGAACTTCTCCGCGCCGACGTGCGGGAGGAGAAACCGGTCGACGATCCGGTTTGTGAACCGGTTGGAAAGCCGGTTTCGGAACCGGTTGGAAAACCGGTTGGAAAACCGGTTTCGGGACCGGCCGGGAAGCCTGAGACGGTAACGGGACAGCGGTCGGCGGAAAGACGGGTAGAAAGGCGGGAAGAGACGCGGGAATGAGGCGGTAACGGTGCTGTTTTCCCAGCTCAGAGGCGAGGAAGACGCAGGTCGGAAGAGAGGAACGGCACGGGAGGAGGTACTGGAAATGTCGGTGGTGTCAGAGGAGATGACATCCACCGAAGGGGCACAGAATGCGCGGCAAGATGACCGGCGTGATCGGCGTTATCGCTACGGCTGGCATTTGGGGGATTGCTGTGACAGGTCCGGTCGGCTCTCTTCTGGCGGACGACCACGGGCCCTCCGGAGCAACCGCGCGAGTGGTCCTCGCCGACGACCACGGCCCCTCGGTCGCGCCTCTCGACGACCACGGCCCCTCGGTCGCGTCCGCCTCCGGCCCGCTGAACGACGACCACGGCCCCTCGGTCGCGTCCGCGTCGGGCCCCCTGAACGACGACCACGGGCCGTCGGTCGTACGGCGGTCGCCGGTGCTCCAGGCCGCGTGAACCACCCGGTACGTCGTTCCAGCTGACGGCCAGCGCGTCGCGGGCCCCGGCCTCGAAAGAGGCCGGGGCCCGCTGTCTGTTCCGGCACCGGTCGTCCGATGCCGTCGTCCGGTGCCGGTCGTCCGGCGTCGGCCGGGGGCAGGGTCAGGCGAGGCGGTGGGCCTCGCGCGGCACCCCCATCTCGGCGAACAGCTCGTCGGCCCGGCGGCGGTGCTCCTGGGCACTCGCGTGGTCACCGAGTTCCTCGCCGGCCCTGGCCAGGCCGTGCAGCGCCTGCGCCGTCTCGTAGCGGAAGGCGATGCCGGAGGCCAGGTCGTGGGCGTTGCGATGCCGGTCGCGGGCCTCGGAGAACTTCCCCAGCGCACGCAGCACCCGGCCGGCGGCGTTCTCCACGGTGGCCCGGCGCGCGGTGGTCTCGGCGGCGGCCAGTTCCGCGGCCCGCTCGATGTAGGGCAGCGCCTGCTCGGGCCGGCCGAGCATCACATAGGCGTCGGCGCAGTAGGACAGGATGAGGGCCGTGTTGGCGGGCTTGTTCAGCCGGTCGCAGAGTTGCAGGGCCTCGTCGAGCCGTTCCAGGGCGGTCTGCGGTCTTCGTAGTCCCAGCAGGGCCAGGGCCAGCGTCGACAGGGAGACGATGGAGTTGCTGATCTCCCCGATCTCCCGGTACAGCGCGAGCGAGCGGGCCGCCGCGTCGGCCGACTCCTGGTAGCGGCCGAGGCGGGCGTTGACCGAGCTGAGCAGGCCGAGGCTCACCGCCTCCTCGCGCACCTGGCCGAGCTCCTGCTGAAGGCACGCGGAGCCGGTGAGCAGTTCCAATGCCTCGGCGAACTTGCCGAGGCTGTTGTAGACCTGGCCCAGTCTGCTCATGCACACGGCCTCGCCGAGCCGGTCGCCGCCGCGGGCGACGTCCAGCGCCTCCCGCAGATGCGCGGCGGACTCCTCGTACAGGCCGAGCCTCCACTGCCCCATCGCGAGGTTGGTCAGGCTGATGCGCAGCAGGACCGGCTGTCCGAGGCTGCGGGCGGCGGCGACGGCGGCCCGGTTGGTCTCCTGGAGGTCGTGCGGGTAGTTCCTGATGTGGGAGTGGAAGCCGAGGGCGCGCGGCAGGTACGCGGCGTGCAGCAGGTGGCCGTTCTCCACGGCCAGGTCCACCGCCGAGAGCAGGCTGTCGCGCTGCCGGTCCAGCCACTGGAGGGCCTCGTCGGCCGTGGCGAAGCCGGGGTGGAGGGGGCGGCCGGGCGGCAGGAACTCCGGGAACCGGGGCCGCTTCGGGAAGAGCGTGTCGCAGGCGCTCTCCGCCGTCAGCACGTAGTGGTCCAGGAGCCGCCCCACCGCCTGGTTCTCCTGCTCCCCGGCCTGCTCGGTGCCGAGGAGGCCGCGGGCGAAGCTCCGGACAAGATCGTGCATCCGGTACCAGCCGGGCTCGCGCTGTTCCAGCAGGTGGGCGTCGAGCAGGTGCTCCAGGACCTCCTCCGCGTCGTGGGGGTGGCAGTCGAGGAGGGCCCCGGCGTCCGCGGGGTCGATGTTCCGGCCCGGGTGCAGGCCGAGCAGCCGGAAGGCGGTGCGCTTGCCCTCGTCCATCGCCTGGTACGACATGCGCAGCACGACCGCGACGCTGCGGCCGGTGGAGTTGAGTTCGTCCAGGCGGCGGGTCTCGTCGCGCAGCCGGTCCACGAGCCGCTGGATCGTCCAGTGGGAGCGGTTCCTGAGACGGGCGGCGGAGATCCGGATCGCGAGGGGCAGCCGGCCGCAGAGCCGGATCAGCTGGGCGCACGCCTCCGGTTCGCGCTCCACCCAGTCGCGGCCGAGGGTCCGGGCCAGCAGTTCGGTGGCGTCGTCGTCGGTCAGCACGTCCAGCGAGAGCCAGCGGGCGCCGTCCAGGTCCACCAGGCGGGGGCGGCTGGTGACGATGGTGAGACAGTCGGGGGAGGCCGGGATCAGCGGCATGACCTGGTCGGCGGTGGCGGCGTTGTCGAGGACGATCAGCAGCCTGCGCTGCGCGGTGATCGAACGCCACAGCGCGGTACGGGCCGCGGGGTCGTCGGGCAGTTCCTCGCCGGGCACCCCCGCCGACGCCAGCAGCGCGTCCAGCGCGGCGGCCGAGCTCAACGGCTCCTGGCCGGGGGTGAATCCGCGCATGTCGACGAAGAGCTGACTGTCCGGCCAGTACGGGGCGAGCTGGTGGGCGGCCTGCACGGCGAGCGCGGTCTTGCCGCTTCCGCCCATGCCGTCGATGGCGACGATGTGCGCCCAGACCCCGTCCTTGTCGAGGGCCGTCTCACGGATCCAGTCCATCTCGGCGGCGCGGCCGGAGAAGTCGCGCAGCGCGTACGGCAGTGTGCTCGGCGACGAGGGCATGGCCGGCAGGGGCGGCGCGGGCACGGTGGTGGGCGTCGCCGCGGCGGACGGCGCGGGGAGGGCGGACGGCGCGGTCGGGCCGGGTTCGCCCGCCGGCGGTGAGGGGGCGGTGACGGGCGGCGCGGCCGGCTCCCGGACCGGCTCGGGCAGGGCCAGTTCGGGGCTCTGGCGCAGGATGTCCTCGTAGAGCTTCGTCAGGGCCCCGCTGGGGTCGATGCCCAGTTCCTCGGCGAGCAGGTGCCGGACGCGCCCGTACTCCTCCAGTGCCTCGGCCTGCCGTCCCGTGCGGTACAGCGCCAGCATCAGCTGCCCGCGCAGGGTCTCCCGCAGCGGGTGCTGATTGACCAGCACCCGCAGTTCGCCGACGACCGACGACGCCTCGCCGGCCGACAGCTGGAGGCTGAACAGCTGCTCGGCGGCCGCCAGATGCTGCTCCTCCAGCGCCGCCGAGGCCGCGTCGATGACCGAACCGCCGAAGCCCGCCATGACCGGGCCGCGCCACAGCTCCATGGCCGCTCTCAGCTCCTCCGCGGCGAGGGCCCGGCGGCCTTCCTCCACGGCCTTGCGCGCCCTGCGCAGCCGGGAGCGGTACTGGCTGAGGTCCAGCTGGTCCTCGCCCACCGACGCCCGGTAGCCAGGGCCGTCGGTCAGTATCATTTCGGCCCCGCCCGGTATGCGCTGCCGTAGTTCGGCGACCGCCTTGCGGATCTGGTGCGAGGCGCTGATCGGCGGATTGTCGTCCCAGGCGGCCTCCACCAGGCGTGGCACGGGAACGACGCGGTTCGCTTCCAGGAGCAGCATCACCAGTGTGCGTGAGCGGAGAGCCCCGCCCAGTTTCAGCGGCGAATCCTCGTGCCGGCCTTCGAGAACGCCAAGGATTCGGAATCTCGGGCTCCGAATTTCTGCAGCACGATGTGCCATCTTCGCACAGCCCCCCGTCGACGATCTTTCAGGTCTGATCGACAGCTGCCAGATTCTATGCAGGCTTGTTCGATCGCATCAATTGATACTTGTACGCTCCGCAACCGCAGTGTCACGGTAAACGCTTATTTCCTGTGACGGCTCGCCAGGTCAACTGGTGGCCATTTTCAACCCCTCGTTCCGGAGCGCCCGTTCTGCCCCTGTTGGCCCACGGCGCCAGCGACTTCCCGCCATGCGGGACCGAGGCGGAATCGGGCCGGGAAAGGCTCGGTACCGCCGACGGCCAGTGTGTTTTTTGGCCGGGAGTAGCCGCTCCGGCCGCCGTCCGGAGGGGGAAGGCCGATGTACGACCATCGCGACCACATCGCGGAGCTCTGCTCCAGACTGTTCGCCTCGATGCCGCGGCGCGGCCAGCGGCTCAAGGCGGAACGGTACGTCCGGGCCCTGCTGTCGGTGCCCGGACGCAAGACGTTGCGGAACATCGCCGACTGGATGGAGGGCGAGCCCGCCGACCGGGAGCCCGCCAAGCAGAGCGTCCACCACTTCATCAGCAACTCCTCGTGGGACTGGACGCGGGTGCGGCACGCGCTCGCCGGGTACGTCGAGGACGCCGTCGCTCCCCGCGCGTGGGTGGTGCGGCCCCTGGTGATCCCCAAGGCGGGGCCGCACTCCGTGGGTGTCGACCAGCAGTTCGTGCCGCACCTCGGCCTGACCGTCCACGGGCAGCAGGCGTACGGCGCCTGGCTCGCGTCCGAGCACACGGCCGTCCCCTGCGACTGGTCGCTGCTGCTGACCCGCGCCTGGCTCGACGACCCCGGGCGCCGCCGCCGCGCGCAGATCCCGGCCGGCGCGCTGCCCGCCGGGCCCGAGGAGGTCGCGGGCCGGCTCGCCCTCGACGCGAGCCGCGGTCTGCCGTCGGGGCGACCGGTCGTGGTCGACGCGGAGGGACTCGACCCCGCGCGGCTGCTGCGGGTGCTCGGCCCGGCCGGGGTGCCCGCCGTCGTCCGGGTGCCGGCGGCCACCGCGCTGCGGATCGACGCCTCGGTCCTGCACAGCTACAGCGAACGGCCGGCCACGGCGGACCAACTCGTCGCCGGGTGCCGGCGGCTGTGGCGACCCGCCGAGGGACGCGGGGTGCGGGCCGCGCTGCCGGTCGTCCTGCCCGCCGCCCCGCGGCAGCCGCTGCTGCTCCTCGCCCGGTGGACGGCCGGAACCCGGGGCCCCGACCGGTACTGGCTGGCCACCACGCCCGCCCTCGGCGCGGCCCCTGGCCCGGGCGCGCCCTCCGGTTGGGGCACGGCCCCCGGCCCGGGCGCGTCTCCCGGCGTCGGCGCAGCCCGCGGGGCCGGTGCGCCGTACCGCTCCGACGAGGCCCCGCTCGCGCTCGCCGCGCTGGCCGACACCGTGGAGCTGGCCTTCCGTCAGGTGTCCGAGCAGACGGGGATACGGGACTTCGCGGGCCGCTCCTTCCAGGGCTGGCACCGGCACATGACCCTGGCGTCGGCTGCTCACGCGGCGGCGGTGCTCCGTGACCGCCGGGCCGTGCACGGGGTGCGCGCGGCGTAGCCCCGCCGGGCGGGGG
>NZ_LIQX01000422.1 GCF_001418475.1 Streptomyces ossamyceticus | reverse complement strand
GGGGTGGGCGGCGGGGTCGCGGCGGGCCCGGGCGAGCAGGGGCAGGGCGGCGGCGACGGGCAGGGACAGGGCGGGAACGGTGCCTCTGCGGACGCCGGTGGCGCCGTGACGGCGGACGACGGTGAGGTCCTCGGGTGTGCCGGGCGGTGGTTTGTCGCTGTCCGGGTCCCAGAACGCGACCCGCCCGTGGCGGGGCAGGGGCGCCGGCAGGAAAACGGCGGCCAGCCGCACCGGGACGGTCAGGGGATCGGTGACGGCCGGTGTCACGGCAACCGCCGTGTCGGCCCCGTGAACGGCCGTGTCGGCCTCGGGAACAGCCATGTCCCGCATGCGTCCGGTCACCTCCCCGCCCATGGTCGGATGAGCCGTCCCCGGCTCCGATCAGCTGTCTCCGACTCTACGGGCGGGGTCTGACATTCGGTCCCGCCGACCGTGCGCGGGCCCGTGCGGGCCCGGATACGCGCAGGTCAGGGAACGGTTCGGGACACCACGTACACCATCGGATGGTCCGGGTTGGACCTGTTCACGACGATGTCGTGGGTGGGCGCGGGACTCTTCTGCTTGTTGACGAGGCCGTACCAGGGGCCGGGGCCGCTGAAGTCCCAGCCGACGATCCGCCGGTCGCGGGCGTGGACGGCCATCTCGCCCTTCTTCAGCGCCGCCGTGCTGGTGCCGATCTCGTCGAGGAAGCGTTCGAGGCCCTCGTTGCTCGTGTAGAACTGCACGTACAGACGGCTGGTCCGCCAGTTGTTGGTCTCGTAGTACGCGAGGTGCTTCGAGTACGGCGGGATCGGGACGTCGTAGAGGCGCTGCTGGAGCCGGGAGGGCCAGTGCGCGGTGAGGCCGGTCGCCGAGTACTTCTCCTCCTTGTCCTTGCCGCTGTCCCGGCTCTGGTTCGCGGAGATCACCAGATAGCCGGCGGGGACGCCGATGAGCAGCACGATGATCGCCAGGGTGAGCGCGCGCCGGCGGATCCTGTGGCGGCGGTCCTCGGCGGGCTGCCCGGGTTCCTCGGGTGAGGTGCCCTGGCGGGGCACGGAGGCGGTCATGCGGAGTCCTCGGTGGTGCGGCGGGCCTCCACGTACCGCGCGTACCGCTCGTAGCGTTCGACCCGGCGGCGGTTGGCGCGGCGGAAGCGGCGGGCGACGAGGCGGGCGAGGTCGGCGGCGCCCACCATGCCGGCCTCGGGGCCGAGCTGGGCGCGGGCGATACGGGCCTCGGGGCGGTAGCCGCGGCCGGTGAGATGGCGGCGGAAGGCGTCGCGGGCGGGGCCGATGAGGAGGTCGTCGGCGGCCGAGACACCGCCGCCGATGACGAAGCAGGACGGGTCGAGGGCGGCGGCCAGGTTGGCGATGCCGACGCCGAGCCACTGGCCGATGTCCTGGAGCAGCTCGATGCACATCGCGTCGCCCTCACGGGCCAGCTCGGTGATCATCGGCCCGGTGATGTCGCCGATGTTGCCCTTGACGTGCTCGATGATCCCGTACGCGACCGGGGAGTCCGCCGCGGCCAGCTCGCGAGCCTCTCTGACCAGCGCGTTCCCGGAGCTGTACTGCTCCCAGCAGCCTCGGTTGCCGCACGGGCAGCGGTGTCCGCCGGGCACGACCTGCATATGGCCGAACTCGCCGGCGACCCCGAACTTGCCGCGCTTGACCTGGCCGTCCTCCAGGATCGCGCCGCCGATGCCGGTACCGAGCGTGATCATGACCAGGTGGTCCTCGTCACGGCCGGCGCCGAAGCGCCACTCGGCCCAGGCGGCGGAGTTGGCGTCGTTGTCGACCAGCACGGGCACGGCGAGGCGGCCGGCGAGCCGGTCGCGCAGCGGTTCGTTGCGCCAGGACAGGTGCGGGGCGAACAGCACGCGGTTGCGGTCCGCGTCGACCCAGCCGGCGGCGCCGATGCCGACGGCGTGCACGTCGTGCCGGTCGGAGAGGTCCAGCACCAGCTCCACGATCGTGTCCTCGACGACCTGGGGGCTCTTGGACTTGTCCGGGGTCTCCGTGCGGAGCTTCTCCAGGATGTTGCCGTCGGCGTCCACGACGCCCGCCATCACCTTCGTACCGCCGATGTCGATGCCGACGGTGGGGACGCGGGGCGCCGTCAGGTGCGAGCGGCGCTCGCGCGTGCCGACGGTACGCAGGACGGTGGCCCGCGCGGAGCCGCGGTGGGTGAAGTCGCGGTAAGTGCTCATCGGGCCGATTCTGCCTTAGCGCTCCGCTTGGTGCGGCGTGGGGGCTGGGGGTGCCATGGGTTGTTTTTCGGGTGCGGGTCCGGTGGGGGCTGATCGCGCAGTTCCCCGCGCCCCTGAGGAGCAGGGGCCTGCTCCTCAGGGGCGCGGGACGGAGACCTCCTACGCCCTCACCAGCAGCTGGAAGTCGAACGAGTAGCGGGAGGCGCGGTAGACGTGGGTGCCGTATTCGACCGCTCTGCCCGTGTCGTCGAAGGTGGTGCGTTGCATGGTCAGGAGGGGGGCTCCGACGGGTTCGGTCAGGCGTTCGGCTTCCGCCGGTGTGGCCGTTCTCGCGCCGATGGTCTGGCGGGCGCTGTGCAGGGTGATGCCCGCGGAGCGCATCAGACGGTAGAGGCCCGTGGACTCCAGCTGGGGCGAGTCGAGGTCCAGGAGGCCGGTCGGGAGGTAGTTGCAGAGGGCGGCCATGGGCTCGCCGTGGGCCAGACGGAGTCGCTCGATCCGGTGGACTTCTCCGCCCTCGGCGACGGCGAGGGCGGCGGCGACCTCGGCGGAGGCGGGGACCGTGGTGTTGAGCAGGACCCGGGTCTCGGGGCGCTGGCCGGCGGCCTCCAGGTCGTCGTAGAGGCTGCTGAGCTCCAGGGGGCGCTTGACCTGGCTGTGGACCACCTGCGTGCCCACACCGCGGCGGCGGACGAGGAGGCCCTTGTCGACGAGGGACTGGATGGCTTGGCGGACGGTCGGGCGGGACAGGCCGAGGCGGGCGGCCAGCTCGATCTCGTTGCCCAGCAGGCTGCCCGGGGTCAGCGCGCCGTGCTCGATCGCGGCCTCCAGTTGCTGCGACAGCTGGAAGTAGAGCGGGACCGGGCTGCTGCGGTCGACGCTGAGCTGGAGCGACACGGTCGGATCCACTTCTGGTTTCGGCACGGGCCGAGCGTAGCCCCGGTGTCGGATGACGGGAAGCCGCGTCGTTCGGTTGTCCGGACAAAGCATTGACACGGCGGCGGGTACGACCGCACTTTGTTTCTCATGCGCATCGGACTTATCGGAGCGGGTCGAATCGGGACGATTCACGCGACCACGCTCAGCCGTCACCGCGACGTCGGCTCCCTGATCGTCACGGACGTCGACACGGCTCGGGCCCATGACCTCGCGGACCGCCTGGGCGAGACGGTCGCACCGGGAGTGGACGAGATCTTCACCTGGGGTGTGGACGCCGTGATCATCACGGCCGCCACGTCCGCCCACGGCGAACTGATCGGTCGGGCAGCACGCTCGGGGCTCCCCGTGTTCTGCGAGAAACCCATCGCCGTGGACATGCAGGGCACCTTAAACGCGCTCGCCGAGGTCGACGCCGCCGGAACCGTGCTGCAGATGGGCTTCCAGCGACGCTTCGACTCCGGCTATGTCAGCGCCCGTGAGGCCGTGCGCTCGGGCCGACTGGGGCGGCTGCACACCGTCCGGGCGCTGAGCGCCGACCAGGCACCGCCACCCGCCGGGTACCTGACGGTCTCCGGGGGCATCTTCCGGGACTGCATGATCCACGACCTGGACGCCGTGCGCTGGGTGACGGGACGCGAGGTCGTCACCGTGTACGCGACGGGGTCGGACGCCGGGAACCCGATGTTCCGGGAGGCGTATGCCTTCGACTGCGCCACGGCGGCCGCCGTGCTGACGCTGGAGGACGGCACCCTCGTCACGGCGACGGCGGCGCGGGTGAACGGGGCGGGCTACGACGTCCGCATGGAGCTGGCCGGGGAGCTGGACACCGTGGTGGTCGGGCTGGACGACCGTACGCCGGTGGCGTCCACCGAGCCGGCCGGGCCGCCGCCCGCGGACAAGCCGTGGACCGGTTTCCTGGAGCGTTTCGCCGCCGCGTACGAGGCCGAGGTCGCCGCGTTCGTCGAGGTGGTGCGCGGCGAGCGCGCCAACCCCTGCGACGGCCGTGAGGCGCTTCAGGCGCTGCGCGTCGCCGAGGCCTGCGAGCTGTCCCGCCGGGAGCACCGGCCGGTGAACCTCGGCGAGATCCCGGGCGGCCGCGACTGAGCCTCCACGCACGAGGCCCGGCGGCCGTACCGCCCGGGGCTTGCGTGCGCGCGGGTCACACGAGCAGCCGTACCGCCGGGGTCTCCGAGTCGGTGGCGAGGATCTGGTCGCAGTCGCCGCAGCGGAGGTCCCACGGGCGGCCCACGTTGGTCTGGATGCTGGGCTTGCCGGACTCCCTGGTCTCGTGGCAGTAGTAGCCGAGGTGCAGTCGCACCCAGGGGTGGCTGGTCGGGGCCGCGGAGCGGCGGCCGTCACGGCCGTCCTCGAAGGGCGCCCACCAGAAGTCGACCAGGATCCGCACCGCGAGCCGTTCGTCGCCGGAGGTGCTGTCGAACGCGGCGATGCGGGCCGGCGCGTGATGGCGGCCGAGGCCGCTTCGGGTGCCGGAGCACAGGGCCTTCTCGGCGCCCCGCTCGAAGACCGTGGTGCGGCCGAGGCGCTCGCAGACGAAGCAGTCCAGGCTGAACTCGAGGGTGGGACCCCAGTACAGCTGATGGCTCTCCTTGCCGCCCGAAGGACGGGTGAGGGCCGCCGTGATCTCCGCGGTGCGCAGCATGGTCGGTTCTCCTGCGGGGCTCGGGGGCGGCGTGCGCGGGCGGGGAGAGCGTACTCACCAGCGGACCGGCAGGCTCCGTGCGCCGCGTATCAGCATGCCCGGCAGCCAGGGGCCCGGCGATCCGTCCAGGGCGAGGTCGGGGCAGCGGTCGAGGAGGGTGCGCAGGGCGACGCGGGCCTCCAGCCGGGCCAGGGGCGCGCCCAGGCAGTAGTGGATGCCGTGCCCGAAGGCGAGGTGGCCCCGGGTGTCGCGGTGGATGTCGAAGCGGTCGGCGGCGGGGCAGCGGCTGTCGTCTCGGTCGGCGGCGGCCAGGCCGACCAGCACGGAATCGCCCGCCTCGATGGAGGTGCCGGCTATGACGAGCGGCTCGGCGGCGAAGCGGAACGTCCCGTTCTCCACGGGGCCCTCGTAGCGCAGGGTCTCCTCCACCACCGCGTCCACGAGGCTCATGTCGGCCCGTACCTCGGCGAGTTGGCCGGGGTGGGTGAGCAGGGCGCGCACGGCGTTACCGATGAGGTTGACCGTGGTCTCGTGGCCGGCGATGAGCAGGATGAAGGCCATGCCGCGCAGCTCGTCCGGCGACAGCCGGTCACCGTCGTCGTCCGCGCTGCGGATCAGCGCGCCGAGCAGGTCGTCGGCGGGCGGCGAGCACCGCTTGTCCTCGATCAACTCGCCCAAATACGCGGCGAGTCGGACGAAGGCGTCGTACTCGTTCTCCGCGCTGGTGGGGGCCACCGTCTCCGTCGACATCTCACGGAAGGCGGCGCGGTCGAACTCGGGCACGCCGAGCAGTTCGCAGATGACGGTGAGCGGCAGCGGATAGGCGAAGGACTCCACCAGGTCGGCGCGTCCGAGCGGCAGCATCGCGTCGAGCAGGTCGTCGGTGATCTGCTGGATCCGGGGCCGCAGCCGCTCCACACGGCGGGCGGTGAACTCGCGGGTGACGAGCCCCCGCAGTCGGGTGTGCTGCGGCGGGTCGGAGACCAGCAGGTACTTGCCGATCAGCTCCTCGTCGAGGAAGGTGATCCCGATCTTCGAGGCGTCCTTCGACAGCCGGGGGTCGGCGAGCGCCGCCCGCGCCTCCTCGTACCCCACGACCAGCCACACCTCGTGGTGCGCGTCGGGTCCGGGCAGCCGCACCCGGTGCACCGGGCCGAGCGCGCGCAACTCGGCGTACACGGGATACGGATCCTCGGTGAACCGGGCCCCGTACTTCCCCAGATCGATCACATGCGTGTTCCCCATGAATCCCCCTCACCCTCGCAACGCACGGGCCCCCGCACGAGTGCCCGCGCCGGGCAGCGAATTCCCCGCCCCACGGGGCGAACGCCCCCGGTCGGGGCTCGCCGCCCCGGCCGGCCGGCGCTACCGTCCTTCGTCCTCCAGCAGCCCGGCGTCGTACGTCAACAGGGCGATCTGCACACGGTTGTTGAGGTCGAGTTTGGCGAGGATGCGGGAGACGTGGGTCTTGACGGTGGCGACGCTCATGAACAGTTCGGCGGCGATCTCCGCGTTGGAGGCGCCCCGGCCGACCGCGACGGCGACCTCGCGTTCCCGGTCGTTGAGGGCGGCGACCCGGGAACGGGCCGTCGTACGGCGGGTGTCGGGTGCGCTGCCCGCCGCGTGCTCCATCAACTGGCGGGTGACGGCGGGCGACAGGACGGGATCACCGGCGGCGACCCGGCGTACCGCGTCGACGATCTCGGCGGGCGGAGTGTCCTTCAGTACGAATCCGGCGGCGCCCGCGCGCAGGGCCCGCAGCACCTGGTCGTCGGCGTGGAAGGTGGTCAGGACGACCACCTGAGGGGCGTCCGCTCGGCGGCGGAGCCGTTCGGTGGCCGAGAGACCGTCGACGGTCGGCATCCGGATGTCCATGAGGACGACGTCGGGGTGGGCGCGGTCGACCAGGGCGTCCACCTCGGCGCCGTCGGCGGCCTCGCCCACGATCTCGATGTCGTCGGCGCCGCCCAGCATGAAGGAGAGCCCGGCGCGGACGAGGGGATCGTCGTCGACGAGGAGCAGTCGGATGGGGGTCATCGGCCCGCCGTTCGGAGGTCGGTCATGGCCCTACCGTAATGACGCCGCGTCACGGACCGACGTCTTCCGCGGGGCCGACCCGTTAGTGTCGGCCGGTACGGCATTCAACTGACGGAGGTTTTGGGTGCGTTACCGACTCCTGGGCCGGACCGGGCTCCGTGTCTCCGAGCTGTTCCTCGGTGCCATGACGTTCGGCGAGCAGGGCGGGGTGGGGGCGCCCCGGGCGGAGTGCGCGCGCATCCTCGACGTGTACGCGGAGGCCGGCGGCAATGTGATCGACACGGCCGTCAACTACCGGGGCGGGGAGAGCGAGCGCATCGTCGGCGAGCTGCTCAAGGGGCAACGGGACCGGTTCGTGCTGTCCACGAAGTACACCGTCTCGCGCGACGGCACCGACCCCAACGCGGCGGGCAACCACCGCAAGAACCTGGCCCTGTCCCTGGAGACCAGTCTGCGGCGCCTGGAGACCGACTACATCGACCTGTACTGGGTGCACATCTGGGACCGGAACACCCCTGTCGAGGAGACGATGCGCGCGCTGGACGACGCCGTACGGTCCGGGAAGGTGCTGTACGTCGGGATCTCGGACGCCCCGGCGTGGGTGGTGGCACGGGCCAACACCCTCGCGGAGTGGCGGGGTTGGTCCCCACTGTCGGCGCTCCAGGTGCCGTACAGCCTGCTCAACCGGGACATCGAGCGTGAGCTGCTGCCGATGGCGGAGGCGTTCGGGATGTCGGTCGCGGCGTGGAGCCCGCTGCAGAACGGCATCCTGTCCGGCAAGTACACGCGGGCGGGCGGGCCGGCGCCGGGTACGGCGACCCGGCTGTCCGCGGAGACCATCGGGCGGCGGGAGCGGGCGGTCGCGCAGGCCGTGCAGGCCGCCGCGGACGAGCTCGGTGCCACGCCCGCGCAGGTCGCCATCGCCTGGACCATGGCGCACTCCCCCGCCGTCCACCCTGTCCTGGGCGCCCGCCGGGCCGAACAGCTCACGGACAACCTGGGCGCGGCCCGGCTGGTCCTGCCGGAGGAGGTCCTGGTCCGCCTGGAGGACACGACGGGCTTCCGGCTCGGCTTCCCCGGCGACTTCATCGACGAGGCGTCGGCCTGGGTGTACGGCTCGGCGGGCCAACGGGTGGTGCCGCGGGAGTGGGGCCGGGGCGCCCAATAGCTCGGGGGTGCGGCATTGGTTGGCGGGTGCGGGTGTGTGGGGGTTGTTCGCGCAGTT
>NZ_LIQX01000421.1 GCF_001418475.1 Streptomyces ossamyceticus | reverse complement strand
TCGACGTGCTGCGCGCCGCGCTCGGTGAGCACCGGCTGACGTTCATGGGGGCGTCGTACGGCACGTACTTCGGGGCGCTGTACGCGACGCTGTTCCCCTCGCGGGTGCGCCGGATGGTCTTCGACTCGGCGGTGAACCCGGACCCCGAGCGGATCTGGTACCGCAACAACCTCGACCAGTCGGCGGCGTTCGAGGGGCGCTGGGCGGACTTCCGGCGGTGGGTCGCCAAGCACCACAAGGTGTACCGGCTGGGGAACACCGGACAGAAGGTACTGCGCGGCTACGAGCGGGCGGCGGCCCGCCTGGCCGCGCGGCCGGCCGGCGGGAAGGTGGGGCCGGGCCAGTTGCAGAGCACGTTCCTCCAGGCCGCGTACTACGACGACTACTGGCCACAGCGCGCGCTCGCGCTCTCCGCGTATCTGCGGGGGGACGCGAAACCGCTGATCCAGCTGGCCGGGCCGTACCCGGAGGCGGCCGTCGAGCAGGAGAACGCGAACGCGGTGTACACGGCCGTCGAGTGCAACGACGGGCCCTGGCCGACGGACTTCCGGGTCTGGGATCGCGACAACACCCGGCTCGCCCGGACGGCGCCCTTCGAGACATGGGACAACGTGTGGACGAACCTGCCGTGCGCGTACTGGCCGGCGCCCCGGCAGCGTCCCCTGGATGTGCGCACCGGGCCCGGTGAGCTGCCGCCGACGCTGATCCTCGCGGCGGAGCGGGACGCGGCCGCGCCGTACGAGGGGGCGATCGCGTTGCACCGGCGGCTGTGGGGATCGGTGCTGGTGACCGAGCGGGACGCCGGGAGCCACGGTGTCGCGGGCGGCCCCAATACGTGCGTCAACGCGTATCTGGAGGCGTATCTGCTGGAGGGCCGGGCGCCCGACGGGCGGGCGGCCTGCGCGGGGCGCCCGGAGCCCGAGCCCGCCTCCGCACGGTCGGCGAGCACCCCGTCCACCCAGCGGCCGGCCACGGCCGCAGCCGCGCCGGCCGCTGGGCTCCCCGCGCCCCTCGCGGGGCGCGGGTAGGCGTTACGCCAGGCCCTCGACCAGTTCCGCGACCGACTTGCGGCGGCCGGTGTAGAACGGGACCTCCTCGCGGACGTGCATCCGGGCCTCGGAGGCACGCAGGTGGCGCATGAGGTCGACGATGCGGTAGAGCTCGTTGGCCTCGAACGCCAGGATCCACTCGTAGTCGCCCAGCGAGAAGGAGGCGACCGTGTTGGCGCGGACGTCGGGGAAGCCGCGGGCCATCTTGCCGTGGTCGGCGAGCATCCGGCGGCGGTCCTCGTCCGGCAGCAGGTACCAGTCGTAGGAGCGCACGAACGGGTACACGCTGACGTAGTCGCGGGGCGTCTCGTCGGCGAGGAACGCCGGGATGTGCGAGCGGTTGAACTCGGCGGGGCGGTGCAGTGCCATGTTCGACCACACCGGGGTGAGCGCGCGGCCCAGCCGGGTGCGGCGGAAGAGGTTGTACGCCTCCTGGAGCTGGTCGCTGGTCTCCGCGTGCCACCAGATCATGAGGTCGGCGTCGGCGCGCAGGCCGGACAGGTCGTACGTGCCGCGCACGGTGACGTCCTTCGCGGCGAGCTGGTCGAACAGCTCCTGGACCTCGTCGGCGTAACCCGTGCGGTCCTCCGGGAGCACGTCCTTCAGTTTGAAGACGGACCACAGCGTGTAACGGATGACCTCGTTGAGGTCCTTGGCCAGCTTGCCCTTGTTGGGGACGCGGCCGGACTCGGTGGTGGGGGCGTCGTCGCTCATGGAACTCATTCTCCCGCTCCGCCGTGCAGGCTCTGCACCGGGTTGGCCGTGAGGTCCTGCACAGCGTGCAGGTCACCGTGGATCTGGTCGACTGCGGCGGTCGCGCTCGCGACGCAGGCCGGGACGCCGACACCGTCGTACGCCGCGCCGCAGACGGCGAGACCGGGCAGCTTGCCGAGGTGCTCCCGGATGCGGGCCACGCGCGCGTGGTGGCCGACCGGGTACTGGGGCAGGCCGTCGTCCCAGCGGGTGACGCGGGTCTCGACGGGGTCGGCGATCAGGCCGGTGGCCGCGCGCAGGTCCTGGCGGGAGACGTCGACGAGGTGGGCGTCCTCGTGCTCCAGGATCTCCGTCTCGCCGTGGCGGCCCACGGAGGTGCGCAGGATCAGCAGGTCGGGGTTCTGCTCGTCGATCCAGCCCCACTTCTGGGAGGAGAAGGTGGACGCCTTGATGGTGCGCCCGTCGACCGGCGGCACCAGGAAGCCGCTGCCCTCGGGGAGGGTGACGTCGGCACGGCGGTAGGCGAGGGTGACGAGGGCCATCGAGGCGTACTCGACGCCGGCGAGTTCGGCGGCGGCCTCGGGGGCCTCGGCGCGCAGCAGGTCCGCGGCGACGGGGGCGGGGGCGGCGACGACGACGGCGTCGGCGTGCAGCACCCGGTCGCCGGTGGTGACGCGCCAGCCGCCGGTGCTCTCGCGGCGCAGCTCGGTGACGGGGCTGCGGGTGAGGATCTCGGCGCCGCGGGCGCGCACCGACTCCGCGACGGCGCGCGGCAGTTGTCCCACGCCGCCCTCGATGCCCATGAACACGGGGCCGGTCTGCTGGGCGGCGGCCGCGCGGACCTGGATCTCACGGACGGCCTCGGTGAGGGAGGTGTGGGTCCGGGCGGCCTGGTAGAGCTGCGGGACGGCCGAGCGCATCGAGATGCGGTACGCGTCGCCCGCGTAGACGCCGCCGAGCAGCGGCTCCACCAGGCGGTCCACGACCTCCCTGCCGACGCGGGCCGCCACGTACTCCCCGACCGCCACGTCGTCGCCGACCTCGGTGCGGGGCAGGTCCGCGTCGCGCTCGATACGGGCGAGGCCCTCGTCGGACAGCACGCCGGAGAGGGCGGACGCGGTGCCGGTGACGCCCATGACGTGGCCCTTCGGCATGGGGCGCAGCGCGCCCCGGGTCCACAGGGAGGCCGTGGCGGTGGCGGGCGGCTGGAGCCGGTCGGCGAGTCCGACCTCCCGGGCGAGGGCGACCGCCTCGGGGCGGCGCGCCAGCAGGGACTCGGCACCGAGGTCGACCCGCGCGCCCGCGATCTCACCCGGCAGCAGCTTGCCGCCGACCCGGTCCGAGGCCTCCAGGACGGTCACCCCGGCGCCTCTTTCCAGCAGTCCGTGCGCGGCGGCCAGCCCCGCGATCCCGGCTCCGACGACGACGACATGTCCGGCTTCCGGACGTGATCCGCTCATGGGTCCACCTTCTCAGACACCGCGGACGCCCCTGGTAGGGCCGTGTGGCCCCACCGAGTCCCGACCGTGACCGCTTCGGGACCACCGCGCGCCAACGTTCCGCCGCCCTCCGGCGTCGAAGGAGCGTCATCAGGAAGCCGGACACGACTCCCGGGGGTACGCCGCCATGGCTCAGACACACGTACGATGGTCCCGACGGCCCGCGGGGGCCGTCGCCGCCCTGTTCCTCGCCGCCGCGCTGGCCCTCACCGGGTGCGGCGCCAATGACGACGGTTCGGACGGCACGACGGCCTCCGACAGCAAGGCCGGCGCCGCCCGGCAGCAGGGGGCGGTGGACGCCGAGAGCGGCGTGGACACCGACAGCGGCGGCGGCTCGACGAAGGATCAGTCCGCCGACACCCCGCCGAAGGTCGGACCGAGCCACGTCATCCGTACCGCGAGCCTGACCGTGCGGGTGAAGGACGTACCGAAGGCGCTGGACGAGGCCCGGACGGTCACCGAGAACGCGGGCGGGTTCGTGGGCGACGAGTCCACGGCCCGCGACGGCAAGGGCCGCGAGCGGACCCGGATGGTGCTGCGGGTGCCCGCCGAGAAGTACGAGGAGGTCCTCACCGCACTGGCGGGCACCGGCAAACTGATCGAGCGCAAGGCCAAGGCGGAGGACGTCACCGAGCAGGTCGTGGACGTGGAGAGCCGCATCACGACGCAGCGGGCGAGTGTGGCCCGTATCCGCGAGCTGATGGACCGGGCCACCAAGATCAGCGATGTGGTCACGCTGGAGGGCGAGTTGAGCACGCGCCAGGCGGACCTGGAGTCGCTGCTCGCCCGGCAGAAGTCCCTGAAGGACCGCACGAGCCTCGCGACGATCAAGCTGTCGCTGTCGGAGACCGCGGTGAAGAAGGCCGACAAGGACGACGAGCCGGGGTTCGTGGACGCGCTGGCGGGCGGCTGGAACGCGTTCGTCGCGGTGTTCCGCTGGCTCGGCATGGCGCTCGCCGCGATCCTGCCGTTCGCGGCGGCCACGGCCCTCGTCCTGCTGCTGTGGTTCCGCTTCTTCGGCCGTTCGCGGCGCCCCGCCCCGGCCGCAGCCCCGGCCGCCGAGCCGGAGGGCCGCGAGGAGAGCTGAAATGCGGGGCGGTCGTAGCGTGTTCCCATGAACATGAGCCGTACGGAACGTTCGAGGGAACGCCTGGTCGTCGTCGGGGGCGACGCGGCGGGCATGTCCGCCGCGTCGCAGGCGCGCAGGCTGCGAGGGCCCGACGAGTTGGAGATCGTGGCGTTCGAGCGGAGCCACTTCACCTCGTACTCGGCGTGCGGCATCCCCTACTGGGTCGGCGGCGACGTCCCCGACCGGGACCGGCTCATCGCCCGCTCGCCCGAGGAGCACCGGGCCCGCGACATCGATCTCCGGATGCGCACGGAGGTCGTGGAGATCGACGTCGAGGGCAGGCGCGTCCGCGCGCGTGAGCTGGACACCGGCGACGCGTATTGGACGTCGTACGACAAGCTGGTGATCGCGACCGGGGCCCGCCCGATCCGCCCCGACCTGCCCGGCGTCGACGCCCCCGGCGTGCACGGGGTGCAGAACCTGGACGACGGGCAGGCCCTCCTCGACACGCTGGCCGCCACCGGGGGCCGCCGCGCGGTGGTCGTCGGCGCCGGCTACATCGGCGTGGAGATGGCGGAGGCGCTCATCAACCTGGGGTACGAGGTCACGGTCGTCAACCGCGGCAAGGAGCCGATGTCGACGCTGGACCCGGACATGGGCCGCCTGGTGCACCGGGCCATGGAGGGCATGGGCATCACCATGGTCGACGACGCGGAGGTCACCAAGTTCCTGACGGGCGACGACGGCAGGGTCCGCGCGGTCGCCACGGACGACGCCGAGTACCCGGCGGACGTGGTGGTCCTCGGTATCGGGGTGCGCCCCGAGACGGAGCTGGCGAGGGCGGCGGGCCTGCCCGTCGGCGACCACGGCGGCCTGCTGACCGATCTGTCGATGCGGGTCCGCGGCCACGACGACATCTGGGCGGGCGGCGACTGCGTGGAGGTCCTCGACCTGGTCTCCGGCCGTGAACGGCACATCCCGCTGGGCACCCACGCAAACAAGCACGGGCAGGTCATCGGCGCGAACGTCGGCGGCGGCTACGCCACGTTCCCCGGCGTCGTCGGCACCGCCGTCAGCAAGGTCTGCGACCTGGAGATCGCGCGCACGGGCCTGCGCGAGAAGGACGCCCGCCGCGCGGGCCTCCAGTTCGTGGCCGTCACCATCGAGTCGACCAGCCGCGCCGGCTACTACCCGGGCGCCGCCTCCATGACGGTCAAGATGCTCGCCGAACGCCGCACGGGCCGCCTCCTCGGTGTGCAAATCGTCGGCCGGGAGGGCGCGGGCAAACGCGTCGACATCGCCGCCGTGGCGCTGACGGCGGGCATGACGGTCGAACAGATGACAGCCCTGGACCTGGGCTACGCCCCGCCCTTCTCGCCGGTCTGGGACCCGGTTCTGGTGGCGGCGAGAAAGGCGGTGACGGCGGTGAGGTCGGAAACCTAGCCTTGTCGGGTGTGCGGGAAACCGCGCACACCCAGGACTACACGGCCGACGAGTTCCCGCTGAGCCGGTCGATGGCCTGCATCGCCTGGTCCGCCCCCGGCCGCGACGGCAGCGACGACACGGACGCGGAGGAGGTCACCGCGGCGGGGGCCGTGGGCGGCGTCGCCGGCTTGGCGTGCGCCGCGGTCGCCCGCACCGACCGCAGCCGGTGGCTCACCGCCTCGTCCAGCGTCACCGGCCGCTGCATCCGCGCGGACAGCCGCCCGGCCTCCTGGCCGAGCGCCGCCACGTCTTCCCAGGTGAGCTTCACCACCAGGGACAGTTCCGCCTCACCGTCGGGGGTGGCGTGCATCGAAGGAGTGACTCGGTCGTTCATCGCCTGTTCCTCACGTAGATCCGCGGTTGAGGACACATACGCACCACCGTGCACGAGCGTTCACATGTCCGACGCCCGTGTGCGCCTGGGCGGGTGCGGGCCGGTTCCGGCCCCGTATCGCGGGCACACGATCCTTGTGGTCATCCCCGTGCACGACGTGAACCCCGTTCGCGGCACGCCGTACGTGACGTACACACTGATCGCCGCGAACGTCTTCGTCTTCCTCTTCATGCCCGGCCTCGCCGGTTCGACGGCCGGTGACAGCGGTCCGGCCCAACTGTGCCATCTCCAGGCGTTCGTGGAGCAGTACGCGGCGGTGCCACGCGAGTTGATCCACCATCAGCTGCCGCACCTGGTGCCCACGGGCGCGGTCGATCCCCGCACGGGCGGCTGCCTCGTGGGCGCACCGGGCTACGACAAGTCGCCCGCGCTGTCCGTCCTCACCGCGCTGTTCCTGCACGGCGGCTGGCTGCATCTGCTGGGCAACCTGCTGTTCCTGCTGATCTTCGGCAACAACGTCGAGGACCGGTTGGGGCACATCCGGTTCCTCCTCTTCTACGTCGCCTGCGGTTACACGGCGACGTACGCCTTCGCCTACCTCAACGACACCTCGTCGGACCCGCTGATCGGCGCGTCCGGAGCGATCGCCGGGGTGCTGGGTGCCTATCTGGCCCTGTATCCGAGGGTCAGGGTGTGGATCCTCGTGCCCTTGCTGTTCTTCCTGCCGCTGCGCCTGCCCGCCTGGATCGTGCTCGGCTTCTGGTTCGGGTTGCAGGCGGTGTACTCGTCAGGGGAGGGCGTCTCGGGCCTGGGCACCGTGGCGTACGCGGCGCACATCGTCGGCTTCCTCGCGGGCATGCTCGTCGTCTGGCCGCTGCGCGCCGGAACCACACCGCCCCCGGAACCACGTGGCCTGCTCTTCGGACGGCACGCACGGCCGCGCTGGTGAGGACCGCGCGGTCCGGTGGGTCGATGGGTCGGTGGACCTGCGGTCCGGTGGGTCGATGGGCCTGCGGTCCGATGGCCAGTTACGGAGTCGGCCCGTCCAGGAGCCTGGCCCGGCTCGCGATGAGCGCCGCCTGTACGCGGGTGCGGGCGCCCAGCTTGGTGAGCACGTTCTGGACGTGGGACATAGCACCGCATCACCTGCCCGGCGCCCGCGCGCTTCGCGCCCTGTTCCACGGGGCGCGCGGGCACGCGGCAGAAGGGCCCTAGTGGCGAGGCGGGCGCGCGGGACGACTAGCGGGCGGTCTGCTCGTGGACGTACTCCACGAGGCGGGTCAGCGCGTCGGGGTCGGTGGAGGGCAGGACGCCGTGGCCCAGGTTGAAGACATGGCCCTCCAGGCCGGTGGCCGAGTCGAGCACCTCGCGGGTCTTGGTCCGGACGGCCTCGGGGCCGGCGAACAGGACCGTCGGGTCGAGGTTGCCCTGGAGCGCCTTGCCGGGGCCGACACGGCGGGCGGCCTCGTCGAGCGGGACGCGCCAGTCGACGCCGACGACGTCCGCGCCCGCCTCGCCCATGAGGCCCAGCAGCTCGCCGGTGCCGACGCCGAAGTGGATACGCGGGACGCCGTATCCGGCAACGGCGTCGAACACCTTCGCCGAGGCGGACAGCACCGAGCGGCGGTAGTCGGCGGGGGCGAGCGCGCCGGCCCAGGAGTCGAACAGCTGGACGGCGGAGGCGCCGGCCTCGATCTGGACACGGAGGAACGCGGCGGTGATCTCGGCCAGCCGGTCGAGCAGGTCGGCCCAGAGCTCCGGGTCGCCGTACATCATCGCCTTGGCGTTCTCGTACGTGCGGGAGGGGCCGCCCTCGACGAGATAGCTGGCCAGGGTGAAGGGGGCGCCGGCGAAGCCGATGAGCGGGGTCCCGCCCAGTTCGGCGGTGAGCAGCTTGATCGCCTCGGTGACGTACGAGACGTCCTCGGGAGTCAGGTCGCGCAGCTGGGCGAGGTCGGCGCGGCTGCGGATCGGGTGCTCGACGACCGGGCCGACACCGGGCTTGATGTCGAGGTCGATGCCGATGGCCTTGAGCGGGACGACGATGTCGCTGAAGTAGATCGCCGCGTCCACCTGGTGCCGGCGGACCGGCTGGAGGGTGATCTCCGTGACCAGCTCGGGCCGCATGCACGACTCCAGCATCGGGATGCCCTCGCGCACCTTCAGGTACTCCGGCAGTGAGCGCCCGGCCTGCCGCATGAACCACACCGGCGTGTGCGGCACGGGCTCGCGCCTGCACGCCTTCAGGAAGGCGGAGTCATACGTGGCGGTCGGCTGGTGGCCCGAGGGGCTGGCGTTGGCACTCACGAGGCAAAGTCTCGCACGCCCGCTTGACAGGGACGGCCCGGGCTGTGGACAGCGCGGGGCACCGAATGTTTCCGGCCACCACCGCCGGACGCGGCCCGGCCGCGTTCGCTGAGCGCGATCCGACCGTGACCCAGCGCACGGGTGTCTTGCCCTGCGCCGGGGCTCCGTTCCCCTTACTGTTCCGGCATGGCTGCGGCTCAGGGACGACTGTCGGACGACGCTGGCGGAATGGACGACGCGAAGGAGGGGGAGCGCGATGCGGGTGGGACGGCCCCGTTGCCGTTCCGCTCCGCGGTCGACGCGCTGAGGGCCACACGCCTGCGGCCGGAGATCGAGATCGAGCCCACCCGTCCGCCGCAGCGGCTCGCCCCCTATGCGTACGCCCTGGAGGCCGCCGTCGTCGAGGGCGACGAGGACCTGGCCGACGGCCGTCTCGTCCTGCTGTACGACCCGGCGGGCCACGACGCCTGGCAGGGTTGCTTCCGGCTGGTGACACTGGTCCGCGCGGAACTGGAGCCGGAGATGGCCGCGGACCCGCTGCTGCCCGAGGTGTGCTGGTCCTGGCTGACCGGCGCGCTGCAGACGCGCGGACTGTCGTACGGCGAGCCGAGCGGCACGGTGACCCGGGCCGGCTCGCACTACTTCGGCGGGCTCGCCGCGCGGCCCGCCGCCTCGCAGATCGAGATCCGGGCGTCCTGGACCCCGCGGGAGGTGTTGGGCGGCGTCCCGGACACCGCTGCGCACCTCGCGTCCTGGTGCGATCTGCTCGCCCAGATCGCCGGGCTGCCGCCCGCCGTCGATCCGGGGGACGCCGCCGTCGTGACACTGCCGCAGCGGCGGGGGCCCCAGTCACGCTGAGACCCGTCGCCTTCCGAGGACCGTGCCCCGAGCGGCACGGTCCTTTTTCGTGCCGCGTCGCCACGCCGACCGAAACCATCACTTTGTCGATACGGCCACTTTCGGCCCCGTATTGACGGGAAGCGACACCGTTCGATCTTCGAATGATCGAAGGCGTGTCCGAATTGCACGGATTGTTACTCACCAAATCGTGATCATTCTCTAAAGGAGCAGAGGTTTGATGCCGAAGACCTCTGTGACCTTGAAAGCACGGTTCGTCCCGGCTTCGACCCCACGAGCCCAGCGAGCCGACACCCCCGTCCCGCACCCCAGGAGGCCTGGTGTCCGTTCTCCTCGAGCAGCCCGCAAGCCTGGTCGCCTACCGTCCGAACAAGCCGACCGCGATGGTGGTGGTGGCCGACCCGCGCGTCCGGTCGACCGTCACCCGGCACCTGTGGGCCCTCGGTGTCCGCGATGTCATCGAGGCCTCGTCCATCGCCGAGGCCCGTCCCCGCATCGGCAACCCCCGTGACATCTGCGTGGCAGACGTCCACCTGCCGGACGGCTCCGGCCTGACCCTCCTCTCCGAGACCCGAGCCGCGGGCTGGCCCAACGGCCTCGCGCTCTCCGCCGCCGACGACATCGGCGCCGTCCGCAACGCCCTCGCGGGCGGCGTGAAGGGATACGTCGTCACCGGCACCCGCACCAACATCGGACTGCCCACCCGTCCCGGCGCCTCGCCCCTCGGCTCCGCCGCCCGTATGCACCGCCGCCCCCCGGGTGCCCCGAGCCACCCGGGCGGCTACCGGGAGCTGTCGGGCCGCGAGGTCGAGGTGCTGCGCCTGGTCGCGGAGGGCCAGTCGAACAAGGCGATCGGTGTGTCGATGGGCCTGTCCGCGCTCACCGTCAAGAGCCACCTCGCCCGTATCGCCCGCAAGCTCGGCACCGGCGACCGCGCCGGAATGGTCGCGGTGGCCCTGCGTACCGGGATCATCCACTGAGGTCGCACCGGAGCGGCCGGGAATCGCGCCGCAGCGGCCGGGAGGAGGCCGAGATCGTTCGATGACGCCCGGCCTCTCCCGATTCGCCGGGAAGTTTCACTGACACGTGTGACACATGACTTGTTTACGCCCCTGCGTGGCCCGCCGACGGAACGTTCCGTCGGCGGGCCATGTCCATACACAGATACCCTTGACAGGTGACCGACGCCCAAGAGACCGCAGCAGACAGCACCCTGCGAACCACCGGAGGCGCCCCTCCGGACGACGGCGGATCTTCTGACGCGGAGGCGCCGATCCCTTTGCTGGAGCCGCGGGACGGCATTCCGCCCGTGATCGCCGACGAGGAGACGCTGGCCGAGGCGATCGCCGCGTTCGCCGCCGGCTCCGGCCCCGTCGCCGTCGACGCCGAACGCGCGTCCGGATACCGTTACGGCCAGCGCGCCTATCTGGTGCAGCTGCGCCGTGAGGGCGCGGGCACCGCGCTCATCGACCCCATCGCCTGCCCGGACCTCTCCGGCCTCGGCGAGGTGCTCTCCGACGTGGAGTGGGTGCTCCACGCGGCCACCCAGGACCTGCCGTGTCTGCGCGAGATAGACATGGTCCCCAGCCGTCTCTTCGACACCGAGCTGGCCGGCCGGCTCGCCGGGTTCCCCCGCGTCGGCCTCGGCGCGATGGTGGAGAACGTACTCGGCTACGTCCTGGAGAAGGGCCACTCCGCGGTCGACTGGTCGACCCGCCCCCTGCCCGAGCCCTGGCTGCGCTACGCCGCCCTCGACGTGGAGCTCCTCGTCGACCTGCGGGACGCGCTGGAGAAGGAGCTGGACCGGCAGGGCAAGCTCGACTGGGCCCGCCAGGAGTTCGACGCGATCGCGTCGGCGCCGCCCGCCGAGCCCCGCAAGGACCCGTGGCGGCGTACGTCCGGGATGCACAAGGTACGACGCCGGCGCGAGATGGCGGTCGTGCGGGAACTGTGGGAGGCCCGCGACCGTATCGCGCGGCGGCGGGACGTCTCCCCCGGCAAGGTGCTCAGCGACGCGGCGATCGTCGAGGCCGCCCTGGCGCTGCCGGCGGGCGCGCAGGCCCTCGCCGCGCTGAACGGCTTCGGGCACCGCATGGGGCGGCGGCAGCTGGAGCAGTGGCAGGCGGCGGTGGACCGGGCGAAGGCGCTGCCCGAGACCGCGCTGCCGGCGCACGGGCAGCCGGTGACGGGGCCGCCGCCGCCGAAGGCGTGGGCCGACAAGGACCCGGCGGCGGCAGCGCGGCTGTCCGCGGCGCGGGCCGGGGTCAGCGCGCTGGCGGAGCAGCTGAACATGCCGCAGGAGAACCTGATCACGCCGGACACGGTGCGGCGCCTGTGCTGGGAACCGCCGGCCACGGCCGACGCCGACTCGATCTCCGCCTCGCTCGCGGGGTACGGGGCTCGGGCGTGGCAGGTGGAACTGGTGACGCCGGTGCTGGTGGGGGCGCTGTCCGCGGTGGGCAGGAGCGCGTAGCCGCGGCCGTGGGAAGGGCCGCCTCGGGGGTGCGGTGCGGTATGGGTGCGTATGCGGGTGCGGGTGTGTGGGGGCTGGTCGCGCAGTTCCCCGCGCCCCCGACGGTTCCCGGGAGCCATGAGGCGCCCCCGGCTCGGTCGGCTCCTCCGCCTCGCGTCGCTCCTCTGTTTCGTCGTCCGCTTCACTTCGTCGCGCCCCTCATGAAGCCGTTGTAGATGAACCTCTGCAGGGCCAGGAAGACGATCAGGGTCGGCAGGATGACCAGGACCGTTCCGGCCGAGATCGTTTCCCAGTGGGCGGCGTAGGGGCCCTTGAAGCGGAACAGGGATGTCGAGATCACGCCAAGGTCTTCCGAGGGCATGTAGAGGAAGGGGATGTAGAAGTCGTTGTAGACGGTGATCCCCTTCACGATGACGACGGTGGCGATCGCCGGCCTCAGCAGCGGGAAGACGATCTTCCGGTAGATGGTGAACGCGTTGGCGCCGTCGAGGCGGGCCGCCTCGTCCAGCGAGATCGGGATCGACCGGACGAACTGCAGGAAGATGTAGATCGAGACGATGTCGGTGCCCATGTAGAGGGCGATCGGCGCCCAGAGGCTGTCGAACATGCCGAAGCTGTCGACGATCTGGAAGGTCGCCACCTGGGTGGTCACCCCCGGCACCAGCGTGGCGACGAGGAAGAGCGCGACGACCAGCTTGCGGAAGCGGAAGGTGAACCGGTCGATGGCGTAGGCGGCCATCGAGCCGATGACCACCGTGCCGGTGACGGCGAACAGCAGGATGAAGGCCGTGTTGCCGAAGGCCGCGAGCATCTCGCCGTCCCGGAACGCCGTCGCGTAGTTCCGGAAGTCGAGGAGATCGTCGGGCAGGCCGAGTGCCCGGCTGCCCTGCGCCATCTCCTGCTCGGACTTGAGCGAGGTCAGGAACACCACGGCGAGCGGCAGCAGGACGACCAGGGACGCCACGACCAGGGAGAGCTGCGTGAGCGTCCGGGCGATCCGGCGGCGGACGACCGTGGTCGGGTGCGCGAGCGTCATGTGAGGTCCACCTTGTCGTCCGGGACGAGACGGCGCTGCACCCAGGTCACCGCGAGGATGATCAGCAGCAGCACCACGGCGGCGGCCGAGGCGAGGCCGGTCTTGTTGAAGCGGAACGCCAGGTCGGTCGTCTGGATCACGAAGGTCTCGGTGCCGGTGGCGCCGCCGGTCATGATGTACGGGATCTCGAAGACCGAGAGGGAGCCGGAGATCGAGAGGATCACGCTCAGGCTCAGCACCGGTTTGATGCCGGGCGCGATGATGTACCGGAACTGGTGCCGGCGGCTCGCCCCGTCGAGTTCGGCGGCCTCGTACAGCTCGCCCGGGATGGACTGGATCGCGCCGAGGAAGAGCACGAAGTTCAGGCCCAGGTAGCGCCAGACGGAGACGCTCGCGAGGGAGATGTTCGCGGAGGTCGAGGTTCCCAGCCAGGCGCGGTCGGACTCGTACCCGACGAGGGCGAGGACCGAGTCGAGGGTGCCGCCGTCCTGGAAGAAGTAGAGGAAGACGAAGCCGATCGCGACGCCGTTGATCAGGTACGGGAAGAACAGCACGCCCTTGTAGAAGTTCCGGAAGCGGACGTTGAAGCTGAGGACCGTCGCGAAGTACAGGGCGAGGGCGATCTGCACCGCCGAGGCGGCCAGGTAGTAGCCGCTGACGAAGAAGACCTGGAACAGCTCGGGGCGGGTGAGGATCTCGACGTAGTTGTCGGCGCCGATGTAGTGCAGCTCGGGGCTGACGCCGTCCCAGTCGGTGAAGCTGTACGCCAGCATGTTCATGACCGGGGCGTAGGTGAAGGCGACCAGGAGGGCCAGCGGCGCGGCGAGGAACAGCCACGGGGTGAGCCCCCGCCACAGGCGCACCGAGCGGGGGGCCGGCCTCGGCACCGGAGGCCGTGGCGCGGCCGACGGAGGCCGCGCCACCTTCTCGGTCGTGTGCGTGGCGGGCATCAGGAACCCACGGTCTTCTGCGCCTCGGTCCAGCGCTCGCCGAGGTCGTCGAGGAAGTCGTCGAGGGTGCCGTCCTTGGCGCCGCGGGCGAGGTCGACGAGGTCCTGACGGTACTCGGGGGCGTAGATGCCGACCTCCGAGGCGTTGTCGATCTCCTTCACCAGGCCGCCCTCGGCGTCGTCGAGCTCGATGAGCTTCACGCCCTGCTCCTCGTACGGCCTGAGCGACTCGGGCAGCGGGGCGTTCTTCAGCGTCGCGATCGACAGGTTGTCCTCGGCGTAGCCGGACTTGTCGGTGAACCAGTCGACCCAGGCGCGGGCGGCCGCCTTGTGCTGGGAGTGGATGCTGACGGCCTGGTTGTAGTCGGGGTTGGCGGTGGCGCACGCCTTGCCGTCGACGCGGGCGGGGAACGGCATGAAGCCGATGTCGTCGGGGTCGGCCCCGGCCTTCTCGGCCGCCTGCCGGAACTGGATGACCGCCCAGCTGCCGAGCCACGCCGTGGCGATCTCGCCCTTGGCGAGCTTGGGCTTGGACTCCTCCCAGTTGGTGGTCGTCGGGTCCTTCTCGATCAGGCCCTGCTTGACGATGTCGTACAACAGGGTGTCGCCGACGCGGAGTTCGCCGTTCTCGCCCCAGGGGTCGGTCTCGGCGAGGGCGGAGGTGGCGCCGGTGTCGCAGCTGACCGAGCCGTTGACGAACGTCCAGTGGGTGAGCGGCCACTGGGCGGCGAAGTTGGTGTAGTACGGGACGGCGTCGGTCTTGGACTTGATGGCCTTCAGCGCGGTGAGGAACTCGTCGGGCGTGGTGGGCCAGTCGGTGACGCCGGCCTCGGCCCAGATCCGCTTGTTGTAGAGGAAGCCGGGGGTCGCGCCCATGGGGCTCTGGCCGTAGACCTTTCCGTCGACCGTGGTGAAACCGGTGAAGCGGTACTTCTCGGCGAGCTCGTCCTGGGTGCCGAGGGAGGCGAAGAACCTGGGGTAGTCGTTCTTCTTGATGACGCTGGGGATCATGAGGACGTCGCCGTAGTTCTTCGTGTTCATACGGATCTTGACTTCGGCCTCGTAGTCCGTGATCGCGTCGAACTCGACCTTCACCTTCGGGTAGATCTTGTTGAACTCCGCCGCGTACTTCTTCATCGTGCCGTCCTGCACGATGTCGGTGCGGTGGGTGAGGACCTTGATGGTTCCGGACACCTTCGACGGATCGTCGGGTGCCTTCGCGTCGGCGGCCTTGGAGCCTCCTCCGCTGCCTGTGCAGCCCGACGCGAGGAGCGCGGCGGCGAGCAGTGTTCCGGTGAGCGTCCTTCGGTGGTTCATGTGCACCAGCTCCGTTCGGGACGGACGAGCACGGGTGGGTTGGCTGGTTCGGCACTCTGGCAGCCGTTCACTGAACCGGTAAAGTCCCAATCTCGCCAAGGGTGCCGAAACTTTTCGCGACGCTGTCGCATCATCGACTGGACCGGTTTAGGAGGGCGCATGCTCGACGCCACCCCGCTCACCGAGGGCTGGATCCTGCGGTACGAGGGGCGGGAGCTGCCCGCCGCCGTGCCCGGGTGCGTGCACACCGATCTGCTGGCGGCGGGGCTGATCCCGGACCCCTTCCTCGGGCGCAACGAGACCGAGGTCGCGTGGGTGGGGCGCCGGGAGTGGACGTACGAGGTGGATCTGCCGGGGTCGGGGTCGGGGGTGGCC
>NZ_LIQX01000420.1 GCF_001418475.1 Streptomyces ossamyceticus | reverse complement strand
GGGTTGATGCTGCGCGCCGGATAGGGGCCTGACGGGGCGGGCGGGGCCGCGGGGCGGGGCTCGGCCAGGCCGTGCGTCGGCGGGCCCGGAGGAGCACTCTGGAAACAGCGGTTTCCGGAGGTGATCGTCATGATGCACACCGCTGTGGGATGGCACATCGAGCTGGAGTTCCAGGAGGACGAACAGAAGACGCGGGCGGCGGCGCTCGTACGGCTGCCCGACGGCAAGGAGGTCCGGGCCAACGGGTACGCGAGCCGCCACCACACCGACTCCAATCAGCCACGGGTCGGCGAGGAGATAGCGGGCGCGCGGGCCCTGAACGAGCTGGCCATGAAACTCCTCACCAAGGCGCACGACGAGATAGACGAGGCGTCGGGCAGGACGTCCCACCCCATAGCCCTCTGATCCGAGAGCTCTCTGATCCGAGAGGTGACCTGTCCGCGTGACCTGTCCGCGTGACGTGTCCGCGTGACGTGTCCGCGTGACCTGTCCGCGTGACCGGGCGGCTGACCGCGGCCCCGCGCGGCCGTGGGCGGCCGTCCGCTGTGCCCGGTGGGGCCGCCGAGCGGTCCGGCCGTGGACGGGGTGCCAAGCGACTGTGGACTGGGTGCGAACGACAGCGCGGGAGATGTCGCGCATGCTGGGATCGCCGCTCACGGAGGGCGGCCGTCCGGTTCATCGGAGCGCGCCAGGGCATTCTGCGGGGGAGTTCTGGGGCGTCTTCGCTGTCCGGGCGGCCGCCCCTTCGCTCTGCTGGGTTTGGCCGGGGCGCCTTATGGCTCGGGGGTGCCGGTTCATTGGCGGCCGCCCGGTCCGTCGTGGCTTGTCGCGCAGTTCCCCGCGCCCCTGGCAGGGCTTCGCGCGCCCTACAGCGACAGCGCGGACCTCAGTGCCTTCACCAAGGACTGGGCCCTCGGGTCCGCTGTGACCGTCTTGCGGTAGCCGTTGGTGACGTAGGCGAAGGCCGTGGCCGTGTCCGGGTCGGCGAAGCCGAGGGGGCCGCCTCGGCCGGGGTGGCCGAAGGAGCCGGGGCCGAGGAGCGGGGACGCGGTGCCGTGCAGCATGTAGCCGAGGCCGAAGCGGGTGTTGATGACGAGGGTGCGGTCGGGGCCGGCCGACTCCTCCGCGCGCGCCGCCTCCATCGTGGCCGGGGCGAGCAGCCGTACGCCGTCGACCTCGCCGATCAGCGCGGCGTAGAAGCGGGCCAGGGCGCCCGCCGTGGCGATGCCGTTGGTGGCGGGCAGCGCCGTCGCGCGGTACGCGGGGTCGTTCTGGTCGGGGAACGGGGTGATCGCGGCGAAGGCGCGCCGGGTGAGGGAGTCGGGGTCGTCGTAGGCGGCGGTGACGGACCGCTTCGCGCGCACGCGCAGTCCCCCGGTGGGTTCGGGTGCCGACGGCAGCCGTCCGGCGCGGCCCACCCGGCCCTCGGCCGCCACCGAGTCGGGCAGACCGAGCCAGAGGTCGAGGCCGAGGGGCGCCGCGATCTCCGACGCGATCCACTCGCCGGCGCCCCGGCCCGTCACGCGCCGGACCAGCTCGTCGAGGAGCCAGCCGTACGTCAGGGGGTGGTAGCCGTGGGCGGTGCCGGGCTCCCAGGCGGGGGCCTGCGCGGCGA